>PIVM01000323.1 GCA_003353945.1 Gammaproteobacteria bacterium
TGCACCGTGGCAATCCCCCAGTTCACACTGGTAACAATCGACGCAGCCGCACCCACCGATCCTCCAACAGCCGCTCTGATGGTTGCTGCAGGTGAGGCATGGGGCGTGATCCAACAGCAAGTGAACACTTGCGAGCCTTGCAACTTTGCAACTGACCGTCTTCGTCTGAACACCATCGCTACCTCCGGTCTTCTGCTGGTTGCTGCTGATGCTGCTAACCTGCAGGTTCAGAACGACGCTCTGCTGGTTGATGGCGCTGGTCTTTCCAGCTCTGCTGGTGGTGCTGTGACCGTGGACGCAACCACACCTATCGTTCGCCAGCAAGTGGTGATCGGTGGCGTGGCAATGGTCCTCGTCAGCTTCAACTGATAACTAACTAACTAACTCGGGGCCTGGCTGCATTCGCGTAAGACCAGACCCGTCTATCTTCTGCAGAAGGAGACTTAAAGCCAATGATGAATCTTAAAGACACTTACGCAAGTGTTGATCCTATCCTGACAACTTTGGCTCAGGGCTACATGCTTCCTGAGACAAACATTGCCAACTTTATCGCACCTGTGGTGGACACCCCCACCCGTGCCGGACGCACACTGCGTTTCGGTAAGGAAGCATTTGCCGTTATCGACTACCGTCGTGCATACGGTTCCAACATCCCTGCTGTCCAGAGTCGCTTCGACTCCGATCCTTATGCTCTCGAGCAAGAAGTGATCGCTTGGGAACTTCCTGAGGAAGTTATCGAGAACGCTGGCGAAGGTCCTGCTCAAGTTGACCTCCGCGCCATCGAGACACGCAACGCGATGTCCCGTTTGATGAATGCCTACGAAGTGACAGTGGCTAACGCCATCTCCACTCTGGCTGATTATGAGCAGTATGTTGCCGGTTCAGGTAACATCGGTCTCTCCTACGCTACATGGACACTGTACGACGCCGACGCAACTGCTGAAGGTATTCCTACAGGTGGAGCAAACTGGGGTGCTGCTACAGCTAACCCAATTACTGACGTCCTGAACTGGAAGCGCGCAGTCGCCAACCAGATCGGTATCCGTCCTAACAGTGCCGTTGTTGGTTCTGCTGTGTTCGATCGTCTTCTGACTTCAGAAGCACTGCTCGACCGCATCCAGTACACAACTGCTGACAGCATCGACACAGACGTGATCGCTCGCTACTTCGGTCTTGAGCGTGGAATCCGCGTTGCCGAAGGTCGCCAACTGGCTCAAGATGGTTCACTGCAACCTGTGTTCCCTGAGAACGCAATTGTCTTGTTCTACAGCCCACTTGGTGCTTCCGATTCCGTGATGCCTGCTGGTGGCGCTTCCGCCGCTACGCCTGCTTTCGCTTACACATACCAGTTGACCGGCACACCTGCTGTCCGTCCTGAGTACTACATCCGTGAGCGTCGCGTGGTTCGTGCTGAAATCACCGTCGAGCGTGCAGTGAACATCACTGGACTCGGTGCTAACGGCCTTTACGGTTCTGGATTCTTCTGTGCTGACGTGTTCGCTTGATTCGTTCAACAACACTTATTCATAAGGAGACTTTCCAATGCCCGTAATCGTACCAATTCCCAAGTCCTCATTTATCGTTACAGTCAATGGACTGGAAACGATTTGGACAACTTTCTCGGGAGTCGTCGATTCGGCAGAGACTGGACAATACGCTAATGGAACAGGGAACCGCATCTACAAAGTTGTAGGTCCCCGTTCTTTGGAAGATGTTACAATCTCCGCTCCCTACGATCCCGCATTCGCCCACACTATCGAACAGGTCTGGGCAGACTACAATTGCGAGTTCCTTACAATCACTGTACAGCCTACGAGCTGCAACGGCGATGACCCTAACAACACCCCTTACGTCCTCTACGGTTGCCAGCTTCAACAGCTGACCGTCGCAGAAATGGACCGTGAATCCGGTGATGTGGGTACAATCGAACTCGTGTTCACAACGAATGATTGGACGTACGGGTGAGTAATATTACTCAGTCAGTTCAATAACGTTTATTTATCCCTCGTCAAGTTTACTTTGGCGGGGGATTTTTGTATAATAAGGCATGAAACGTTTATCACAAAACAACTGGACCCACTACCTGTACATCATAAATTTTGAAGACGGGTGTTTCTACACAGGTGTCTCAAAACGTAAAGGAGACGACCCTCTTACGGACGGGTATTTTGGTTCATCTTCAGCCAAAAAGCACTCTGAACGCTGGAAATATATGAAATTTGAAAAACAAGTTGTTGCTCTTTTGTGGTGTGAGGGACACTCTGAAGCATACTCCATAGAAACAAATTGGCAAAAATCAACGTACCATGTCAACGATCCTAATTGTATAAATGAGCATTTTGGGTCAACAAATTTCTCTGAAGATACCCAGCGTCAAGGGGGAAAGACCCAGGGTAGGGATAATGTAGAATCGGGAAAAGGTTTTTGGCGTCCAGACCTTTTGGAAATAAGGCCAAAAACTTGCCAAAAAGGTGGTCTGAAGGGCGGAAAATCCGCTGTGCAAACAGGACAACTCGCTGAAGCGAGAAAGAACGCGATAAAATCTACTAGCAAACCAATCATCCTCACCAACATAAAAACAGGCGAAGAAACTCAATACCCATCACTTCATGCAGCGGCAAGAGCAATAGATGGTTCAGCGGGAGCACTGTGTCGAATCCTAAAGGGAAAAGGCAAATCTCACAAAGGATACACCGCTCGTTACGCGTAGGGTAAAATTCAACTAATAAAAGTGCCCATAAGTTTAGTATGGCTAAGACAAGCTTCGGTCCGGGAGTCATAGTAACCTCCAAGTTCCTAAATGGGGCGCAACAGATTTATTTTGACGGTCTGAATGAAGACTGGCACTACCCACCAATTTCCATTGACGACATCCAACAGGGCGGATCTCTCGGGTTGGATGGTCGTTACGTCACGATTGCCACTGATCAAATTTATGGAAACACTCCCGTAACAGGGAACAAGTCTTTCATGGGTCTGGTTTCCTATGGCGA
>PIVM01000910.1 GCA_003353945.1 Gammaproteobacteria bacterium
TCTCCGTATTTCAAAATGTTGTATTGTGTACTTACATTATTTTTTGCGTCTTTGTGTTTGTGTAGGACGACGTTGTGAAGATTTCACTTTTTTGTGTATAAGCAAGAAATCATATTTTTATGATTTCTTGCCAATGCAAATCATTTATCTGGATTGTTCCAACGGTTTTATAATGGCCTTCCAACGCACTAACCCATGTAAGTATCAAATATTATGTTACTTCTGCACAGGAATGGTAATTTGCTTTTTTCCGTGGAAAGTCAGGTTTGAAAAATATCATATTTTTGAGAATAATTTTTTTCCTCTAATCAATACAACCACTTACTGCTTTCAAGATGCGGCAAAATTTGTAACAACACTATGCCTAGTTACCATAAAAATATAGTTTGCCAAAGATACTTCTCCATCGACTTTGAGACAATTTTCTCAACAATGTCATTTTCACCTAAAAACACAAAACTCGCGATTTTGGGGTGTCAAGAGGGTTGATTTGCTTCAACTCTGTTGGGTCATCTCAGAAGTGTTTTTTGTTGATTTTTAGTACCAAGGGGTATTTTGAGGCGTAGAATTCAAAAATGATATCAGAAAAAAATTTTGATCAACTCGCACATTCCAATTTGGAATTTGGTACCACTATTCTCAAAAACTCCAGATTGAGTATCAGCAACTGATCAAAAATAAAATTCGATATCATTTTTGAATTCTACATGCAAGAGAACCCTAG
>PIVM01000911.1 GCA_003353945.1 Gammaproteobacteria bacterium
AAAAACACTATTTTATTTATAAAATCCTATAAGATCAATGAAAATTTACAATGTTTAGCTCAAAAAAACCGTCTCGGAGATAAAAAGACATGAAGTCCGGCAGAGAATTAGAAAAAGATTATGTGTTTGCCCGATTAAAGCATTGAGGGCTAACAAACTACATCTTTTTTACTCAAATCCAGTAGACAAATGCAATTTTATGTTAATAAAATACTCAAAACACGGCCAAGAATAGGCTTAAAAACCAAAAAATTGATTATAAATTAAAAAAACGGAGAATAATATCATAAAAAATCAATAAAGTAACAAGCTACGCACTAAAATCCGGCCAATGAAATGCAGTTTCTTAATAAAATCTGACTACTTACCCCTTTTATTTAAGAAACCCATACAAAAACAGTAGAGACCTAGGAGAAAATACCAGAATTGAGAATAGCGGATGTAAATAGACTATAAAACCAATAAATTAAGTTCAACTTCCATAAAAAATCAATTAGTAATCAACTACGTAATCAAATCCGGCCAATAAAAACTTTATTTTATTATTTTATAAAATACCCAAAAAACGGCGAATAAACAAACTACGTAATAAAATCCGGCCAGGAAATGCAAGCAGCCAGGTACTAAAATCCGGCCAATAAAAACTAACTTCGTATTAAAATCCGGCCAATTCACACCTTATTTTACTACGTATTATAAAATTGCTGACAAATCCGGAGAAAAT
>PIVM01000133.1 GCA_003353945.1 Gammaproteobacteria bacterium
TAGCAGCAGGTGCGTACCCTGATGGAAAATTGATTTGATGGGCTTCTTCCACCCCCACGCTTGGGCCAATATGTTAAAGTGCGAAAAGGTAGCATCAATTCAATGAGACGCTGCACTAGGTGGCTATCGACAACAACAATACTTGAATCCTGCCCCAACATTGACACCCGAGTAGTGTCACGTTACACTCAAGCGATAATTCTGTCATTTAGACACAAAGGCTTGGAGAAATTCTTCAAATCTGGTCAGATCTCTGGCGTTCAGAGCAAGCATGCAAAAAAGCTTTTGCTCATTTTGGGCCGCCTTAATGCGTCGACCTCCCCTAACGATATGAATTTACCCGGTCTATTCTTACACCAGCTAACTGGCAATCGAGCGGATATTTGGTCTGTTCGAGTAAGTGGTAATTGGAGGGTTACTTTCCGTTTCACTGACGAGAATGCGGAAATTGTAAACTACGAAGATTATCATTGAGGTATCATTATGCTTATGCACAACCCGCCACACCCCGGCGAAATCATTAAAGAGCTTTGCTTAGAGCCTCTTGAATTAACGGTAACAGCTGCGGCTGATGCGCTGGGAGTTAGTAGGAAAACATTATCCAGCGTTATTAACGGCAAATCCGGCATCAGCCCAGAGATGGCTGTTCGTCTTTCTATTGCATTTAACACATCATCTGAAAGCTGGTTAAATCAACAGACACAGTATGATCTTTGGCAAGCAGAAGCTCGCCGCGAAGAGCTTCATGTTAAGCCTTTGTGTGGCATAAATTCGACTACTGCGCGTTTCTGACTTTGTCATTTCTGCCAGTTGGAGTCATTTTTCCTCTGAGGGTTTGATTGTCATAATTTGCACGCGGACCCAATCGACATCTTGCTCTACGATATCTGTAGCACGTTTATAGCGGCAATAATTTGCCAGGAAAAAGCCACTGAGAACCAAAAAAATAATGCAGATATGCGTACTTTCATCTGATTAACGTGCAATGCTATGCTGAATTAAGGACCGATAGTATTATCTGCACAGTAAAGGCACGCCTTTTGCATTTTATAATCCATATCGACAAATCGTAGGGTGCGACCTTCGCACCAATGCGCCTTTGCTCTTGATATTTGCGGTGCGGGGGCCGCACCCTACGATACGGATAATCAAATTGGCCAACTGAGGCACTTTTTAGCGTGCATTGTTCTATGAACACACTGCAGAAAAGCACTTCCTTGCCGATAATATAATCAGCAAAAGATGAAATTCTGGAGTTCTAGGTGGCTATCGACAACAACATTATCAGTTCACTGGGAGCAGGCTCGGGTATCAATTCCTCAAGTCTGGTTAGCCAGTTGGTTGAAATCGAAAAGACATCCAAGCAAGATCGCATTGATACCAAGCGCGAAACCTACGAGACCCAAATTTCTGATTTTGGCCTTCTGCGAAGCGCTCTGGCCACCTTGCAGGATGCAGCAGACTTATTGATGGAAGACGACAGCTTTTCTGCCAAAAACGCCACCTTTACTGAAAGCACTGCCCTACTCCCGTCCAAATTGGGAGACGATGCCCCCGTAGGCGATTACACCTTTGAAGTATTGGCCATAGCCCAGGCTCAATCACTGTCAACCAATGCCACCTTCTCAGAAACCAGCGATACGGTAGGTAAAGGTGTGCTGACCTTTAGCTTTGGGCAATGGGACGACGCGCTTGATCCCCCCGAAACCTTCACAGTAGACACTGATCGGGACGCGTTTAACATTACCATTGATGATACCAATAACTCGTTGGCGGGGCTGCGTGACGCCATCAATGCGGCAGATGAAGGCGTACAAGCCAGTATTATCAATGACGGCTCGGGCTATCGACTGGTTATTACCGCCCCCTCAGGGGCCTCCAATGAGCTGCAGGTAACCGTGGCAGAAGATGGAGGGACTCCTTCCAATACCGATGCCAATGACCTGTCGCGCTTTGCCTTTGGCGCCGGCGTGGCTGGCGCAAACCAGCAATTGATACAAAACCAAACCGGCGCTGATGCCTCCTTAGTCGTCAATGGACTGACCGTCAGTCGCAGCAGCAATGAAATTGACGATGTACTAGAAGGCTTTGAGTTTACTCTGGCCAAAGCAGCGCCTGGCGAAGTCATAGCGGTCAATATCTTTGAGGACAAAACGACAGCGGAAGAGTCAGTTCGAGGTTTTATCGATGCCTTTAATGCCTTTCTCGAAGTCATTGAGCCTCTGACAGGCTATAACGAAGAGACAGAAGAGGACGGCAGCCTGTCTCGTGACGCAACAACAAAAAGTATTATTAGCGGCATTCGCGACACCATTGCAGATGCAATTCCCGGTATCAGCTCAGGCTTTACTTCTCTGGCAGCCATTGGGATTCGCACCGACCTTGACGGTAACCTCAGCATTGATGAAGACGCTTTGACTGCCGCATTTGCTGACAATTTTGATCTGGTCAAAACACTGTTCGCCCCCGTAACCAGTTCCAGCGCTGATAAGATCACGGTGAACAGTTTTGGCACCCAAACCGTACCCGGCAGCTACGACGTAGTGGTCACCAATGACCCGGCAAAAGGCAATCTGGTCGGCGTAGCATCTGCTGGCACCTTATTGGCCGATATAAACGGTGCTGGCGCAACAGATTATGATTTTACCATTACGGTGAATGGAAAAACCTCAGAAACCATCAGCTTGACGCCCGGCAGCTACGCAGATGAAGACGCGCTGGCCGCGCATATTCAGTCTCAAGTCAATAACGATGCCACCCTGATAGCCAACGCGGGTAAAGTCGATGTCATCTGGAATACGGATCACTTTGAAATCACCTCCCGCACCTATGGCAGCAAGTCCAATGTCTCGGTGACTGCCGTAGGCGGCAGTGCGGCAGATCTCGGACTGGATACCGGCACCAGCACTGCGGGCAGCAATGTTGCTGGCACAATTGACGGTGTAGTCGGCTTTGGCCTGGGCAATGTATTGCTACCAGAATTGAACTCCGACCCGTACGGACTCACCCTCGTGGTTCAACCGGGAGCGACGACGTCAACCATTAATTTTTCCGGTGGCTTTGGTCGCGAATTAAGTACACTGCTCGATCAGTATCTGCAATCCAGCGGCATCATTGATACACGAGAAGACAATATCGATGATAAGCTGGACACGCTTGATACTGACCAGGATAAACTCGACCGCCGCATTTCTGCCTATCAAGCACGCTTGCAGGCTCAGTTCCTGGCGATGGAAAGAATCGTGTCCAGCCTCAATAGTTCAGGCGGTTTTCTGGATGGCATTATGGACAGGCTACCCTTTACTGCACAAACCTAAAAGTTAAATCTAAAACCCCCTAAAGCTCAAGCTACTTCAGTCGATAAATAAGTTTAGAGGCGACTCACTTCAACACGATGATACATAATCTGCATTAGAGGGGCTTATTTTGAACGTTCAAAGCGCAGTAAAAAGTTATAGCAATGTTCATGTCGAATCTGGCATACAAGATGCGAGCCCACACCGTTTAGTTGAGATGTTATTTGAAGGTTTCTTGAGCCGCATTGCTCAGGCCAAGGGATTAATGCAGCAGAATAACTATGAACAAAAAGGTAAAAAAATCAACGAAGCATTCGATATACTGTCCGGTTTGAGAGATAGCCTGGACCTGGAGAAAGGCGGAGATATTGCGAATAACCTGGATTCTTTATATGCCTATGCTCAACGCACTCTTTTGCAAGCAAACAGTAAAAATGATCCAGCCATCCTTGATGAGTGCGGGACATTGATTGCCACGATTGCCACTTCCTGGAAAGAAATAGGCTGAGAAATACAATAAAGGCGGCAAATGCACTGCAAGCTCTTGCCGCCCGAATGGCAAACTACCCTCGACAAAACAATTACAAACCTTGTCGAACAATGAGTCCACTTTAAAACAAACTCCGCTATCACCTCAAAAGCTGCTCCAGCCACCTTCAAGCAACTGAATCTTCATACTTTATTTACTCGTAGCATTAAGCGCACAATTTTTTTGCTTTAAACGATGCCTTTCACACTGTTGGCATCCTTTATGCAGTATCTTAAATATGAAATATAACAAGATAAAAAGCGCATCGTGTATTGTTATTTTCTCACTAGCGTAGCACTTAAATAGGTATATGAGGAACATGTTATGACTATTGCAGTAACTCGCGCAGCCATTGAATTGGAGCGACGTAGCAACTCAATTTCACCTTATGAAGTTATCGCCCTATTGCTTGACGGTGCGTTGGAGCGCCTAGAACAAGCCCAAACCGCACTATCAAAGGGAGACACGAAACGGACAGGCATTCTGATAGAAAAGGCCATTGGGATCTTAAACGGCTTACGAGAGAACCTGAACTTCGAAGCAGGCGGGGAACTGGCTTCTAACCTCGACTCTCTTTATGAATACATGATCCGCAGGCTTTGCGAAGCAGAAGAAGATACTGGCATGGAAATAATGTCAGAGACACGCAGACTGCTTTCTGAAATCAAGATGGGCTGGGACGGTATCGCAATCGCAGCAGCATAAGAGCGGCCTTTCTCACCTTCCGTTTTGTATGGGAATACTTATCGATACGATAACAAATCGACATTAAAGATTTAATATCTCACGCCGATAACCTGAGCATATGTGTAACTCAGGAGCCGGTCGTGAAAATAGTCAACTCCTCTGTAGCCATGGCAGCCCAGCATCAGCTACAACGATCTCAGCATATCACTCCCAAAGCCAGGCTAGACAATACCGAACCGCCCCGAGAACGTAGAGCACCGCCTGAGATATCTGCCAGCAATCAAACTGAATCCCGACGCCCACAAAAACAACCACCACACATAGCGCGTTTTGCAGCCGCTGGATCACTGCTTGCTCAATCGAATCAAACCAAAGGTTTCGATATTAACGCGAACGCTATCGACTCCGATTTGCAGGTAATGATTTGGATGCTGGAATACTGGACCGGTCATAAAATCCAAATCGGTAATGCAGGCGCATCAGTGCAAACAGAAAAAGCCAGCGGCGATGTACAAGTTGCAATAGAACAACAGCAACTCAATATTCAAATTGACGATGCAATCTCACCAGACAACTTTCGCCTCCACTTGCGCGAACAGGAATTAACAACCATCAGCATTCAGGCAGACATCACCCTGGACAACGGAGAAGTGATGCATATTGAGCTTGATGAAAGGCTATCACGAAAGCTAGATGTCAAAATGGACCTTTCAGCAAATGAGATGGCAAAAATGATGGACCCACTTGTGTTGAATTTTCACGGCCCACTGGCCTTAAGTGAGAACCGTTTCAATTTTGACTTAAATGGCGATGGCGAGAAAGAATCTCTTGCGAAACTGGCCTCACAAAGCGCCTATCTAGCTTTAGATAAAAACGGAGATGGCATTATTAACGATGGCAGTGAGCTTTTTGGTGCTATAACAGGAAACGGTTTTGCTGAACTGGCCGTCTATGATGATGACGGCAATGGTTTTATCGACAGTGCTGATGCCGTTTTCAACAAACTGCAACTATTTACACCCGGCGTAGAAAAAACGCAAAGCATCACATCCAAAGGCGTTGAAGCGCTCTATCTGGGCAGCACAGCCACACCACACAGTTTTACCGACTCAAAGGGGCAAACGCAGGGACAGCTGCGCAGCAGCAGCTTCTTTATCGCCGACGATGGTGCACACAGTTTTCAGCAGATTGATCTTGTTGTTTAAAACACTTAACGAATGAAATTAAATAACGACAAGTTTGCTATTTTAATATAGCTTTGTTGGGCAGCCTCAAGAATAAATGATTCAAAACTTAAACGGCTGACAGCTTCAGCATAATCAAGATCCCGCAAGTCGGATAGAATCTGATTTGACGCAATATCCACTTGACCGAGCACATCCCTTGTACTGTCGAGTGAATTAATCCTTGCTCCAATTTTCGACTGCACTTGCAACACACTGGTCAACCCGTTATCTAGATTATCAAGCGTGTTCGCCAAGAGCGTGCTGAGTTCTGTTCTCTGAGTATTATCAAAATTTCTTAGCCCTTCGGCCAAGCGCCCCACAGTTGTTAATAGCCCCTGAGTGGGCGTTGACTCAATAGTGAAACGATCACCCACATTAGGGTTGCCAAAGACGGACACTTGAACACCATTAGCAGTAATATTTCCGCCATTGAACGGTACATTGCTGACCACCTCCCGACCATCCGATTTTAATGTGATGGTATAGTTTGACTGATTGGGCACTACCAGCGTTGGATCGTTAAACGTAATAATCATATCCTCTGGATAAAAAGCATCGTATGCAACCTGATCGACAATGAGTCCCTGCGTAATCGTAGCAGCAGGATTCGACGTATTGTTAACGCCTGCTGCAGTAATAAATGAATTTTGGGCGCTGGGAATATCGACAAATATCCCTTTTCCTGAATCATTTATCGCCACCATAGTGCTTGATGACACATTGATGAAACGCTGTCCTTCATCACCTTGGTAGATAAAGCTTCCACCATCCGTTTTTTCAAAGGGTTTGGTCCCACCCATGAAGCCAGAAAAGACATACTCTCCATTGGCGTCCTGAGAATTCATCAAATCAGCCAGCCCTCGGAGGCGCTCATCAATCTCATCGGCCAGTGTTTGCCGATCCGCATGGGAATACGTTCCATTTCCCGCTTGAACCGTTAGTTCTTTTAGGCGAATTATGACATCATTAACGGCACTTAACTGAGCTTCTTCCAACTCAAGCCGCCCCTTTGCACTATCAATATTGCTAATATATTGATCACGACGAGCTTTGTCCTGGTCAAGCTGTAAAATACGTGCTGATGCCACAGGATCATCGGACGGCGTTTGCACGCGAACCCCGGATGCAATTTGAGCCTGTGTTTTTGCTGTCTGGCCTGTTGTATCAGTAATCCCTTCCACACCACGATTAAATACTTGTATTGTTGAAATTCTCATAGTCAAACCTTTATAGGCTTATCAGCACTGTTATATTTCCATCAGAAAATTGCTGTATTTACCTTTTTGCTCCCCCTGAAGAAAGAAGGAACTTCAATACCAAAATCAATTAAAAAACCGCCATCAGTTGATCGAATAGTTGTCTCGCAATATTCACTACCTGAGCGGATGCGTTATATGCTTGCTCAAAACGTATTAACTGCGCTGCCTCTTCATCGAGACTCACTCCAGATAAGGAGTCTCGATTAGCCTGTGACTGACGCATTAATGATTCAGCGGCTTCTTGATTAATTCGAGTTTGAGCCGTTTCAGTCCCGATATACTCTACCAGCTGCCCGTAGGCTTCTTGGTATGAAAGACCATTATTTTGAATCGTATCGCTTGTAGCAAACGAGGCCATAACCAAGGCATTACGGTTATCAGACACACCGCCAACATTATAATCAATAGTAAATTCGTCACTTGCTGCGGGCGTGCCGGTAAGCGATACCTGATACCCGGTATAGGTAGCCTGTACCGTAGGAGGCGGATTTGAAAAACGTCCTCCCGGCGCAGCTAAGTTCGTGCTCAAATATCCATTGTCATCCATATCAGCATAAATGACGCCACCAACAGTGGATGTTGCTCCAACACCTATTACCGTTGCCCCAACAGGAGCCAGGGCATTCAACTCAAAGTCACGATTAATATCCCGAATATTGAGCTGGTCTCCCGCATCACCGGCTGTTACTGAGAAAGTGAGATCTTCACCATGGGTCGCTCGAACGCTCAATGACGCCACGCCAGCATATCTGGGGTCAACAGGATTACTAACAGCAACAATGCCGAGATTAATCAACGTTTGATTATCATTAATCGCATCACGCAAGAAGTCGACTGTCAGCGGATTTGGGTCTGGTATTGCCGGTGTGCCGGTTGTTAGGGTCACGAAATCGGTTGCACCCGCGCCATAGCGCAAAGTGATATTCATCGGAGTTGCAGCGGCACCCGCATCATTAATACTAAGCACGACACTGGTATCAGCAAAAGCACTAACACCTTCAACCTGACTGAGTAACACAGCGGCATTTCTTGCTGAGGTATTAGCCGGGATCGTCACAGTTGAATTGGTTGTTGTGGTAGCACCTGGACTGGTTTGCACGATACTGACGGTTTCTGCCGGTGTACCATTAGTCAGACCTGCAGTAGCCGTTCTCATAAAAACAGTATCAGTGGATACCGATGTTTGATTCGGATCACGACCAAACACTTCATTCACTATTCCGGGCGAGTAAGTACGACCACGCATGGGTGGCTGCAAGTCCACTGGGTTTGCTGGATCAGTATTATCCAAAACGTCATAGCTGGTTGCACTGGAGAAACGAATGATGATGGGTGGCGAAAGTTGACCTGGGACAGAAAAACTGTCTAGCGGCGTAGAACCGTCAGCACGAAAGACATCCAGCATTTCTCCCTGTGAAATGACGCCCGCGCCGACATTACCCAAGCTGGCATCCGTACTGATGGGATAGGCAAATGCAAGCTCCTGCGTACGGGTAATTTCCAAATCCAAATCCGCCGCTGCGTGTCGTGTGGGCTGAATTAAATAAAGATCACCCTGTTGAAAACTACCGCTTTCAAGATTAATACTCATACCTTCAAGATCGATACTCAACGGAAAAGCACCCGTCGACAAACCCTGAAATACTTCTGCATTGTCGCTAATACGGGTAATGGTAAAATTCGTATTTGTTATGAACTCTAAGAGATAGTCGCTGGTTGTTAATTGCCCTACGTCTTCAATACTAACAGTAACCACTCTATCATCAGGCAAGAGATTTTCGATATGTCCCGTAGACCGCTGCTCCATTGCCAATCGAGAATTTATATCAGTGAAAAAATTGTTCCCAGCATTTCCTTCCAGGTCAAGACCAAGGCTCTGCTGTGTGTTAAAGTTGTCGGCCATCGCCAAAGCAATACGCCCCAATTCATTGAATGATCGATCCAATACGTTTTGCCGAAACTCAAGCAAACCACCCAGCTTTCCACCAGTCAGATCCTGGCTAACGCTCTGAAATAATGTTCCACGAACAAAACCCAGATCAAATCGAAACGGATCAATGACTCCTTCTTGCGCCTCTAACTCATTGGCCTGAGTTCCCAAAACCAAGGCTTGACCGTTACCAATAAAAACATTGACCATACCACCGTCTTGATTTACTACGGTAACAGAAACCAATTCCGATAGTTCTTTCAGCTTTGCATCTCGCTGATCTAGCAGGTCATTTGGCTGATTTCCTAGATTCGTACCACCTCCTTGTGCAATGGCATTATTGAGCGAGGCAATGCCTTTTGATAGCGCTGTAATCTGCTCTGCTATTGAAACCAATTGAGTATTAATCGTCGCATTATGATCACTCAATCGCCCGCTAAGCATATGATACCGTCCAACCAATCCCTCTGCCTCAGAAAGAACGGCTTGACGAGAAGGAATTGACGCTGGATCCTGCGCACCCCCCTCTACCGCTTTAAAAAATTTATCTATACCTCCAGTAAGACCCGTCGCGGCATCCGCCAACAATATATCCAATTGCTCAATATTACTCAGATAACCATCTAAATTGTTAAATGCTGTAGTATCAACTCGCAACTGCCTAGTCAAAAACTCATCCGCAATACGACGAACACCATCGCTGCTAACACCGGAGCCGATATACCCCACTCCTACTTTTTGTGCTAACTGAGGTGATTGGATTGCCTCCTGGCGGCTGTAGCCCTCCAGATTGGCTTTGGTGATATTGTTACCCGTAACAGTCAACGCATTTTGATAGGTAGTTATTCCACTGGCACCTATCCTTAATAGATCAGCCATTTACTTTCACCTCTGCCGGAGGGTCACAAGATATTAAGAACTGAAACGCCATCTAACCCTCCCCAACTACAGTACTTAAAGCAGAATTCAACACATCACCATTAAGTATGCTGGAGATTTTTTTCGCATAGTGTGGATCCGTTGCATAACCCGCACTCTGCAACTCCCTGGCAAACTGATGAGGATCATCACCTGCCTGTAATGCATTTTGATAACGAGGATTGCTCTTTAGAAAACCGGCATAATCAATAAAGCTTTCGGCATAACTGTCATATTGACGAAATTGCGCTCGCTCCGTCTGCAATAATCCGTTTCGATGCTCAAGTGTCTGACGATTAATGCTCGACCCACTCCATTGTGCATCCGCTTTTATACCAAAGAAGTTTTTATCCCCATCAGGGCTGACTGAATTTCCCCAACCTGTTTCCAAGGCTGACTGCGCCAATATTGCTCGCGGATCAACACCCAGCAGCTCTCCTGCTTTTTGTGCTAAAGGCCAAAGCATTTGTACAAATGATTGAGGGGATTTAATATCATTATCCCTCGTGTCGACGGTAATTTTTACGTTACCTACAGTTGGAGCCGCAGAGGAAACTGGATAATTAGAAACGGGATGATCAAAATAGTACTGAAGTGATTGCTTTGTTTCTGAGTCTGTTGAGGATGCTACGTCATCAGACTTACCATACTGTTGACTCATGTTTTTGATCAACGCTTCAGCCAAGCCAATACCTTTACCTTCGCTCAAGGATAAACTCAGCTGCTTGTCCAGGGATTCCTGATGAAATTTCATTTCTGAACTATTGAGGAAATTGCCTTCCGAAAATACAGCATTCGCTTCACGCATGCTTTTGAACATCATCTGCAAGTAAATCGCTTCAAATTGCCGGGCAACCTCCTGAATAGCTCCCGCTCTATCCTGCCTGCGTATATCCTGCAAGGCATTCAGGTCTGTGTAGGAGCGATGTGCTAATTTCGCACTTTCCATATTGGCATTTATCATGCTACTTGCTCACCGAAATCAAATTACTACCAGATCAGCCTTAAGCGCGCCAGCTTGTTTCAACGCTTCCAGAATAGCCATCATATCGCCTGGAGCAGCACCGACCTGATTAACGGCTTTGACGATATCACTCAACGTCGATCCAGCATCAAATACAAACATGGGTTTTTGATCCTGCTGCGTTGACACATTGCTTTGCGGTACAACCACCGTTTGCCCCTCACCAAATGCGTTTGGCTGACTGACTTGCGCACTTTCAGAGATAGTCACTGTCAGGGATCCATGAGTCACTGCCACAGGAGATACACGCACATGCTGGCCAACAACAATCGTCCCGGTTCGAGAATTGATAACAACGCGGGCAGGTGCCTCACCCGGATCTATCTCAAGATTCTCCAATACCGACATATAGGTCACTCGCTCGTTCATTTCACGCGGTGCAGTCACTTTAACTGATGCCGCATCCAAGGCACTCGCAACATCAGGCCCCAATAACTCGTTAATCCGTTTCGCCAGCCGCTTTGCGGTTGTAAAATCCGGCTGATCCAAATTAAATATCAGCGCTGAATTTTGTGTAAATGCAGTTTCAACAGCACGCTCTACCATAGCTCCATTGGCAATACGGCCCACACTGGGTACATTAACCGTTATTTTTGAACCGTCTGAGCCCTCCGCTCCAAAACCGCCCACAACCAGGTTCCCTTGTGCCAACGCATACACTTCACCATCAGCGCCGCGCAACGGTGTTAACAATAAACTGCCACCTCGCAAACTTTTTGCATTACCAATGGATGAAACAGTGATATCAATCTGATGTCCCGGTTTGGCAAAGGGCGGCAATTCTGCATGTATAGCCACTGCAGCAACATTTTTCAGCTGCATGCTGGTTCCAACGGGTACCGTAATACCAAACTGCTTTAACATGCTTTTAAAAGACTGTGTGGTAAATGGGGTTTGCGTGGTTTGATCGCCAGTGCCGTCTAATCCAACCACCAAGCCATAACCTACTAGTGGATTCGATCGAACGCCAGCCAGATTTGCGATGTCTTTTACGCGTTCAGCCTGCGCCGGCACTACCAATAGAATGTAACAAGCAATACACAGCAACACTTGACGACAGACCAGCCCCGGAATCTTTTTTGAAATAGTTAACGTCATAAATATCTCTATCCTGCCACTAAACATCGCGATTTAAACCCGATTAAAACGGCCAAAACCGACTGTTAAAAAACCTCGACACCCACCCCATGTGATTCGCTTCGGCCAACTCACCTGTACCACTGTAGGTAATCCGCGCATCAGCCACTAATCTGGATGAAATGGTGTTGTCTGCACCGATATCTTCCTGGCGAATTAGGCCTCGGATACGAATAAACTCTTCACCCCGATTCAGTGTCAACCATTTCTCTCCACGCACCACAAGCAATCCGTTTGGCATCACTTTTGAGACAGTGACTGCGATATTGCCAGTGAGACTGTTGCTTTGATCGGCGGATGACTCACCAGCAAAATCCCGATTTTGTGCCACTTCGGTTAGCAGGGAATGACGTGTTTTGAACGAAGGATTCACCCCCAACACTGTCCCGTTATCAAACTCAATCTCTGATTCTTTCTTCACATCAGTAGTAGCCGACTTCGATGCAGAAGTACTTTCGCTCA
>PIVM01000912.1 GCA_003353945.1 Gammaproteobacteria bacterium
CAGCAGGATAGCTTGGATCAAGTGGCACATATGCTCCACCCGCCATGAGGACACCTGCGTGAGAGCAATTCATTCTATCAGTGGTCTTACTTTCCTCCAATATGCAAGTTTGAGAAGGCCCTACGTACCGTATATGGACGCAATTGCTTCAGCTGAGTCATTGGTCATAAGTAGGCCGACTGTTAAGTCACCATCAACTCCCAACGCTCGCATTTGTCTTGCCACTTTCTCCGCCATGCTTCGGAGCTCCTCATAGGAAATAATCCGCTTCAGACCTCCGTACTCGACCAGGGATATTGCATTTGGATTTGTCTCAACTTGCTCCAGGAAAAACTCGTGCACCAGCCACGCAGGCTTAGCGTAAGGAGCAGATGTTTTGTTCCACTCCACTAACTGCCTCTGTTGCTCAACATGCGTGAGCATGGGAAGTTCCCACACTACTTTGTGTGGATTTTCCACTGCCATCTCCAGCAAGTTCTTGAAGCAATCAAAGATCATGACTTCTGTGCTTTGATCAAAGAGCCTCGAGTTAAAACACATCATGCCTATCATACCATCTTTCCGCAGCAGCTCAGAGTCAGCAACACGGAGTAGTATCAGTATGAGATCCAGATTTTCTAAATGCGCCTGGCCTTCCATTGCTTTCGCTAATGAGACATTGTCACCCTTGCTCAGCTCTTCGGGTTGAAACATAGACTTGAGCTCCGAACCACCCAAAAATTC
>PIVM01000913.1 GCA_003353945.1 Gammaproteobacteria bacterium
CAAAAACCCCCGACCATCAAAAATGATGATCGGGGGTTTTCTATAGAAAAAGATCGGCGGCGTCCTACTCTCCCACACAGCTTCCCATGCAGTACCATCGGCGCAAAAGAGCTTAACTTCCGTGTTCGGAATGGAAACGGGTGGAACCTCTTCGCTATGGCCACCGAAAAATTAAAAATAAAATAATTCAGTGTACGTTCTAACTGCTACATTTTAAGAGAGTAAGAGAAGTGCTTAAAATGTAAAAGATAAAACGACTATATATAAAAATGATAATTGAATAATAGAGTGTAGAGTCAGTAGCTTGTGTCAAACAAATCAAAAAAATTGGATAAGCCGCACGGCTTATTAGTATCGGTTAGCTCCATGTGTTGCCACACTTCCACACCCGACCTATCAACGTTGTAGTCTTCAACGAGCCTTCAGTTACGCATTACACGTAAGTGATATCTAATCTTGAAGTAGGCTTCCCACTTAGATGCTTTCAGTGGTTATCCTTGCCGAACGTAGCTACCCAGCAATGCCCCTGGCGGAACAACTGGTGCACCATAGGTTCGTCCATCCCGGTCCTCTCGTACTAGGGAAAGATCTTCTCAAATATCATGCGCCCGCAACAGATAAGGACCAAACTGTCTCACGACGTTTTAAACCCAGCTCACGTACCACTTTAATTGGCGAACAGCCAAACCCTTGGGACCTGCTTCAGCCCCAGGATGTGATGA
>PIVM01000914.1 GCA_003353945.1 Gammaproteobacteria bacterium
TAAACTGCTATCCTGACTCACAATGGCATTTGCCCCTATTGCAGTGGCGTTTGTTAGTGCGCCTGTTGATACATTAGCATTGTATCCGATGGCAGTATTATTATCCCCTGTCTCGTTGTTCTCAAGCGCATTGTATCCGATGGCGGTATTATCGCTTCCAGATCGGATGTTATATGCTGCCCTATAACCAATAGCAACGTTATAACTTCCAGTAGTATCTCTATATAGCGCAAGAGAACCAACAGCGACATTATACACTCCTGTAACGGTACCTTCTGAGCCCAGAAATGCCTTATAACCTATGGCAACATTATGAGTACCTGTAGTGTTGTTAAGGAGTGCGTGTGTGCCATAAGCTGTATTTGCAGTCCCTACATTTTTGTTGAGTGCTTGATGACCTGTGGCGGTATTAAAATTACCTTCAGTATTTTTGTTGAGGGTCTGATAACCTATGGCAGTATTACCAGTCCCCGTAGTATTGTTACCTAATGCACCTAAGCCTATTCCGACGCCGCCGTTATTATTTAAAAAGTTATCATTCTTTCCTGCGTTAAGGCCTATAAATACGCTGTTTCCTGTGTTATCTACCTCCAAACGTCCGTTGTCCATACGGAAATATTCAATGCCTCCCATATCAAAGCGGATAATGTCGTCATCGGCAATTTCTTCTACTTGTATTTTAGTATCTCCATCTGTATCGGCAAGAACTCGGGCCGTATCAG
>PIVM01000028.1 GCA_003353945.1 Gammaproteobacteria bacterium
TACTCGATCGTCTGCCGAGGTCGTTATGGCCTCAATTTATTCGAGGTGACAGTGACTGGGGTGTAGAGGATGTTATGACCTCGGCAGAGCAAAAAGGGCTCGATTATTTATTCAAGATTTGCAAGTCAAAATACGTAAAACAGCTTATACATAAGCACCATTGTCGAGATGACTGGACCTACGTTGTCGATGGTTGGGAAGCAAAAGATGATTATTTGAAACTGGCGGCATGGCGTAAAAGCCGAAGAGTCATCATCATACGTCGACGTTTGCCAAAGGATACAGCGCTAGCTCTTGAGCATACAAAAGCGGGGCAGGAGTCATTTGGTTTTTTGGACGATGCCGAGGATGTTCGAGCATTTGAGTATGCCGTTGTTGCTCAGCTCAGTCGGCCGTTTAACCGAGACTGGCAGAAAGAAGACCATGACGATTACAAGCACCCATGCTCAAGCTGAATTGATTCAAGAAACGTTTCAGCGTATTCAACACTTTTTTAACCGTCTAAAAACAATTGCGACGCAGTTGAGCGATGCTGAACGTTAGTGCCGAATTTTGAGTGAGGCTATGAAGAAATATTTGGGAGAAACGCTGCTCAAACCGCCGAATGGCCATCTAAATTTCTGAAAAAGTAAGGGCGTTGAGAATGAAAGGTTGTCCCAAGATTGGGGAGAATTTGGGTTTGGTTTCACCAACAGTAGGCGCCTTAAGCGAGGTGTATCAAGGGGTGCTGGGCCTGTCTTACAAAACGATTTGGATATTGCAGGGTTATGTGGTGATTGATGCAACGCAGGAGCGGTAATGTTTTTACGGCACTAAAGTAGGGAATAAATCGATAATAAAGGAAGACGCCAGAAACAAACGGGTTTAGCAATGAGGCGCGTGATAAACCATAATTAGAGGATTTGTGTGTTGCTGGGCGTTGCTTTCAGGTCTTGTCTTTTGCCGTCAATTGGGCAAAAAACAAGACCTGAGTTCAGACTGATAGGAGATTAGAAACCGTATTTGTAACTGATCGAGATATTGTCTCGATCGTGAGAGAGCGTCTGGAAGATATCGTCCTTTTCACCAAAGTTCGCGCCAACTGCAACAGTTGCTTCCATAGACTCCATAAATTTGGCTGTTGTGCCAAGGGCTATGGTTCCCTGATGGTTCATATAACCGGTATAGACCATAGCACCATCAACACCATAATTTGAGAAAACAAAAGCACCCAGATCAACACCTTGCCATACGCTACGCCATTCCATATTGAAGAAGACGCCAACTCCAGTACCGTTAACAGTGTTTTGCACTGCCAGTCGTTCGGAGTTGGACATATCCATGAAATTAAAGTTTTTGCGACCCGGAATATGCCAGACGACAGCTTCTGCGACCAGAGTGGCGAAATCCCACATAAATGTTGGTTCAAAAACCATAAGAGTGTTGAGGTGCATATGCCAGACTTCGTTACGATCCGGTGTGCGCGCTACATTGCCGCGCATGATAGGAGCGTTTTCTCGGTAAGTGATTTCGGCTGCAACATTGGCGACACCTAAAACCGTGCTGTAAGTCATTCCCCATGTGCGAACATTATCAAAGTACTTAACCCGATAATCCATGGAACGGACGTAAGTGTCTAGCGTTATGCCATACATTGACAACATGAGATTTTCAATTCCACCCTGTACCCCGGCTTTGCAGTGTCTGCATGGGTTATTTGGTGACCCAGGAGAGGCTAGGTTTACCGGAGGGAGGCGGACCATGTCGATTTCTCCCATGCCATCCAGGATCTCTGAAATTGTGCCGCCGCCGGTCGCTTTGGGTACTCCGCCAAGAAATTTCAATAATATGACGAGCTGTTCCGTAGAAAGGTTGGCACCCAAATCTTTTGGGCCTGTGTATATGGGGTTTTCCGGCACAAAACCCGCTTCAGCATCAATGACCCCCAGATTTAAAAAGTTCAAGTCGGCCGTAGCTTGTTCCGAATCTGGAGAAATTGCATAAAGAAGATTGGCATAGTACTCTTCATCATCCCAGCAGTCGTTATCCTTAGGAGTAGTTGGGTCATTGCCAGCGTACGGGGTGTCATCTGGTCCAACCGTATTGCAGTAATCAGTACCCCTGCGATCAGCCATAGCCGCCATACCGAATATGTTGATAAGCGGTGCAAGCTCATCAGCAACATCAAGAGGAATGATAAAGTTAGGATTTTTTTCGTGATAATTTACAAAATAAAGGCCCAGTTCATCGCCGCTATCCAACACATAGTTCAAGGCAAAACCAAATTGACCCTGGTCATCTGGTTCGGGGTAATCGAATTCATGCATTACCAGAATATTGCATTGATCTTCTTCTTCTGTAATACAGGCCGAGCCAGGGATAAGATCTATAACCGCTTGGTTTTGTTGGTTATAGTCAAGAATGCAAGGGACAAGATTACCGTCATCATCATGTGTGGTTTCGTTTAGACCGGTTTTTTCGTTGAACTGACAGCCAACTCTCCTCCCATCGACTACTCTGTAATCTACATTTTTATTAAAAACGTTCTTTTCCTCACCGGTAATAAACATAAATGTGCCTGAGCCATCGCCCAGACCGTCAAACATGCTGTTATAACTGCCTGCCGGATCCATGAGAGATGGTTGCCACTCGTATTGATAAAAGGCTTGTAAGGTCAGTGTGTCTGTTAGGTCAAATTGAGCCAATAATGCACCGTTAGGCAGGAATAGCTCCTTGATTTCTAGTCCTGGCATGCTGCGGATCTGTGCATCAACATGATTCATCGCCATATTTAATCCGCCGCCGGAGAGCATGGATTCCCCCCAGCTGATCACCTGACGCCCCAATCTCAGATCAAGGGTGCGGTCACCGATTGGGAAGGAACCGTAAACAAAGGTGTCGAGTAATTTTGCATCGCCCTTCATATAATTCTTGGCATCGGGTACATGTTTTCCAATGGGGGCGTTATTGCCGGCGTTATCACCAAAGCGCGGGTTGCCGTTAAAGGAATGGTAGTTATCGTCCGACATATCGGTTTTGTTGTTATCGTAGATGGCGTCATACCAGACTTTACCGCGTACAAAAATACCAAAATTGCCGACATTCATGTCCATCTCAGTCAGCATGCTAAGACGATGAGCGGTC
Organism: Gammaproteobacteria bacterium; assembly: GCA_003353945.1. Taxonomy (GTDB): domain Bacteria; phylum Pseudomonadota; class Gammaproteobacteria; order Pseudomonadales; family PIVM01; genus PIVM01. The sequence goes on from PIVM01000028.1 coordinate 3,124, forward strand.
ATGGCTTTATTGTCGAAGCTGTTATTGCCATCATTGCTATTCAGAATAAAGGCGTTATCAATAACGGTCACCAAATTGTCCAGATTGCGATCACCCGCAAGACCGCTGGATGCTTCGCTTATATTGGAGTCGCGGGGCTCAATCCTCCACTGGGCGCCGTAAGTGATGGTGCTGTCGACATTCAGAGTAAACTCTTCTGATTCGAAGGAAGCGGCGTTGAGCTGGGGGCTGCTGCCCACTGACATGGCTAGAACGAAGGTTGACAGTGTCAACTTGAGAGAGAAACGACGATTAGTATCGATCGGCAAATGAGATTTTTTTTGCATGATTAGCACCCTGACTGCTTCACTATTGTTCTTGTTTAGTTTGGGGCTGATGGCTCTGGAAGATTGTCGGAGCGTTGTTAAGCGTTTGTTGTTGATTGCTCCGTGCAATACAGCGTTAGACTTATCAGCCTTAGTTACCAACTCCATATCATATTGATTTATGGCGATATTTATTGTATCAGTCGTGTTCCCGGCGTAATGGCTACATACTCCCTAGTTCATGCTCGGGTTATTATTCATTTGGTCGTGTTTTGTTACGTAATGCTGTTAACGCCCGTTTTATTATTTTATCTATTCTTAGCACAAGCAGTTATTAATAATAAATACGGCTAAGAAACTACACTTTTCAGATACTTCTAACAATCTTGACATGAGTCCAGCAGGGTGTCTACCCCTAGTAATAATAAAATGCATAATTTTTAGCTGATGTCGTTTGTGATGGGTATGTCATATCAACCTGAATTCATCCTAGCCGGTCACTTTATACGGCATCTCGTTGAAAGCTAAGTTGTTTTCAAGGTTTGTGCTTAGATGTAAAAGAGTGGGGCTTTGTGTTTTGTGGCGTGTTGTTCTGTGGAGTGTAGGTTAATCACAGTTTATTCTGGAGCAGAAAATAAGCGATTGATAAGCATGCGGCCAAAGTCACTGCAAAGTAAAGCCACCAATGGTGCTTGGTTTGCATCTGTTTGTGTAGCCGTTGGAGTTTTATTTCCTCTTCCGGACGATTTCCGACAGAGGTGGGTTTTGTTTTCCATTGCTTTTCTGCTGTGCTAGCGCTGGGGCTGGGATTGGCAGCAATAACAGTATCATCCAAAGAAATTGCATTTCGAACGATGGTTTTATTCATATCAACGTCTGGTGGAGGTCCCTGAACCTTAAAGATCAGAACATCAAAACGAACCTGATCGCCTGTTTTGACTTTTGATTGTTTTACTTTTCTGTCATTAACATAGGTGCCGTTTGATGAGCCAAGATCGTGTATCTCGAGTTGATTATCCACAATCTTGAATTCTGCGTGCCTGCGTGACAAGTGGGTGCCAGGGATCGTAATGTCACAGCTGGCATCTCTGCCCAATACGGTATCGTCACGGATCTCAAACTGTTGTCCTGCCAGCCAGTCGCCAATTGCTATTAGCTGCCAGCTTTTTTTGGATTGAGTGGTTTTCTGGGTGGTGGGAATCTGTTCATCGTCTTGCAGAACCTGCTTTGGATCGATGATTTCCAGTTCGATATCGGCTAGGCGAATAACATCTCCGTGCTTAAGTGGACCATATTGACCAACCGGTAGATCGTTTACAAAGATGGATTTGCCTTCGCTTCGATCACTAAGCGATAACTGGTCATTTTTCGATAGCAATTCGATATGAACGCCCGCGATTTTATTAGAGGGAATAATAAAATCGCAGCTCGAATTGCGCCCGATGGTGGTGCTGGATTTAACCAACCACATACTGGTGTCGGGTTTGGAACGCTGTTGTAGTTTTAGCATATGTCCGTAAGTTAGCGCTTCAGTGAATCTCGTCTAAGCTAATATCAGATGCAGCCCCATAGAAGTATAGGCAAGATTCCAAATTATGCAGATTTTTCAGCAAGATATTGATAAAAATGGAAGCAAAAGCGATTAGTGAAATTGGACAGTTAATAGAACTGCCTGGTTATCGCGTTGACGGAGTACTTGGTGATGGTGGTATGGCGAGAGTCTATCGCGGCACTCAGCTTTCCTTGAAGCGAACAGTCGCGATCAAGGTGCTTAATCACAAATTGGCAGATGATGTTTCTATCAGAAGCCGATTCGAGCAGGAATCGTTGATCATAGCCCGCCTCAACCATCCCAATATAATCCATGTGATTGACCAAGGTATTACCGACGCTGGAATGCCGTATTTTGTCATGCAATACGTGAAGAGTATTGGTCTGGATAAAATCATGAGTCAAGGGGGGGTCAGTGTTAACCGGGCGCTGGATGTTTTTATACAAATTACCAAAGCGCTGGCTTATGCACATAAGAACGGTGTGGTGCACCGTGATATCAAACCAGCAAATATCCTGGTTGATTATGAAGGTAATGTGCTGGTGTTGGATTTTGGTATTGCACATTTTTACGGTGAAGACACTGCGGTTCACAATACCGGGAAAGGCGACGTAATGGGTACTTATGCCTATATGTCACCTGAGCAACTGGCGTCCGCTGATAGCGCAGATTTGCGCAGTGATTTGTTTTCACTCGGTGTGATTATGTATCAGCATTTTGCCGGGCAATTGCCAACAGGGCGGTTTGTTGAGCCTGGCGAGTTGAACAATAACGTATCAGTGGGTTTGAATAAAATCATATTGCAGTGTTTAGAGAGTGACCCGAACAAAAGACCAAGCTCTGCTGATGAATTAAAGAACCAGTTGTTATTGGTGCTGAGGGGCGGTCATATTAAATCAGAGCAGCGCGAAAGGGCTGTGCAAGGTGTTAAAAAGGGTTTTCAGTTACTGGATATTATTAAAGAGGACCGGTACGGTGCGGTCTATCTCGTGGAAGAGAGTTCCAAGCAGCAGCTTTTGGTACTGAAAAAGAAAATACGACGGACGCAAGGATATTTGGAAGCCAAACAGCTGGCCAATATTCAGCATCCTAACCTGATTAATATACTGGGTACGTCCTGCAACGACCGTATGTTTATTTTGGTTATGGAATACTTAGATGGTGGCTCTTTAGCTGATCGAATGACTCAGGCATTTGATCTGGATTCATTTTTTCCTGTCGCGATTCAAATTGCCGATGCGTTGGCCCGTGTGCAGGAGTTTAATATTGTACATGGCAACCTACGACCCACGAACATACTTTTTAATAGTTCAGGCCTGGTGAAAGTGACTGATTTTGGTCTTGAAGAACACTACAATAATCAGAAAATGAGTAACTGGTATGCTGTCGATGGGGAGTCGGCAGGAGTACTTTCAGATATCTATTCGGTGGGTGTGATTTATTTTCAGATGCTGATCGGTCAACTCCCGCAGCGAAAACACCTGCGTCTTGTGGCAGACAGTCATTTCGAAACAATGGTTGATGAATTACAGAATTTGATCAAAAGCATGTTATCGCTGGATATTAATAAGCGGCCACAGTATTTCAGAGAGGTGGCTGATAGCTTGCGTACTATTTGTGGCGATCAGGAAACAGTGTTAGTCAAACGAAAATCTCTTCAGCAGGTGGCCAAGCAGCCAGAAGACAAAATACAATTTGAAAAGCCGCCACCAAAATCCCACGCAGTTCCCTTGTTCCTGTTATTATTGCTACTTGTGCTGTTTTTTACTTTGCAAGGTTATTTTTTGGCTACAGGAAGTTTGCAGGAGTTACTTGGACAGTTGATTGAACAAATCTTGAATTAGCGTTTATTCCTGCGGATTTAGAATCGTTGCAAATTTCAGTCAGTTGACAAAAGAAAATTCCGCCACGTTATTGCACAAAAACCATCCGCTAAAATACCGCTAAATGCAGAGTAATGGGATTTAACTATGATGGGTGTATTGGTTTTAGCTGCTGGCCGTTCGACTCGTTTTGGCTCTGATAAACGTCGCTTAGTTTTACCTAATAGACAGTTGATGGTGGATCATACCGTGTCCATTTACCGTCAGTTAACGACAAGCTGTGTGGTAGTCGTTGATGATATCGAATGGCAATCACACTTTTCTTCACAGCGGGTGCACAGTATTGTCTGCGATGATGCGCAGCAGGGTATGGCGCGTAGTTTGGTTTGCGGAGTGAAGGAAGCACATCGTCAAAAATGGTCAGCCTGTTTGATCGCATTGGCGGACATGCCATTCTTGCAGGTTGATAGTGTGAGAGAAGTCCTTGCGGCAATGCAAAAACACGCTATCGTGGTGCCGATGTACAATCAGCGGCGAGGACATCCGGTTGGTTTTCACTCTTCTTATTTTGAGGAGTTGATGGCATTGTCGGGTGATCAGGGGGCTAGATCGATTATTAATCATCACAGTGATGACTGTTGTTTTTTGGAGTTGAATGATCAAGGAATTTTACTTGATATTGATTCATCGGAAGATTGGTTGGGTTTAAGAGCTCACTTTCCAACAAATAGTTAGTTTAAGTTTTCCTGTTTGGTCTAGTTATTACTGGCGTTACAATAGCTCATGAAAGAGGATGCGTGATGAAACACAATCAGATATTTGTTTTTTTGCTGGTTTGCATATCTTTGTTATTTGTCGGTTGCGGTTCTGCGCCGATTAAAGATCCTGACCAGGCTGAACGTCTGGTCGCTGCAAAATACGCATTGGCAAAGGACTATACATTGGCAAAGCTGGTTGAACGTTGTCAGGGGTTAGCCGTTAATACACGGCGACATGCTGAGCAGGTGCAGCGGCAATGGCAGGATAATAATTGGCCTTTAGTGGATGCGGCGAATAAAGAGTTTCAGGTACATCTCAAAGACAGTCAACTTAAACATGGATCGGAAGCCGGTCAGTTACCCTTCTTGCGATATCTGATGGAACTTGATAATCAGGCCAGAGAGGATCTGTATCGCTTTATGCGTCATGAGGCTTATCGGGATGATCGCTGTGTGCGGGCTTTAGATAAGTTTCTGTTATCGCAGTGGCAATTATCCGCAGATAAACGGCAGTATGCTTACCTTCAATTTCTCAGAAAATATTATGGTAAAAAAATTGCCAGCCCTCATTCAGTTCCCGATATAGAGACTGAGTATTTGGCTCAGCGAGACGTAGGGGGGGAATCGCTGTATCAAGCTGAAAATATGGCTGAAAAAAGCTTGTGTGATGATTTTGAGATTCTCAACCTTTTGCAACAAGGACCCCGAGAGGTCTACGGTATTTTCTGCAATGACGAAGAAAATCATTTGATTAAGTGTGAGTGGGGGAATTGCCGCATTTTTCAAGAATAGTCGTCATCAGACAAACAATAAGGGCCGCGGAAAAAATAAATTTTCCAATATGGCTTGTTTATTACTCCCTCTTCTTCGTTGCTCCAATAGTTGCGTATGTCCAATATGCGCCTATTGAAGTGCCTCGAAGAGAAAGTAATCTCCTGCGCCATATTGAAAAATTTATTCTTTCCGAGGCCCTAAGAATCAAAAGGATCAATTTATGGAAGCGTTAGAGCAACTGATTAAACAGCTAAATGGCATTGTCTGGGGAGAATTCATGTTGGTGCTGATTCTCGGCGCCGGTCTGTATCTTACTCTGGGATTGCGCTTTATGCCGATCCGTCGCCTGATGTATGGGTTTCGTTTGCTGTTTCGGCGTGACAAGGAGGGTGAGGGGGAAGTTGCACCGTTTAATGCGCTAATGACGTCATTGTCGGCAACAATCGGTACTGGCAATATTGCCGGCGTTGCCACAGCGATTGCACTGGGCGGACCTGGTGCGTTGTTCTGGATGTGGTGTACTGCATTGGTGGGGATGGCAACCAAGTATGCAGAGGCAGTGTGTGCTGTTCATTACAGGGAGAAGGACGCCAACGGTCATTCGATTGGTGGACCAATGTATTACATAAAAAATGGTTTGGGTCAATCCTGGGCGTGGTTGGCTTGGTTGTTTGCTTTTTTTGGTGCGGTGGCAAGTTTTGGAATTGGCAATACCGTTCAGGCGAACTCGGTAGCGGATGTACTGTCGGCGGATTTTGGTGTTGATCCATCAGTGACGGGTGTAGTGGCGGCGATTCTGGTGGGCTTGGTGATTATTGGTGGTGTCAAACGTATAGCGAGTGTGGCGGGAAAGTTGGTGCCGTTGATGGCCGTGTCTTACTTGCTTGTTGGTTTGATAGTGTTGGCCCTCAATGCCAGTGAGATTCCCTCGGCACTGGCATTGATCGTAAGCAGTGCCTTTACCGGAACGGCGGCAACCGGCGGATTTGCAGGCGCTGCGGTGATGGTTGCTTTGCGCTGGGGAGTGGCTAGAGGTATTTTTTCTAACGAAGCCGGGTTGGGCAGTGCGCCCATTGCTCATGCTGCAGCAAAAACGAATAGTCCGGTTCGACAGGGTATGATTGCCATGCTGGGTACATTTATTGACACGATCATCGTTTGTTCCGTAACAGGTCTGGTGATTGTGTTAACGGGTAGCTGGACTAGCGGTGAGACCGGTCCTAGCCTTTCCTCAATGGCCTTCAGCAGTGGCTTACCTGGTGGTAATTATGTGGTCAGTATTGGCTTGCCAGTGTTTGCTTTTACCACCATGCTGGGTTGGAGTTACTACGGTGAGCGTTGCGTGCAATATTTACTGGGGCCACGCGCTATCTTGCCATTTCGAGTGTTGTGGGTGTTGGCAATTTATTACGGTGCTGTAGCTGAATTGAATTTTGTCTGGTTGCTGGCCGATACTCTCAATGCCTTGATGGCCATCCCAAATTTGATTGCCTTATTTTTGCTGAGTCCGGTGATATTTAAACTGACAAATGATTACCTGCAGTCTCATCAGTCAAATATTGAAAGTTGACGCGCTTACCTACGCTTGTAAGCAATTCATACGAAATCGTATCGCTCATGGCAGCGATTTCATTGATGTTAAGAGAAGGCCCCCAGAGGATTGCTTCATCACCCACTTTGGCGCTTGGGTGATCGGTCAGATCGACCGTAATCATATCCATGGAAACCCGGCCAACCAGTGGCACTCGAACGTTATTAATTAGAACCGGAGTGCCGTTTTTTGCATGGCGCGGATAGCCATCCGCATAACCAATGGCGATCGTACCGATGATGCTGTCGCGATTTGTCTGCCAGCTTGCGCCATAACCAACGCAATCGCCTTTTGCAATTTTGCGACAGGCTATCAGACGAGAACTCATTTGCATGACCGGTTGTAACTGTTTGCTTAGCTCGTTGGCCTTATCAAGTGGGTCGATGCCATAAAGCATAATGCCGGGGCGTACCCAGTCCTTGTGCGTGTCTGGCCAGGCAAGGATTGCAGCTGAATTTGCCAGGCATAAAGGGGCATGAATACTTTCACAGGCGCGCTCGAATTGCAGGGTTTGTTCAGAAGTTATCTGATTTTGAGTTTCGTCGGCGCAGGCAAAGTGAGTCATTAGTTTGATGTCGGCAACCAAGTCGGATTTGTGTAACAGGCAAAACAGCGCATTGACGCCGTGGCTTGGAAAGCCGAGGCGGTGCATGCCAGTATCGATCTTCAACCAGATATTTAAGGGTTTGGGCAAGGTGACGGATAATAGGCGTTCCAGACTATCCTTGTTATGTATGACAATGTCGATATTCATCTCACTGCAACTGTGCAGATCCGCCTTATCGAAATAGGCGCTGAGTACAACAATGTTATTTTTAATGCCTGCCCGACGTAAGGCCCAGGCTTCCTCCATTCGGGCAACACCAAGACAATCCGCATTGTTTAATACTTTTGCTACAGGGATCAACCCATGGCCATAGGCGTGAGCCTTGATGACGGCCATTACTTTGCTGCGGGGTGCAGCTTTGCGAACAATCGATAGATTATGTGCAATTGCATCCAGATTGATTGTGGCCGTTGTTGTTTGAGTCATCGTCTGAGTTATTGTTTGAGTCATCGTTTGGGGCATCGTGTTGGAAAAAGTCTCGTCAGCAGTAGCGGTTGAGCGTGCGCTTGACGGAGGCCAGATAACTGCCGCCAAACAGATTTACGTGATTTAACAGGTGGTAGAGGTTGTATAGATCCATGCGTTCCTGCCAGCCAGCTTCCAAGGGGTGATGGTGTATGTATGTCTGATAAAACTCCGATGGAAAGCCACCGAATAACTGTGTCATAGCAATATCCGCTTCTGCCCATCCCCAATAGGCCGCCGGATCAATCAGTGCGGGTTGTCCTTCGTGGTTTGACATAACATTGCCGGACCAAAGGTCGCCGTGCAGTAAAACAGGGATTTGCGTGGGAATCAGATTCGGTAGGCGTTCACATAATAGTTCTATCTGTTGTAAGACGGTGTTGTTTATCTCTCTGTTTTCTACGGCAAGTTTGGCTTGGTAAAGCAAACGGTGTTGAGCGAAAAAATCGTGCCCGTTTTGTATACGGGGATTTGGTTGTGGTGTTTTTCCACAAAAATTATCCAGTGTGAAGCCATAACATTCTGCCGCGTGGTAATGAATTTCTGCCAAACCTTCACCAAGAGTTGACCAGTAATTTCTTGCGGGTGCGCCAGAATTTAGATCCTGCAAAATTAGAAAATGTTTGCTATGCCCAATGACATTTGGAACGCATAAGCTTGTGGCTTTGCGCAGAGCGTTCAATCCCTCGGCTTCTGCAGCAAACATATTTTCCAGTGGTGTCGATAGCAGTTTGACAAAAAAAGCCTGCTTACTAGTATGTACTTGATAACTCTCACAGATGCAGCCGCCGCTGCAGGCGTTAGATGAAAGGATGGCTCCCAAGTCGTTTGATATCAACCATTGCTCGACTTCCTGCAGTACGGGATTTTTCATTGAGGTTTAATTCTTTTTCCAGCTATCAATTTTCTAATCGCGCTATTGGGATTAAATTGACAGATGACGCAGTTGTGGATCGGGCCCACTGCGCAGCCACAGTTCATCAAACAGATGTGACCATTGCTTATTTGACACTCGATCATTGAAATGGGCAAATCCCTGATCCTCCTCTTCTTTTGGCTGCATCAGAACACCGCAATCATCTACCAGAAGGAAACTGTCAGTTAACTCCTCGGATGTTTGCGTCAACAGTCGTATGGATAGCGTGGACGATAATTTGCGACTTAAATCAAGCAGGCAGTGACCCCGTTGAATAACGTTTCGACTGTCCTCAATCAGAATGCGAATATCCGAATTGCGGCTGACTCGCGCAAGTCGTGAAACGGCGCTGGCAAACATTGGGTCATCGTAGATTTCATGTTCGAGGTCAGGGCTGTAGAGGCGCATAGAACGGTGTCCCTGACTTACCATGGCTGATGCACAGTCAGTGATCTGTCGGGGGCTGGTAAGTACAATACGTTCTGATTTGTCACCCAATGAGGGCCAGTCTGTGTTGTTGGTTTGCTCAGCCATTGTTAGACGTCCTCTGTTTGACCTGACCTGAAAATAAATTGTCTAGGCACACTAAATATTTTTTGCTTGCTCTTCGGCATTACCAATATAATTTTGTGGCGTTAGCTGACGTAATGTCTGCTTGGCCTGCTCAGGCATTTCCAGACTGTCAATAAACGCCGCAATACTGTGTTGGTCAATTGCTTTACCCCGGGTCAGCGCCTTTAATTTCTCATAGGGCTCTTCAATACCGTATCGGCGCATCACGGTTTGAATGGGTTCGGCCAACACTTCCCAACAGCCATTTAAATCAGTCGCCAAAGCATCAGGGTTCAGTTGCAGTTTGCCCAGACCCTTTAAGCTTGATTGGTAGGCAATCAAACTATGCCCCAGGCCAACACCCAAATTTCGCAATACGGTTGAATCTGTCAGATCGCGTTGCCAGCGCGAAATGGGTAATTTTGCTGACAGGTGTTGAAATACTGCATTGGCAATACCAAGATTGCCTTCAGAGTTTTCGAAATCGATTGGATTGACTTTGTGCGGCATGGTTGATGAGCCGACTTCACCAGCGACTGTTTTTTGTTTGAAATAGCCCAGGGAAATATAACTCCAAAGGTCGCGGTCAAGATCAATGAGAATCGTATTAAAACGCGATACCGCATCAAACAGTTCTGCAATATAGTCATGTGGTTCAATTTGCGTGGTGTACGGGTTCCAGTCAATGCCCAGGCTTTCAACAAATGCCTTGGCGTTGGCTTGCCAGTCGATTTCAGGGTAGGCCGATAGATGAGCATTGTAGTTACCGACTGCACCATTGATTTTTCCCAGTATGGGAACGGCCTGAATTTGTTCAAGCTGTCGCTCAAGTCTTGCAACAACATTGGCCATTTCTTTTCCCATAGTGGTTGGGCTGGCGGGTTGTCCATGAGTTCTCGATAACATTGAGACTTGAGCTAGCGAATTGGCGAGCGTTTTGAGTACGTCTATCAGTTGGTGCATATAGGGTAGAACAATCTCATCGCGTCCTGTTTTTAACATTAGCGCGTGAGATAGATTATTGATGTCTTCTGAGGTGCAAGCAAAGTGCACGAATTCGGTGATAGCATTGAGCTCCGGTTCGTCAGCGATTTTGTCCTTAATAAAATATTCGACTGCTTTAACATCGTGATTAGTGGTGCGCTCAATCTGCTTGATTTGCTCGGCATCAGCCAGATCAAATTGTTCAACGATTTGGTCAAGTAGTTGCCAGGCGTTCTCACTGGGTGATGGCAGGTCAGTCAGACCTGGGTGGCGGGATAAGCATTGCAGCCAGCGAATTTCCACGGTGACGCGGTATTTAATCAAGCCGAACTCACTGAATATGCTGCGAAGCGCCTCGGTTTTATTGCCATAACGGCCATCAATTGGCGAAATCGCCGTCAATGAGGAAAGTTCCATAAAGTAACTCTATTAGGTTGAACTGAATTTGAACGAGCGCAAATCATACACGAATTTGCCTGTGGATTCTGCCTGGGGAGCTAGTGAACCAGTCCACGTCGAATCTCCCCGACACTGTTGAGTATGCTGCGTCTTGATAGCAGCAATTGCCAGCGTCTGCCGCCGACTTGTCGCCATAAAATGGCTGCCCGAACGGCGGCAAAGAGCAGGCAGCGTATTTTGTCAGCTACCAGTTTGTCTTGCAGGTGGAGCATACTGCCACTCACCTGAATGCGATATTTCAATGTGCTCAGGGTGTCCACGTAAATACTGGCGATAGCTGGAGCGATATCATCAATATGTTCAGAAAAGTGATTGCTGCGAAACTCGACGTGTTCGAGGCGATTTCGGATGGTTGAAAGCATCTCATTATTGTGGCGTACCTTTTTTTCCAGGTGCATGATGCCCATTGCATAGCGAAGTGCTTCTGCATAGCCACTGGCCGTTTTGCCGGAAAGAACATCATTGACGATGGTTAATCCCGGCGTAATATTCTGGGCACCGTTGTAGACAGCTGCTGTCGACTCTGGAGAGAAATTAAGAAGGCTGTCAATCAAAGGGCGCATGTTTTCGCTGGGCACTGACCCATTTTTAGACAATTGGTCGACCAGGTAGCAGGCTTGCAGGAGCGCTGCGAGGGCGATGGTTTGATCGGCTTTGTTTTGTTTCACTAGGACTTCTCGGAATTGTTTATTTGATTGTTCTGGGCCAGGTTCTTCTGGATCAGATTTTCAGGGTTTTATTTTTCAGGGCAGGCGTGACACGATAACGCCTCCACCTAAACAAATATCACCGTCATAAAACACCACGGATTGTCCCGGTGTGACGGCGCGTTGTGCCTGGTCAAAGCTGACAAGATAGCCTCCCTCCTCGTTGATTTCCAGGCGACAGGCCTGATCAGCTTGGCGATAACGCGTTTTTGCCATGCAATGAAAGGGTAGGGCAGGGCCTATGCCGTCCACCCAGTCAATGCTGTTAACAGTCAGGTGGGGACTGAAAAGCAATGGGTGGTCATTACCTTGGGCGACCAGCAGTGTGTTTGAATCAAGATCCTTCTCGACGACATACCAGGGTTGTTCCGCAGCGCCTTTAATGCCTCCTATGCCTAATCCTTGACGTTGTCCCAGGGTGTGAAACATCAAACCGTTATGTTGCCCCAAATAATCCCCATCGGGTGTGCGGATATCGCCGGGTTTTGCTGGAATATAGGTTTCCAGGAAGTCTTTAAATCGACGTTCACCGATAAAGCAAATACCGGTGCTGTCCTTTTTGTTGTGTACTTGCAATCCATTTTGACTGGCGATTTCGCGAACCGTTGATTTTTCCATGTCGCCTATGGGAAAAAGGGTTTTTGCGATTTGCTGCCCCGACACAGCATGCAGGAAATAACTCTGATCTTTGTTGTTGTCGATCCCCTTGAGTAATTGTGCACAATGTCCGTCTGTTTTTCGCTGTCGGACATAATGACCGGTAGCGATAAAGTTGGCTCCCAGTAGCTGAGCATATTCAAGAAACGCTTTAAATTTGATCTCTTTGTTACATAAAATATCTGGGTTGGGGGTGCGGCCCGCTCGGTATTCGGCAAGAAAATGCTCAAAAACCCGATCCCAATATTCAGCTGAAAAATTAGCCGTTAATAAGTTGATGCCAATCTGATCACAGGCCTGTTGTGCGTCGGAAAGATCTGCTTGTGCTGTGCAGTATTCGGTGCCATCGTCTTCCTCCCAGTTTTTCATGAACAGTCCTTCCACAGCATACCCTTGCTCTTGCAGAAGAAGGGCGGCAACCGAAGAATCGACACCACCGGACATGCCGACTATGACCCGTTCAGCGTTAGGATTCATGTTGCTGCTTGGACTCCTGCATCATCAATTAAATCGAGTGGGTAAGAGCGGCCGCTGAGATACTGCTCAACTGATTGTAAAACCAGGGGGCTGCGAAGTTGATGGCTGTTGTCGACAATGTCCTGATGTGACATCCATAAGGCACGCAGGATTCCCTTATCCAGTGCCTGCTCAGGTATCTGTCGCAATGCAGAGCCTGTAAACGTTGTTCTGTGATATGTGATTCCACTGTTGGGTGAACGGTATAGAGAGAGTCCGAGCACGGCATTGATACGAATTTCCCACGCTGTCTCCTCAAGCGTTTCCCGTATCGCGGCATCAATCAGTGACTCATTGTTTTCAAGGTGACCGGCGGGTTGGTTAATGACAACGATGCCATCCACGGTTTCTTCGACCATAAGAAAGCGCCCGTTCTGTTCGATAACAGTGGCCACTGTGACATGGGGGGTCCAATCCATCAAATAACCTGTTTCTATTAATTTATCATCTAGTGTGGAAGTAATCGGAGCGTGATTATACGCATAATTTACCGCTTTAGCCGCTTACTTTTCGTTCGGTGGTTTGAGAATGATTTGCGTTTTTTCGTCGAAGTTGGCATGTGGGGAGTTGGCATGTGAATACTGAGTTGAATGAACTGGCCTGGCTGAAGGTTTTGCAGCTTCCAATCACCTATTTGCCAGCGGACCAGGCGTAGGGTGGGCAGGCCGACAGCCGCTGTCATTCGTCTGACTTGGCGATTTCTGCCCTCATGGATAGTCAGTTCCAGCCATGATGTGGGTAAATTCTTACGATGGCGAATGGGCGGTGTGCGCTCCCAAAGTTCTGGTGGAGGGATTTGTCTGGCTTTGGCCGGGAGCGTAAGGCCGTCTTTCAGCATCACGCCATGGCACAATTGTTTCAGTGATTCCTTGGCAGGCAACCCCTCAATTTGCACCAGATAAGTTTTCGGCAATTTGTGATGTGGATTCGCGATGCGGTCCTGCAGCTGGCCATTGTTGGTCAGTAGCAGTAAACCTTCCGAGTCATAATCCAGTCGCCCGGCGGGATAAAAGTCGGAAAAAGGAATATGGTCGGACAATGTGGATCGTCCCTGCGAATCGGTGAACTGACTCAAGACCCTGAAGGGTTTGTTAAACAGAATTAAATTAAACATTCTTTATACATAGCTCAAGGTTATTCCAATAAAAATGCAACGGTGAAAGTACCATGAATGATATAATCCGCCGTTTCTTTTCGCCCAGATTAAAACAGTTTTGTTTGGTTTGGGCATATTTTTTTACACTGAGGGTAGAAGATGGGTAACTCAAAGATCATCTGGACAAAGATTGATGAAGCGCCTGCATTGGCAACATTCGCTTTGCTTCCTGTAGTTCAGGCCTTTACAAAAGGGACTGGCATCGACGTTGAAACACGAGATATTTCCCTGACGGGAAGAATTATCGCAAACTTTCCTGACAAGCTCACTGAAGAGCAGAAAATTCCTGATTATTTGGCGCAGTTGGGGGAGCTCGCTCAGTCAGTAGATGCCAATATGATCAAGCTGCCCAACATTAGTGCTTCCATTCCTCAGCTGCAAAGCGCAATCAAGGAGTTGCAGGAAAAGGGGTACGATATTCCTGATTATCCTGAGGAGCCCAAGGGCGACGCTGAGAAGGCCCTTCAGGCAAGATTTGCCAAGTGTCTTGGATCTGCCGTTAATCCTGTGTTGCGTGAAGGAAACTCTGATCGCAGGGCGGCGAAATCGGTTAAGCAGTTCGCTCAGAAAAATCCGCATAAGATGATGAGGGATTGGCCAGCATCAGGGTCCAAGGCACGGGTTGCTCATATGGAAGGCAAGGATTTCTTTGATACCGAAAAATCCACCACCATGGGAAAAGCAGACGTTGCAAAGATTGAGTTTGTTGACGGTGATGGAAATCAAACCCTTCTGAAAGAGGGTATATCACTGCAGGAAGGAGAAGTTATTGATTCCTCAGTGATGAATGTTGCTGCGTTGCGCAAGTTCTATGCTGAGCAAATTGATGAAGCCCAAAAAGATGGCGTGCTGCTTTCCTTGCACTTAAAAGCGACCATGATGAAAATATCCGATCCCATCATGTTCGGTCATGCCGTTTCTGTTTACTTCAAGGATGCGCTTGATAAGCACGCAGACGTGCTTAAGGAGATTGGCGCCAATGTGAATAACGGTCTTGCCGGTGTTATTGAGAAGTTGGACAGACTTCCTGCTGAAAAGAAAGCTGAGATCGAAGCGGATATCGCGGCTGTATATAAAGATCGTCCTGCTCTTGCTATGGTTGATTCAAGAAGAGGTATCACGAATCTGCATGTTCCCAACGACGTGATCATAGATGCGTCAATGCCGAACGTCGTTCGAGACGGCGGTAAGATGTGGAACAATGATGATGAGCTTCAAGACTGTATCGCCATGGTGCCTGATCGCTGTTACGCGACTATGTATGCGGAAATTATGGAGGATGCCAAGAACAATGGACAGTTCGACCCTGCGACCATGGGAAGTGTTTCAAACGTTGGTCTGATGGCTCAGAAAGCGGAAGAGTATGGTTCTCATGATAAGACTTTTGAAGCGCCTGCTAACGGAACAATTCGTGTTGTTGACTCGACCGGTGCCACTCTTCTAGAGCAGGCTGTAGAAGTCGGTGATATCTTCAGAATGTGTCAGGCGAAAGATGCGCCGATTCAGGACTGGGTAAAGCTGGCTGTTACCAGAGCCAAAGCCTCGGGATCACCCGCATTGTTCTGGCTTGATGAGCGCAGAGGACATGACACTGAAATCATCAAAAAAGTAAATCAGTATCTGCCGACTTTTGATACCACCGGTCTCGATATTCGGATCATGAAGCCAGTTGATGCGATGAAGATCTCCTTGGAGAGAATTCGCAAGGGTGAGGATACGATTTCTGTGACGGGTAATGTCTTACGTGATTACCTGACCGATTTGTTCCCGATTCTTGAGTTGGGCACCAGTGCAAGAATGCTGTCAATCGTACCTTTGATGATAGGTGGCGGTTTGTTTGAGACCGGTGCGGGTGGTTCGGCACCCAAGCATGTTCAGCAGTTCAACAAAGAGGGGCATCTGAGATGGGATTCCCTGGGTGAGTATTGCGCGATCGTACCATCTCTTGAGCTGATTGCGGAAAACACCAAAAACGAAAAGGCTGCAATTCTTGCTGAAACGTTGGATCAAGCCATAGCCATGTATTTGGAAAATAGTAAGCTTCCTTCCCGTAAGGTTAACGAGATCGATAACAGAGGAAGCAGCTTTTATCTTTCACTTTACTGGGCTAAGGCCTTGGCTGCACAAACTAAGGACGAGTCAATGCAGCAGCGCTTTGTCAGTGTGGCTAAAGAACTTGAAACCAACGAGGCCAAGATTGCTGAAGAGCTTCTGGCTGCCCAGGGAAGACCTGCTGATGTTGGTGGTTACTTCCACCCTGATCCAATCAAGGCAGACAAAGAGATGCGCCCAAGTGCTACTTTGAATGCGATTATTGACGCTATGTAGACTTGTAGAGCGTAGAGCCAATGTAATTATCCGTCTGTCGAGCTATCGATAGGCGGATAATCCTTTATCTTTATCTTTATCTTTATCGCAATGGCAAGTGCTATCACTGCCGTGACCACTTCCTGTCGATTTGCTTAGAGCTATCAGATCATAAGCAGCACACAACAAAGCAAAAACAGTCAATATACATGTCGACTTTGCTAAAGTTGTGACATAGCGAGCAATCCTCAATCGCGATCAAAGGGAATGACTTGAGTTTTAACAATTGGCAGGATCATAATGCCTTGAAGGGTTAATGCAGATCAATTGATGCAATATGTTAGCCGTCAGGTATTATGCTTTGCCAAAGATGGAATAGCACAAGCAAAGTCCTTGTGAGAATTATGGAATTATGGAATTAGGCAGTTGGCTCGTTGATACACAGCATGGAAAAGGCCGTTCAGACGAAGGCTGTAGTATACGACTTGAAAGTGTAATGGATGGTGTGGCTCCTCGGAAATGTTCAGGGTTCGTTGATGGGTTAATGGCCAATCGGGGCTGATCATCATTCCAGGTGTAAGGTCTGGCTTAAACGTATGCCTTTTAAAAGGCCCAATAGGGAAGACCACTAAAGCCCTTGCAATAAAGAGAGTTAGCGGTCTTTTTCGATGTGTTGCTTAGCCGAAATCAGGGAATTTCTAAAGACTGGTCTATAGATGGTGCTTCGACCGGAGATTCAACAGCTGAGTCTTCATTTTCAATACGGCTTGGTTGTTGCCTGTCCAACGCTTGAATATTAGAAGCGTGAAGACCTTTCGGGCCGGGAATCGTATCGAATGCCACAAGCTGACCTGCTTTCAAGGTTTTGTAGCCTTCCATGACGATTGACGTGTAATGGGCGAAGATATCACCACCACCGTCATCGTCGGGTAAAATGAACCCGTATCCTTTAGCATTATTGAACCACTTTACGATACCTGTTTGCATGGTGCTTGTCCTTCTTATTATTTGTTGCTCTAAGAGCGTTGTGCATTGATCTCCGAAAGAACTAGATTCCGTCAGAAACCTACAAAATTGCCATTTCCAAAGGGACTGATATAGTTTTTACCATGATTATAGGTCGTGTCAAGTATCAGTTTACTAGCCGAGGTGCTAATTGGGCATGTAAAATATAATTCCGTAGTGTGATTGATCTCTTATTTTATTGGTTTTGATAATGGGTAAAGTTAAAAATCTTCGACTAACATTAAATAAAGATGACGAGCAGGGCGATCCTGATTCGGAAGGTGGTTTAGCTGTACAGGAGGCTAAGCCGAAACTGAAAAAGCCGCCAATGTATAAGGTCATAATGCTCAATGATGACTATACGCCCATGGATTTCGTCGTCGATGTACTAGAACACTTTTTTTATATGAATCGGGAGAAAGCGACTCGGGTGATGCTTACCGTTCATACTGCTGGCCGGGCGGTGTGCGGGATTTATACAAAAGATGTTGCTGAGACAAAAGCCACTCAGGTGAATCAATACGCAAGAGAAAATGAGCATCCATTACTCTGTGAAATAGAATCGTCCGAGAGCTAGATATTAAATTAAGAGGTATTGTAGACATGTTAAGTAAGGACCTTGAGGTCACATTAAATCAAGCGTTTAAAGGGGCTAGGTCGAAACGACATGAGTTTATGACGGTTGAGCACTTGTTGCTGGCATTGATAGATAATGATTCTGCCGCAGATGTGTTGAAAGCTTGTGGAGCGAACCTAGGTAGTTTAAGGAGCGAATTACTGGAGTTTCTGGAGTCCACAACGCCTCTGTTACCTGATAGTGATATCGACCGCGAAACCCAGCCTACATTGGGCTTTCAGCGTGTATTGCAACGAGCTGTATTTCATGTGCAATCGTCTGGCAAAAAAGAAGTTACTGGCGCTAACGTGCTGGTAGCGATCTTTAGTGAGCAGGAAAGCCAGGCTGTTTACTTTTTAAAGCAGGAAAGCGTCGCCAGGCTTGATGTCGTCAATTACATCACTCATGGCATTTCCAAAGTTTCTGGTCATTCAGATGGTAGTGAACATGGGCAGGAGCAGCATGATGAAGATCACCATGTTGGTAACGATGGTGCTGCGCCTGAAAGTAGTCCGCTTGAGGCCTATGCGACCAATTTGAATGAACAGGCTTCACGCGGCCGTATAGATCCCCTGGTGGGGCGTGCAGAGGAGGTTCGGCGGGTTTCACAGATATTGGGTCGGCGTCGTAAAAATAATCCGCTGTTGGTTGGTGAATCTGGAGTGGGTAAAACGGCGATTGCAGAAGGTCTGGCTAAGATGATTGTCGATGGTCAGGTGCCAGAGATGCTGTCCCAAAGCACGGTCTATGAGCTTGATCTAGGTTCTTTGCTTGCGGGCACAAAATATCGCGGTGATTTTGAAAAACGTTTCAAGGGACTGCTGGCTGAGCTGAAAAAACAAGAGCATGCCATTTTGTTTATTGATGAAATTCACACCATTATTGGCGCTGGCGCAGCATCCGGTGGTGTCATGGATGCATCCAATTTGCTCAAGCCCCTACTAACCTCAGGTGATCTGCGTTGCATTGGTTCGACGACATATCAGGAATATCGAGGGGTTTTTGATAAAGATCGTGCCTTGTCTAGAAGGTTTCAGAAAGTCGACGTGCTTGAGCCCAGTGTGGATGAAACCTATCGAATTTTGAAAGGCCTTAAGAGTCGTTTTGAAGAACATCATGAGTTAACTTATACGGATCGGGCGTTAAGGGCGGCAGCTGAGTTGGCTGAGCGATATATTACTGATCGTTTTATGCCGGATAAGGCGATTGACGTGATTGATGAAGCCGGTGCTTTCCAACGTTTGCAGCCTGTCAGCAAACGTAAAAAGAAGGTTGGTGTGACGGATGTTGAAAATATCGTTGCCACGATTGCCCGCATACCGCCCAAGACTGTTAATACGTCCGATAAAAATGCTCTTCACGATCTTGAAACCAATCTTAAGCGCGTTGTATTTGGACAGGATAAGGCGATCGATGCGCTGGCAACGTCTATTAAAATGTCTCGGGCTGGTTTGAAATCGATTGAAAAACCCATCGGCTCATTTCTGTTTGCAGGACCTACAGGCGTGGGTAAGACCGAAGTCAGTCGACAGTTGGCTGAAATTATGGGGTTGGAATTGATTCGCTTTGATATGTCCGAGTATATGGAGCGTCATACTGTGTCTCGACTGATCGGAGCGCCGCCAGGGTATGTCGGTTTTGATCAAGGCGGTTTGTTAACTGACGCAGTGACAAAGCATCCTCACAGTGTTGTTTTGCTGGATGAAATTGAAAAGGCACACCCTGAAGTATTTAACCTTCTGTTACAGGTGATGGATCATGGTACGCTGACAGACAATAATGGGCGTAAGGCTGATTTTAGAAATGTCATTCTTGTTATGACAACCAATGCAGGTGCCGAAACGCTCAGTAAGCGGTCTATCGGATTTACCCTGCAGGATAATTCCACCGATGGCATGGAAATAGTGAAGAAGGCTTTTAGTCCGGAATTTCGTAATCGGCTTGATAGCATTATTCAGTTTAATCACTTGGATCCGTCAGTTATTTTGACTGTGGTTGATAAGTTCCTTTGCGAGTTACAGACTCAACTGGATGATAAGAAAGTCACGTTGGAAGTTGATGAACAAGCACGCGAATGGTTAGTCAATAAAGGCTATGATCAGGATATGGGTGCCAGGCCTATGGCGCGAATTATCCAGGAGCACATCAAAAAGCCATTGGCTGAAATGGTATTGTTTGGTGAGCTTTCCACTAACGGCGGTTTTGTTAGAGTGAGTGTTGAAGGGGATGAGCTCGTGTTGAAAGAAGAGGCGCTGCATTAAGCGGCCTCTTCGATTCCCATGTGGTGCTTATGGAGGTAGTGCTTATCGAGCCCGGTAAGTGATGCGACCTTTACTTAGATCGTAGGGCGTTAATTCAACGCGCACCTTGTCGCCAGTGAGTATGCGGATGTAATTTTTGCGCATTTTGCCGGAGATATGGGCCGTGACTACATGGCCATTTTCTAGTTTTACACGAAAAGTCGTATTTGGCAGGGTGTCGATGACTTCCCCTTCCATTTCAATTTGATCTTCTTTTGCCATGCGGCGATTACCTCTGCCTTTCTAAGCTTTACGTTTTTTCAATTTGCGTTTGAAAAAATGCCTGAACCGATAATGAAACACCGG
Organism: Gammaproteobacteria bacterium; assembly: GCA_003353945.1. Lineage (GTDB taxonomy): Bacteria > Pseudomonadota > Gammaproteobacteria > Pseudomonadales > PIVM01 > PIVM01. The sequence goes on from PIVM01000028.1 coordinate 23,480, forward strand.
ATTGAACCGATTGATGGTCAATTTTAGAGGCGGAGATTTTGCCCTATTTTTTGCCGATTGGCAAAGATTGCTTTCGCTAATTACATTTGCTCAAAAGCGCTGGTGACGATTATAAACAAAGCCATTGACCGTGGATGTAATACTCCAACGGACGAAAATTGCTTTTGTAACTCATTTTATCGCAGTTTTTAATCCAATAACCGAGATAGACAGAAGGTAGTTTAAGGCTAATCGCTAATTCTACCTGCCATAAGATGCAATAACTACCCAGACTGCGGCGGTTGTCCGTGGTATCGAAATACGTGTATACCGAGGATAGTCCATTATCAAGAATATCAACAACGGCAACAGCTTTGAGTTGATTTTCCAGCCAAAAGGCATAATAGCGGGTTAGTTCCCACTCGCGGGTAAGAAAGGATTCATATTGATCACGGCTTGGTGGGTACATGTCGCCATCGAAATGCCTGTCATTGATGTAGCGGTGGTATAACTCGTAATAGGGAGCGCTCTTGATATGAGGGGGATTGGTAACGTTTAAATCCTGATTGCGTCGCCAAATCTTTTTTTGGCTTTTGCTTTGGACAAATCTATCGACAGGGATTCGCACTGGAACGCATGCCTGACACTCCCGGCAATGAGGGGCATAGAGGTGCCCTCCACTGCGTCTGAAGCCTGATTCTGATAGATGGCTGTAGATCTGCCGGGTGATAATCGCTTGTGGATCAATGAACAGGGTTGTAGCTTCCCGGTCAGCAATGTAGCTACAGGGATGAGGTTGAGTGGTATAGACCTTGAGGTTACTTATGCTGGTCAATGTAACACCTCTTCAATGTAACACCCATATTCAGCGATTCTCTGGGTTTTGCTGGCCTTGCCATGCATTGGGTAGTTTCACCCATCGTTCCAGTAATCTATTAAATTCGGTTCGTGGCAGCCTGTTGGCACCAAAACGAGATAGGTGTTCACTCTCTATTTGGCAGTCAATAAGGCGAAAGCCCCAGTGTTGTAGTTGCCTGACAAAATGTACAAAGCCCACCTTGGATGCATTACTGACCTGGCTGAACATTGACTCACCAAAGAAGACTTTGCCGATTGCAACGCCGTAAAGACCACCCACTAAATCATTATCTTGCCAGACTTCAACAGAGTGAGCATGCCCGCGTCGATACAACTCATTATAGGCATTCTCCATGGAGTTTGTAATCCATGTGCCTTCCACTCCATTTCTGCTGGCGGCACAGTTGCGGATAACTTCCGGGAAATGTTGATCCAGAGTGATGTCGAAAAGTTCGCGTCGAAGCGTTTTCTCGAGCTTGCGAGAAACATGCAATTGATCAGGAAGCAAAACAAAGCGAGGATTGGGGGACCACCACAAGATTGGCTGTGGATCATCGTACCAGGGAAATATGCCCATTTGATAGGCGAGCAACAAGCGTTCGGGTGACAGATCGCCACCGACGGCAAGTAGTCCATCCGGATCATCGAGTGCTTGCTCGGTATCCGGAAACCATAGTTGCTCATCAAGCCAGATCAATTCAGCCATAAGGTGACTCTAGTAACAATCTAAGCTAGTAACAATCTAAGCTAGTAACAATCTAAGCCAACCACTTTCTCGAACTACTTCTGTATACAGTACGTTCTATACAGGTACAGAAGCGTCTAACATTTTGTAGTCAAGATTAAAATGCAAAGCTGGTTATATATTTAAGTCATTAGCCCAGATCGTCCAGGTATTTCTCGGCATCCAATGCAGCCATGCAGCCAAAACCGGCAGATGTAACAGCTTGGCGATAGACTTGGTCAGCAACATCTCCAGCTGCATACACGCCCTCAATACTGGTCTGTGTGGCATTGCCTTTGCTGCCACTGCGGAGTTTGATATAACCGTTTGACATTTCCAGCTGACCTTCAAAAATTTCCGTATTAGGTTTATGCCCAATGGCGATGAAAACACCCGATACAGCCACATCCTGCAAACTATCGTCAATAGTGTTCTGCAGCCGTAGTCCGGTAACACCTGAGTCATCCCCCAAAACTTCATCCAATGTGTTATTCCATAGAATGCGGATATTGCCGTTATCTACACGTTCCAAAATCTTATCCTGTAGCATTTTTTCAGCTCTAAGCGCATCCCGGCGATGCACAAGAATGACTTCCTTGGCAATATTGGATAAATAGAGGGCCTCTTCCACAGCAGTATTACCACCACCGATAACGGCGATTGTCTGGTCTCGATAGAAAAAACCGTCGCAGGTTGCACAGGCGCTTACACCTCTGCCCATAAAGGCCTGTTCCGAGGGGAGCCCCAAATATTGTGCTGAAGCGCCGGTTGCAATAATCAGTGCGTTACAGCTATACGTTGCAGAACTACCTTCTAAGATAAATGGACGTTGCTTAAGGTCTGTTCGATGAATGTGATCGAATATAATTTGAGTGTCAAAGCGTTCAGCGTGACGTTGCATACGTTGCATTAATTCTGGCCCTTGCACACCATCGGGATCTCCAGGCCAGTTATCTACGTCTGTTGTAGTCGTTAATTGCCCACCTTGTTGCATGCCGGTGATAATGACCGGGTTCAAATTTGCACGTGCTGCATAGACACCAGCAGTGTAACCCGCAGGGCCTGATCCCAGAATAATCAATTCATGATGTATAACGTCACTCATCTGTGTGATTCCTATTGTGTGATTCCTATTGGGGTACAGTTATAAAGGTGTTGTTTACTTGATAGCTAAATTGATGCTATTAAAGGCGCTTATGATAGATTAAAGGCGACTTTGTCGCAAAGTAGTCTATCCTGATTGTTGAGTTTGTAAGATGATGAAAACAAACGCTAAGTACCCAATGTTATGCGGTAAATCATGCTAGTATGCGCGCCTGACAGACAACATTTTATATCCGGTTCGTGGCACTGTGGCTGAAACATCGACTAACAGCAATTTTAGAGACACTATGTTACCACGTTTGAAAGAAGGTGGTTTCATTGCTGCGCTGGCATTATGCCTCTATTTTGTTTTGGCGTTGGGCAGTTATAGCTCCCAGGATCCTGGCTGGTCGACAACCGGAGAGTCGGGAGGAGTCATACTCAATGCCGTCGGTCGATCTGGCGCTTGGGTTGCCGATTTTTTGTTCTCGCAGGTTGGCTATACAGCCTATCTTATTCCCCTGATGCTGGCCTATCGCGCCTGGATATTGTTTCGTGAGCGTTATGATTCTTTAGGATTTGATTGGGCAACAGTTGCCATTAGAGTGGTAGGGTTATTACTGGTGCTCATTAGTTCCACCGGATTATCTGCCTTTAATGACAGTATTAATGCGATGTTTGCATTGCCCAATGGCAATGGTGGTTCGCTGGGTTTGGCGATAAGAGAATCGACTTATCAAAGTTTTAATCTGCTGGGTAGTCGATTGGTGCTGGTGTCGGTCTTTCTGTTTGGAATGACCATATTCACTGATCTGTCCTGGTTACGTATGATGGACAAAGTCGGTGAGTTGACTTTTTGCTTGTTTTATAAAAGCAAAGAGATAGGGGGGCGACTTACGGCGTCTTGGAAAGCAAACCGAGAAGCCAGGCAGGTTCAGGAAAAGCGCAAGGCTGTTATTGAATCTCACAAAGAAAAAGAGAAAAAACGTCCCAAGCCAAAGATTGAGAAAAAGCCAAAGCCCGTACAAAAAGGTGAGCGCATAGAGCGCGAAAAGCAACAGAATCTATTTGAGTCTCCATCGGAAGGACAGTTGCCCCCACTGAATCTGCTACATCCGGTGGATAGTCATGAGCCCAAGGGTTATTCCGCCGAAGCACTTGAGGCAATGTCGCGGTTGTTGGAATTGAAGCTCTTGGATTTTGGTGTCGAGGCAGAAGTCACGGCAGTCTATCCGGGACCAGTGATTACCCGTTTCGAAATTCAACCGGCTCCCGGCGTGAAAGTCAGTAAAATCAGCGGCCTGGCCAAAGATCTGGCTCGCTCCCTGGCAGTGATCAGTGTGCGGGTGGTAGAGGTTATTCCTGGCAAGTCTGTTATCGGTATTGAAATTCCCAATGAGGACCGAGAAATTGTTTTGCTCAGTCAGGTGCTTTCATCAAAAACCTACGACAATGCCAAATCTGCCGTAACCTTGGCTTTGGGGAAAGATATATCTGGCGAACCTGTTGTTGCGGATCTGGCAAAAATGCCACATCTGCTGGTGGCAGGCACTACAGGCTCAGGGAAATCAGTGGGTGTCAATGCCATGCTGTTAAGCTTGTTGTTCAAGTCTACTGCGGACGAGGTGCGACTGATACTGGTTGATCCGAAAATGCTGGAACTGTCTGTTTATGAGGGTATTCCGCACTTGCTGACACCTGTGATCACTGACATGAAAGATGCAGCTAACGGTTTGCGCTGGTGTGTCGGCGAAATGGAACGACGCTATAAGTTGATGGCGGCTTTGGGTGTGAGAAATCTGGCAGGTTTCAATAAAAAAGTGCGTGAGGCTGCAAAAACCGGCTCCCCGATTGCCGATCCGCTATGGAAACCGGAAGAGGAATTTGTCGCTGGCGAGGATGTCCCAACGGCGCCCGCGTTGGAGGTTTTACCTGCAATCGTCGTGGTGATAGACGAATTTGCCGACATGATGATGATTGTAGGTAAAAAGGTTGAAGAACTCATTGCCCGTATTGCTCAGAAAGCTAGGGCGGCGGGTATCCATCTTATTTTGGCGACACAGCGACCCTCGGTCGATGTCATTACAGGCCTTATCAAGGCAAATGTGCCCACACGTATAGGATTTCAGGTTTCATCAAAAATTGATTCCCGCACCATTCTTGATCAGGGCGGCGCTGAGCAGCTGCTCGGGCACGGCGATATGTTGTACCTGCCACCTGGCAGCGGATTGCCGGTCAGGATTCATGGTGCTTTTGTGGCCGACGAAGAGGTGCACGCCGTTGTTGCTGACATGAAGCGACGCGGTAAACCAAACTATATTGAAAGTTTGCTTGAGGACGCGGCGTCTGAGGTGATTCCCGGGCTGGCAGCGTCCGGGTCAGAGCAGGCAGATAGCGAGGCGGACCCTCTTTACGATGAAGCGATTCAATTTGTTACCGATAGCCGAAAAGCATCGATCTCAGCGGTACAACGGAAACTGCGGATTGGGTATAATCGCGCTGCACGTATGATTGAAGCGATGGAAGCCGCTGGCGTGGTTTCAGCGATGAGCAGTAACGGCCAGCGAGAGGTTATCGCCCCACCACCTATAAAAGACTAATGATGTTGATTAGATATTCGATTTTTCTACTTGTCGGTCTGTGCTTGTCTTCCTTGTCGGTAGGAATGATGGCTGCAGAGCAAGCTAATCTGGATGCCAAACGCTTAGCAGAGCTGCTGTCCGCATTTGATAGCTTGCAAGCCGATTTCAATCAACGGGTTATTGATAGTTCTGGCGAACTGCTACAGGAATACAAGGGCACTATCACTGTCAAAAAGCCGGGCAAGCTGTATTGGGAGTCATTTGAACCGCTTGCGCAAATAGTAGTCAGCGATAATCAGACATTATGGTATTACGATGCAGATCTTGAGCAAGTCACCATTCGACCTGTCAGCGATGAACTCAGCTTTACGCCGGCAATGATTTTGGGTGGAGACACTGAAAAACTGTCAACGCATTTTACGATAAAAAAAATGTTAGAAGACGCCGGATCGCTTCAGTTTGAGTTGAAACCGATCACAGAAGATAAAGTGTTTGAGCGCCTGATCCTGAAGTTTGAAAAGGAAACACTGGTGCAGATTGAGTTGTTTGATAGCCTGGATCAAATCACGTCTATTCAGTTTTCTGGAATGCAGATAAACCCGGTTTTGCAAGATGCGCTTTTCAACTTTGTACCGCCACCAGGTACAGATGTGCTGCAAGATGAATAAGGGCTTGTTTGACGACAATCAGGAGCCTCTTGGAAAAGACAAGTCACGTTATCAACCTCTAGCTTCCAGAATGCGCCCGCAGATGCTCGAAGAGTTTCGCGGGCAGGCACATATTCTGGCAACAGGAAAACCTCTTAGAGACGCGCTTGAACAAGGCATTCTGCACTCGATGGTTTTTTGGGGGCCGCCGGGTGTCGGCAAAACCACACTGGCAAAACTGATAGCGCGCTACACCGACGCAGACTTTGTTAGCTTGTCAGCTGTACTGGCAGGCGTAAAAGATATCCGTGAAGCGGTAGCCAGAGCACAGGCGACAAGAACTCAATTTGGGCGCAATACCATTTTGTTTGTTGATGAAGTGCATCGATTTAACAAGAGTCAGCAGGATGCATTTTTGCCCTATGTTGAAGATGGCACCATTGTGTTTATTGGTGCAACCACTGAAAATCCCTCTTTTGAACTGAACAATGCCTTGTTATCCAGAGCACGATTGTATGTACTCAAGGCACTTGGTTCGGAAGAAATTCAGCAAATTCTGCAGCAAGCGCTGAGTGACAATGAGCGTGGCTTTGGACAAGTGTCGATTGAAATTAGCACCGATGAGATAAATACATTAGCGGCTGCAGCCAACGGTGATGCGCGCCGAGCATTGAACCTGCTTGAGCTGGCAGTCGATACGGCCAGTGAACGCGAGGGTTCACTGTGGATAGATGAGAGGGTTATCAGCAACGTCATTAGCGGTGATTTCAAGCGTTTCGATAAAGGCGGTGATGTCTTTTATGAGCAGATCTCCGCCCTGCATAAATCAGTGCGTGGTAGTGACCCGGATGCCAGTCTCTACTGGTTTGCACGCATGCTGGATGGCGGTTGTGATCCCTTATACATAGCCCGCCGCGTGGTGAGAATGGCCAGTGAGGATGTGGGTAATGCTGATCCTCGGGCACTGCATTTGGCGCTTAATGCCTGGGAAGTACAGGAACGTTTGGGTAGTCCCGAAGGGGAGCTGGCTGTTGCCCAGGCTGTTGTCTATCTTGCTTGTGCCGCAAAAAGCAATGCGGTCTACCTCGCCTACAAGTCGGCAATGGCTGATGTTAAGGAGGGTGCTGATCATGATGTGCCAATGCATTTGCGCAATGCGCCAACCAGCGTGATGAAAGAGCTGGATTATGGTGCTGGCTATCGTTATGCACACGATGAGGATAACGGTTTTGCTGCCGGTGAAATGTATTTTCCCGAGGAACTGACGGGTAGTCGCTATTACCACCCGGTGGGTCGTGGGTTGGAAATCAGAATAAAAGAAAAACTGGATTATTTCAGAGAATTGAATGCAAAGGCCAGCCAAAAACGGTATAGGGATAAGAGGTGAGGTAGCTTATGAGACCTTTGTTATTTATTGCAATTGGCGGTGCGCTGGGGGCGTTAAGTCGCTATTGGTTGGCGAATTTTATCAATGATCTAGTGTCCACCCGATTGCATGTGGGTACATTGGTAGTCAATATCGTGGGTTCTTTTTTAATAGGCGTCATTTACGTGTTGATTGTCGAAAAATTATTTTTACACCCCGAGTGGCGTAACGTATTGATTGTCGGTTTTCTCGGGGCGTTTACCACTTTTTCCACGTTTTCTTTGGAATCCATTAACTACCTGGAAAACGGCTATGCTGGCATGGCGGCGCTCTATATTTTACTTAGTGTACTGTTATGTCTTGTTGCCTCTGGTGCAGGCATTTGGATAACCCGATCTTTTTAAACCAGTCTTTTTTAACTTATTTATAACTTACCGTAGAAACCAATATGTTAGATATTAAATACCTGCGCAGTCATCTTGAAGATGCTGCTACACAGTTAAGAAAAAAATATTACGAATTGGATATTGAGCGATTCAAGGCGCTTGATAACGAGCGCAAGCAGGCCGGTGTTGACAGCCAGAACCTGCTGGCAGAACGTAAGAAAACCTCGAATAAAATCGGTCAATTGATTAAGGACGGTATGGCGGTTGACGAGGCGAAGAAAACGGTGGCCGAATCGCTGGAGAAAATAGATGAGCAACACAATGTGCTGAAGGAGCAAGCGCGCGAAGCACAGGAGTCAATTGATGAGTTTATGCTGGAGATTCCCAATATTCCTGACGAGAGCGTGCCTGAAGGTAAGGACGAGTCGGCCAATAGGGAAGTGCTGCGCTGGGGTGAACCTCGAATATTTGATTATGACGTGCTGGATCATGTTGATCTTGGCTTACAGAAAAATGAAATGGATTTTGACCTGGCCAGCAAATTGACGGGATCACGGTTTGTGGTGATGCGTGGACAGATAGCTGCCATGCATCGTGCATTGATTCAGTTTATGCTGGATACCCATATCGAGGAACACGGGTATCAAGAAATTTATGTTCCCTACATGGTCAATCGGGATAGCCTTTATGGCACAGGGCAATTGCCCAAATTCGAAGAGGATTTGTTCAAACTTGAAGGTGAACAGAATTATTATCTGATTCCAACGGCAGAAGTGCCGGTAACCAATATTGCACGTGATTTGATTGTAGGTAATGCTGGTCGTGGTTTAGATCAATTACCGCTGAAGTTTGTTTGCCATACACCTTGTTTTCGCAGTGAGGCGGGCAGTTATGGTCGAGATACTCGAGGTATGATACGTCAGCACCAGTTTGAAAAAGTGGAACTCGTGCATATGGTGCAACCCGATCAGTCCGAACAACATTTGGAAGAACTGGTTGGTCATGCAGAAACGATTCTGCAAAAACTTGAGCTGCCCTACCGCAAGGTTGTGCTTTGCGGTGGAGACTTGGGGTTTTCTGCATGCAAGACCTATGATCTGGAGGTCTGGTTGCCAGGGCAAAATGCTTACCGTGAAATTTCTTCCTGTAGCAATTTTGGTGATTATCAGGCAAGGCGCATGAAAGCACGCTACCGTGATAACGAATCGGCAAAACCCGCCTATTTACATACGCTGAATGGCTCTGGGCTTGCCATTGGTCGAACCCTGGTAGCCGTGATGGAAAGCTATCAAAATGCTGATAGGTCAATTACGGTACCCAAGGTATTACAGCCTTATATGCGTGGTATTGAGCGGATCAACGATTAATGAATTATGTTCCCCTGTGTTTTGATTTGAAAGGCAAGCACTGCCTGTTGGTGGGTGGTGGTCTGGTTGCCTTGCGCAAGGCAAATCTCTTGCATAAAGGTGGTGCTGTGATTGATGTTGTCGCCACCGAAATCGACGAAGATTTAAAAAGTGTGGTGAAAGAGTCCGGCGGCTCCATTTGCGACAGGGCCTATCAGACAAGTGATTTGAAAGATAAAACGCTGGTGATTGCTGCCACAGATGATGAGACGCTGAACAAACAGGTTTCGAAGGATGCTAAGCAAAGGCATATTCCTGTGAATGTGGTGGACAATCCTGCGCTCTGCAGTTTTGTGCTGCCTTCTATTGTTGATCGCTCGCCGATTGTCATCGCGGTTTCCAGCGGAGGAAAATCACCAGTGCTGGCACGGCTGCTCAGAGCGCGATTGGAGACGATAGTGCCGATGGCCTATGGAGAGTTGGCTGATTTTGCCGGTGCCCTGAGGGGACGCGTAAAAGCAAAAATCAACAACGTCAAAGAGCGCCGACGTTTTTGGGAAAATATCCTGCAAGGCCCGGTGGCGGAAATGGTAATGGCAGGCAAACCGGCAGCGGCAAAATTGCTTTTTGAAAAGCAATTGGCTCTGCCAACGCCAGTTAATCAAGTCGGAGAAGTGTATTTAGTAGGGGCAGGGCCGGGGAATCCTGATCTGTTGACTTTCAGAGCACTGCGTTTGATGCAATCTGCGGATGTTGTTTTATACGACCGATTGGTGGCGACAGAAATTGTTGACCTTTGTCGACGAGAGGCCCAAAGAGTGTATGTGGGTAAGCGCAGTGAGCATCATGTTGTTCCACAACAAGAGATTAATAAGCTGCTGATTGATTACGCCAAAGAGGGCAACAAGGTGGTAAGGCTCAAAGGAGGGGATCCCTTTATTTTTGGGCGCGGTGGAGAGGAAATCGAAGGGCTTGTGAAAGAAGATATTCCGTTTCAGGTGGTGCCAGGCGTAACAGCCGCTTCAGGCTGTGCCTGTTATTCGGGTATTCCGTTAACACATCGCGATCACGCTCAGTCCGTGCGATTTGTCACTGGCCACCTCAAAGATGGCAGCATCAATCTGAACTGGAAGGATTTGGTGCAAGGAGAACAAACAGTTGTATTTTATATGGGCTTGAAAGGCCTGTCGGTTATCTGTGAACAGCTTATAGCTCATGGCAGAGGTGAAGACACACCTATCGCATTGATCCAACAAGGCACGACACGTCATCAAAAGGTGCTGGTGGGCACCTTAAGAACACTGCCGGAGCAAGTGGCGAGGGAGGAGATAAAACCACCGACTCTATTGGTTGTTGGAGAAGTGGTATCTCTTCATGATCAGCTGAGTTGGTTTAATGCTGATCTGAATTCGTGAGCGTAGGGCCTCGGGAAAAATACATTTTCCGAGGCCCTTAACGTCAATAAAACACGGTTAATCATGGCCTTATAGCAGATTGTTCTATGATCTGTGTGGGTAAATTGTATGCAAGTTCTAAAGTTTGTGGTATAACCGCCGATAAATCACACATGACTTCACTATCGTTTTTCACTATGACGAGGGAGTGCCGGTGGATTTTTCAATTAAACCTACATACTTACCCAAGGATGATACACGTCCCGTTAATCATTCAGGCAGTCGACCGCAGGCGGTTGATTCCGCTGTTCGCCAAGTGAATTGGAAGGGTATGGATCGTCGTCGTAGCCAAGAAAGAAGGCGCGGTCGTCGAGGCAGTTCGCCATTGGTTGAACTGCGTCAACGACGTGACAGACGTAGCTCTTCCTCAGTGAATGTGACCGTTTAGGTATACGGAATTCACTTTCCCAAAGTGCTTTATATTCTGCACGATTTTATCTATGCTCCGCAGTTTGCATTTGCGATTCTAGGAGACTTACTTGGCTGACTATGATTATGACCTGTTCGTAATTGGGGCAGGTTCCGGTGGCGTGCGGGCCAGCCGGGTTGCGGCATCCTATGGCGTAAAAGTGGCAATTGCCGAGGAACGTTTTCTCGGTGGCACTTGCGTCAATGTGGGCTGTGTACCGAAAAAACTCTTTGTTTATGCCGCTCATGTACATGAGGAATTGAGTGATGTTGGTGGCTACGGTTGGCAGGTGGGTGAGTCTCAGTTTCATTGGCAAACATTACGTGAAAACAAGGATCGGGAAATTGCTCGTCTTAATGGTATATATCAGCAGTTGTTAGAGAATTCAGGAGTCGATTTGATCGAGGGTCGCGCTCAGCTTGTGGGTCCGCATACGGTCAAAGTGGGGGATTGCACCTACAGTTGTGACAAAATATTGATTAGCACTGGCGGTAGACCCTTTGTTCCTCCTCTGCCGGGCAATGAGCATATGATCACATCGGAGGATGTGTTTTATTTGGACCATTTGCCTCGCCGGGTTGCTGTTGTGGGAGGAGGTTATATCGCGGTCGAGTTTGCCAGTATTTTTAATGGATTAGGTGTGGAAACATACCTGCTTTATCGCGGTGAGCAAATTTTGAGAACGTTTGACCGAGAGCTGGCAGATTTTGCTGCAGAGCAATATCAAGAAAAGGGTATTACTATTCAATGTCACACCACGATAAGTCGCATTGATAAAGAAAATGATCAATTGCACTGCACACTGTCCGATGGTGAGGTGTTGGTTGTTGATGCTGTACTCTGTGCAACTGGGCGCAATCCATATTTATCTGGTCTTGGGCTGGAAAACACGACAGTTCAATTGAATGATGATGGCAAGATCAAGGTGGATCAGTACTGCCAAACAACGGAACCCTCGATTTATGCCCTGGGTGATGTGACCGGTGGGCCGGAGTTAACGCCAGTGGCAATTGCAGAGGCAATGGCGTTTGTCAATACGGCATTTGGTAGCAAGCCGCAGGTCATGGACTATAACAACATAGCGACAGCAGTTTTTTCATCTCCCAATATTGCAGTAGTTGGTCTGACCGAAGAACAGGCTATGGATAAGTACGCAAAGGTAGAGGTATTTCGAACGACATTTCGACACCTGAAACACAGCATAACCGGTAATCCCGAAAAGACTTTAATGAAGCTTATAGTTGATGCGCAAACTGATAAGGTGATTGGCGCTCATATGGTGGGCGCAGAGGCGGGTGAGATCATTCAAGGTATTGCCATAGCAATAAAAGCGGGTGCAACAAAAGCAGATTTTGATGCCACTGTCGGGATACACCCAACAGCGGCGGAGGAGTTTGTTACCTTGCGTTGAAAGCGTTTTTCTTTTCAGGGCGTGCGCTGGCAAGTTGTCGGTTAAATAAGTCGATGGAGTCCAATATAATGTGACTGGATTCAGTCAAATAGATATCGGCATTATCTTCATCATCTTTCAACTTGCTGTTTTCGCTGTGTGGGTTCGTGGATTCGTCTTTATCCTCCCCAAGCTCCTTGAAATCTTTAATTGGATCTAAGCCCTTTGCAGTACGGCGTTTATTTTCCAGTGCCAGTGACTGAGCTTTTCCCTTTTCTTCCTTTTGCTTGCGTTTGGCTTCGTTTAATGAAATGACGTTATCATCAGACTGATTCGATTGGATAAGGGCCATTTCTTCCAACAGATATTGGAAATCGGGATCTTTGATAATACGTTGTTTATGTTTTTGAGTCAGTGAGGCCAACAGATTAGGTATATCGTAGTATTTTCGATGACGGACGGGGTTTATGAAGTCCCAGACAAGCGCATCGTCAAGCGCACTTTCTCCCACCTTTTCTTTATCGTACAACGAGGGAAACGAGATATCAGGGACGACGCCTCTGTGTTGAGTGCTGTCACCTGATATGCGATAAAATTTTGATTCAGTCAGTTTTAATTGGCCATGACGAAGAGGTGTCAGCGATTGTACTGTGCCTTTACCAAACGACTGTCCTCCCACCACAATAGCTCTTTGATAATCCTGCATGGCGGCAGCAAATATCTCAGAGGCAGAGGCGCTTAAGCGGTTGATTAACACAAGTAAAGGGCCGTCGTAATAGGGCGTGCTTGTGAGTTTTTGTTCTCTGAAAATTCTCTCGCTGGCATGGCGAATCTGCACAGTGGGCCCGTAGTCAATAAATAAGCCTGTTAATTCATTGGCTTCTTTCAACGAGCCACCACCGTTATCCCGCAAGTCTATAATAATACCGGAAACCTTTTCCTTCACTAGTTCATTCAGCAGACGTTTGACGTCGCGAGTAGTACTTCGGTAATTGGGGTCGCGTCTTCTCAAGGCGTCAAAGTCGATATAGAAAGCCGGGATATCAATGATGCCAATTTTGTGGGTTGTATTTTCTGAATCGACTATTTCAATAGTGTCCTTTTGTGCCGATTGTTCTTCGAGTTTTACCGTGTCCCGTACAATCTCGATTAGTTTCGTATCCTGATCCGATTTTGCTTCAACAGGAATTACTTCCAGTCTAACGGTCGTATCTTTTTCGCCGCGAATTAGCTGCACCACCTCGTCTAAACGCCAGCCAATGACATCGGCCATATCACCTTCAGTTCCTTGTCCAACCGCAATAATTCGGTCAGAGGGTTGTAATTGGCCTTGTTTATCAGCGGGGCCTGCATGTACTAGCCTGACTACCTTGGTAAAATCATCTTCACGTTGAAGTACTGCACCAATACCTTCCAATTTAAGGCTCATATTGATATTGAAATTTTCAGACGAGCGTGGTGAAAGATAGTTGGTGTGGGGGTCATACAGTTGGGCGAGAGAATTCATATACAGTTGGAAGACGTCTTCATTGTTCAGTTGTTTGCTTCTGGAGAGCTGATTTTTAAAGCGTTTTGTAAGCAATTCAACGATTTTCTCTTCTTCTTTACCTGCCAGGCGAAGATTTAATACGGCGCTTTTAATGCGTTTTCGCCAAAGGTCATGGGCTTCTTCGATATTGGCTGGCCAAGATTGGTCCTTGCGGTCCAGGATCATCTGTTCGTGTTTGTTAAAATCCAGCTTATTAATGATATCAGGTAGGGTTACGACAATAAGTTCCAGCTGGTTTTGCAATCGGTCTCGATAACGATTAAACATTGCAAAGCCGGGCGATAAATCACCACGCATTAAGGTATCGTCGAGATGCAGGCGATAACGCTTAAAGTCATCAATATCCTCTTGTAATAGTAGGTTTTTGTTGGCATCCAAGCTGCTAAGATAACGCTGATAAAAACGATCAGATAGTTCATCGTTCAGTACAATATCCAAATAATGGCGTTTTGATAACTGAGTGGCAACTTCCATGCCCGTTAATGACTGGTCTCGAGTGGGAGACAACGCAATTTCATTCTTTGAGTTCGCTAGAGCATAGCTAGAATAAAGAGAGAAAAAATATATAAAAAACAGGGGAATAAAGGATGTTTTTAATGTCATGCTTTAGCTCAAAATGGCAGAATTCAATGGGATATAGCTTGTGTCTTTCATTTCACAATAACTCTAGTTTAGATGAGTCTAGCGAGAATTACTGCCTATAATTCACGGGCTGAGCGAGGAATGTACAAGATGCACTGTTTTTAAGAAAAATTTTAGAAATCCCGTACAAGATAAAGTGCTATAGAACTTGTTGATGTCGCTTTTCTGGACAGGCTAGTGGAGGGTACGAGAAGTGAGCTGCTGGTTTTTTTGGCCGCATTTAAATCAATGTGCGTAGGCTTCTTCCAGGTCGTGGGCCTTCTTGAAAATCATTCGGTGATACCATTTTTCGTCGAATGGGCTCCATCCCTCTTCGGTTTGAGACAGACGCTCACTGAGGATGTACATAACAAAAGGGTTATGGGTGAGACCGCAGTGGCTGCCAATCACCCTGATATTCTCAGTTTGTTTACTGACAACATCAACGCAATATCGCCATGATGTAATACCATCGCTTTCAGAGTAAATGGCGGTAGAAGGGACGGGGGGGGCGAGTTCCCATATGGGTTCGCCATTGACCAGTGGATCTTCTTTGATATTGGGATTGAGTGATTCATACAATTTAACTATTGGCCCGGGTATGGCAACATCGCTTGGATCGTAAGAATTGCTTAGTGCAAAGGGTGATCCCAAAGTAATTACTTTGCTGACAAATTGAGGCGCTTTATGTGCCAATGTTCGGGCGTATACGCCGCCCAGACTCCAACCGACCAGGTTGACCTTTTGCCCATTTTCCAAATAGATTTTTTCTAAAAGGACTTCGAGATTTTGGTAGATGTCATCTCTTAAACCCGGATTTCTACCTTGTTCCCAAGGGTAGGTCGTGTAACCTTTTTTTGTGAGGAAACGACGCATAACATAAGTTGAGCTGTCGCTAGTCATGAAGCCTGGAAATACCAATACTGGCTCTCCATCACCTTCGGGCGCACGTTGTAAAATGGGCATTGAGGGCAGTAACGTAAATGCTTCCCATGGCGCTCTCAGCTCCAGCAATGAGCAAAGCAAAGGAGGTCTGTGATACGAATTAGCCATAAATCTCGCTCCGAAATCCGGTGCAGCTCAACAGCGTTACTCATTCTTCTTGTTTGGTTATATAAACAAGCCTAGCACAACTTTACAGATCTATTAGATACCTTATTTTTTGTGCTTGTTAGCGTAATGCTGACCGTGTGCTGATCAGGGCTGATTTTCAATGTGGAGCAACAGAAATGAGCTACTGTTTTTCCAGTTCTTTTAAAAGATTAAATCCTGTGGAATAGGGCTCCGCTACCTTTTCCCTCGTTTTGCGTAAGACTTTGCCAATGTTGAACAGTCCATCAACATAGACATCGTAACAATCAAGAAAACAATTAACGGGTTTAGCAATATAGTCGGTCCGTTGATTGGGTGGCGACACTCTTAGTGATTTATAACAGTTTGCGTTTGTGCGATAAACCTGTTTTGAATGTGAATTGATAATATCAGATATCTCACTGATGCCTAAACTGAGTGGTTCGATTGATTCAAAAAAAGCACCAAGGCCAACAAACTCCATCAATGTAAAATCATCTGCAGCTTTTTCAATTCTCTGCGCAAGGTGATCGTAGATGCGACGATAACGCTGATGTACCTGGTGACCGAATATGGGGTCTTCAACGACAGTCGTCCTATGTTTCAGTTGTTGCCAATCGCTCTCGTCAAGAAGATCTATAGCACGACAGAGTATTTCAGTCTCTTCAAGTTCAATATGTGTCTCCAAAACACTAATGTAGTCTTCAAATAGATCTTGCAAAGCGTCTTTTTTGCTGATTGTGAATTTATGGATAATGTCATTTAACGCATCAAGAATAAGGTCGCCGCGATCACCAAAATGTTCATGATGATTTAATAGATTTTTAATAGTTGGTGTCAGTGAGGAATCTTTTTCTTTCAGAAGGAGAAACAGAACTTCTTCGCGTGGGTGATGGAACCTGTCCGGGAATTCACGCATGTAGTGCATAATGTCAAACATTAAATCAAAATCAGCTGTGCCCTTGCTTGAAATATTCTCCAACTGCTCTGCTAGCACCTTCATCAAAACGCCGATGTATTTGTGCTCATCATAGATTGTCATTAAAAAGGCTGGAGTGGTTTTATTTGGTAGTGCGTCACTTTCAGATGAAATGGTGCTTGTTTTGGTTGTGTGGTTGGTCTCCTTACGTACAGCCTCAGTTTTATTTTTACTGATGGATTTTTTGGTATTCATGATGGGCACCAAAGACGCTGATTTTTCCCGTGGATTCAAAACATTTGGCTGAGATCTGGGGACGATGATGGTTAGACAGAATTACAGTAATATATACGGATTACATGTGTCAAATATATACACAAAGATAGGGCCTTTTTTCAAAAAAATACAGTTGTGCTCGATAAGAACGGATATGAAAGGCTTCTGAGCGCTTGCCAATATAAAGTTTAGTATGACTATTCTAATTTGAGTTGATAGATTTGGCACTAAGCTGTGCTGGGTAGCGTAAGGGTTGAAGGCTTATAGGGGATCCGTCGTTTATTAAAAAGCGCAGTTAGTTTGGAATATGGTCCACAGGCAGTGACCACTTCAGCAGTGAACTCAAACAGTAATACTATGTGATGAGCGAATGAGGAGAAAGAAAATTATGGCCGAAGAAATCCAAGACGCTAAAGTAACTGAAAAGGCGAGTGAGGTTGCAAAAAATATTTGGTTAGCAGGTCTGGGGGCCTATGGTAAGGCATTCGATGAGGCACAGGACCGGTACGAAAAAGTAAGCAAGGAAACCTCTCGTATGTTTGATGAGCTCGTCTCCAAGGGTAGGAAGCTTGAAGATGAAACTCAGGATAAGATCAGTGAAGCAAAAGAGAAATCCAGCACCAATATAGAAGATCGTATCGCCAAAGTTCGTCAGAGCTTGGGATTTAGTGAAAAAGGCGGTTCGATTGATGAGCTCAACAAGAAAGTTGATGAGCTTAGTGAAAAACTGGATCTGTTGATTGAGGCAGTCGACGGGCCGTCTAAAGCAAAAAAGACAGCCCGTACCAGCAAACCATTCAGTTCAGAGTAGTATTTCCATCTGGGTCTTTTGAGCCGGTTCTTTAGCCGGCTTTTTATTTTCTCCCCCCCTGTTCAAGTATCCCTTCAAGATGGCATAATCCAAACCAAAATCGCTTTGGATGCTTAATGAAAACCCGCGATCGAATAATAGAAACTAGTCTTATCTTGTTTAATGATGAGGGTGAGCAGAATGTAACCACGGTTGATATTGCCAATGAAATGGATATCAGCCCGGGGAACTTGTATTACCATTTTCGGGGTAAAGAAGTCATTATTGAAGTGATTTATAACCACTTCGAACACGAAATGAGCGGTATCCTAAAGGCACCTATTAAACAGACCTTACAACTGCAGGATTATTGGTTCTATATCTATGTCGTTTTTGAGGAAATATACAAGTATCGTTTTTTTTATCTTAATTTGACGGATATTTTGCAAAGGAATCATGATTTGGAAAGGCGCTTTAAGCGACTCATGGGTTTAAAAAACAGAGCGATCGAGACCATATGTGAATCGCTGGCTAAAAAAGAAGCGATTGATTTGCGAACTATAGACATCAAGCTTGTTGCAGGCAGTGTGACAATAACGATGATTTATTGGTTTTCTTACCAAATGCTACTCAATCCACGGGAAGAACCACATCTACTTATTCATCGAGGTGTTTATCAGGTCATGTCTTTGATTACACCCTGTTTTGGTGATAAACAGAAACAGTTTTACGCGGCTTGTCAGGATCTGTATGAAGCAGTAATTAATGAGAATGATACTGTCACTGTGTAATTCAGTAGCTAAATAGACGGTGGGGCTGCATTGCAGCATTCCCGCATTTTTTTGAGTATTAAAAGTCTTGAATAGATTAGATAAGATTTTAAACGGATACGTATAATGAAATTCGGTATTGTTCCCGTAACACCCTACCAACAGAACTGTTCGCTAATATGGTGTGAAGAAACCCAACAAGCCGCCATTATTGATCCCGGCGGAGATATCCCATATATAAAACAGGGGATTGAGCAAGCAGGTGTCACACCGGTAAAAATATTGATTACGCACGGTCATGTGGATCATGTAGCGGCGGCAAATGAGCTGGCAATTGAACTGGGTATTCCAATAGAAGGCCCTCATATTGACGATAAATTCTGGATTGACTCTCTTGCAGAGTCCTGTGAAATGGCGGGTTTTCCACCAGCGCAACCTTTTCATCCCGAGCGTTGGTTAGTAGAAGGAGATGTGGTGGAAGTGGGGAATGTGCGGCTGGAAGTATTGCATTGTCCCGGACATACGCCAGGTCATGTGGTGTATTACAATCGTCAGCAGCAGATAGCTTTTGTGGGGGATGTGTTGTTTCAAGGCTCAATTGGGCGAACTGATTTCCCCAAAGGAGATCACGATATGCTTATCAGATCCATCAGAAACAAACTTTTGCCGCTTGGGGATGAGGTTTCATTTGTGTCCGGTCATGGACCAATGTCTACTTTTGGACAGGAAAGAAGAACTAATCCATTTGTTGCTGATAATGTTACTGGGTGAGTTGATAATCTGTTAGTTGCTACCACGTCGATTGACGCCGTATATGTGCCAAGGCCCTGATATGTATTGACCTGTCAATCGTTGGCAGCAAAATGATAAATACAGCAGATATAAAAAAGCCGAGCATCTAGCTCGGCCTTTTAACACTACCCTGTCCCATCCCTGTAAGCCCAGTTCCTTTGAGCCTCGCTATCCATTGCGTTAGAGTAATTATGGCAGATTAAAAATTGTTGACTATGCGACAACAACCGTAGCGCGTGTAGGATATGTCTCAAACTGATGTAAACATTCGACGCTGTATCCAGCTAAACAGCACCTTTTGCTATTTCAATGAAAATCCCGTGAAGGCAGGGAAAAGGATTTCAGCTTTTCACTGCAGTCGATAATGTCACCGGCGATAACATGGATAACGGATTCATCACTTTCCACGGTGCCTTTGATAAGCAGTAATTTACCGGTTAATAGTGTTTGGCGGCAGCGTTCCTGCAGTTGCTTCCAGACAATGACGTTGATATTGCCGGTTTCATCCTCCAGGGTCAGGAAGATAACGCCGGAGGCGGTGCCGGGTCGTTGGCGGCCGGTGACAATACCGGCAACTCGGACAAACCGCCCCTGATTCAACTCGACCAGCTGAGAGGCTTGTTTGCAACGGTTGAAAGGTGTTTGTTCGCGCAGTAGGGCCATGGGGTGGCGGTTCAGTGTCAGGCCCAGGCTATTGTAATCGGCGAGCAGCTCCTGAGATTCTGTGGGTGGGGGCAGTTCGATGTCATCATCAAGGGAATGCTGAGGCGTATTTTCCTGTGTGGCCAGCAGGGGCCGTGTTTGTTCGATCGCCTGAGCCTGCCAGTGTGCCTGATAGCGGTGGCCGGCAATGGCGTTGAGCGCATTGGCGGCCACCAGTGCGTCCATATCCGCTTGATTAAGCTGGGCGCGGTGGGTTAAATCCTGCAGGTGCGTAAACCCCTGTTGTATACGCGCCAGAACGATGCGCTCAGCAGCCTGATGGTTCATGCCTTTGATGATGCGCATGCCCAGGCGAATGCGCGGCTGATCTCCTGTGCCACTATAACGTTGGGCTTGTTGGCCGGTGGAGGATGAATGCGCCAGCGTGCAATCCCAATCACTGTGCTGTACTTCAACCGGTAAAACGCGAATGCCGTGACGGCGGGCATCCTGCAAGAGTTGCGACGGTGAGTAAAAGCCCATGGGCTGACTGTTGAGCAAGGCGCAATAAAAAGCGGCAGGGTAGTGGCGTTTGAGCCAGGCGGAGACGTAAACCAGTAGCGCAAAACTGGCGGCATGGGATTCAGGAAAACCGTATTCGCCAAACCCCTGCATTTGCCGGAACAAGCGTTTGGCAAAATCAACACTGTGGCCTCGTTGTAACATGCCATTGATCAGTTTTTCTTCGAATATCTGCAGATTACCGTTATGCCCCCAGCTGGCCATGGCGCGTCGTAACTGATCGGCCTCGCCGCCGCTGAAACCTGCGGCGACCATGGCCAGCTTGATCACTTGCTCCTGAAAAATCGGTACACCCAGGGTGCGTTCCAGCACCGATTTGACATCGTCACTGGGATAACTGACCGGCTCTAGCCCCTGGCGCCGTTTGAGGTAGGGGTGCACCATATCACCTTGAATCGGCCCAGGGCGTACAATGGCCACCTCAACCACCAGATCATAAAAACACTGGGGCTTGAGCCGTGGCAACATGGATATCTGGGCGCGGGATTCCACCTGAAACACACCGATGCTGTCGCCCTGACAGAGCATTTCATAGGTTAGAGGGTCTTCTGATGGAATCGACTGCATGGTCAGGGGGGTGGTCTGATACGCGTTAACCAACTCAAAGCATTTGCGGATGGCACTGAGCATGCCGAGTGCCAGAATATCGATCTTTAACAAGCCCAGGGCTTCGATATCGTTTTTATCCCACTGTATTACCGTGCGCTCTGGCATGCTGGCGTTTTCCACCGGCACCAGTGTGCTGATGGGGCTGCGGGTGATAATAAAACCGCCCACATGCTGCGACAAGTGTCGCGGAAAACCCATAATGGCCTGCACCAATGTAAAAAAGTGTTCAGCGGTCTGGCTGGCGTTATTGACCTGTTGCTCCTTAAAGCGCTGCAGCAGATCATTGCGTCGATCCCACCAGGCCAGGGATTTGGCGAGTTGATCGATAAACAGCGAGTCCAATCCCAGCGCTTTACCAACATCGCGAATGGCGCTGCGGGGGCGATAGGTGATCACCGTTGCAGCCAGTGCAGCGCGGTCGCGGCTGTATTTTTTATAAATATACTGGATGACTTCTTCACGCCGTTCGTGTTCGAAATCGACATCAATATCCGGCGGTTCATTGCGCTCTTTGGAAATAAAACGCTCAAACAATAAAGAGATTTTGTCCGGTGCCACTTCGGTGATAAACAGACAGTAGCACACCACGGAGTTGGTAGCAGAGCCGCGTCCCTGGCAGAGAATATGGCGGCTGCGGGCGAAATGCACAATATCGTAGACGGTTAGAAAATAGTATTCGTAGCGTAATTCGCGAATCAGTTTCAACTCATGTTTGATTTGATCTTCGATACGCGGCGGAACGCCATCGGCCCAGCGTTGCTGCGCGCCTTGGTTAACCAGCTGTTGCAGGTATTGATAAGCTGTCAATTCACTTGGCACCACCTCTTTGGGGTACTCATAGCGCAGTTCATCCAGCGTGAAATGACAGTATTCACTGATGCGAACGGATTCAGCCAGCAAAGCCGGCGGATAGCGTTTTTGCAAGGTAGTCAGGTTTTGTAAATGCCGCTCTGCATTACTGAAGACACGTGTGCCCAATGCATCCAGTGAGCAGTTCAAACGGATGGCGGTGAGGGTATCCAGCAGTGGTTTGCATTGTGCCTGATGCATATGCACATCGCCGCAGGCGAGCATGGGCAGTTCATACTGTTGCGCCAGTTGATGGCAGGCAAGATAATGCGCCTGCATCTGATCTTCAAGCAGTAGCTCAACGCCCAGCCACAAACGCTGGCGAAAAAAATCACCAAGCGTTTTCGCATGGGCATCATGAATTGTTTCGTCTTGAATTGCTTCGGGACGGTTTTCGGGTAACCAGATCGCCAGACAATGCGGCACCGTTAATTCAAGATCATTCAGTTTGAGTTGATATTGACCTTTTTCACTGCGTCGACGCCCCAGGGTGATCAGTGCGGACAACTCACTGTAGGCTTGACGAGTGGGGGCCAGCAGCACCAGTTTGATATTTTCAGTCAATAGTATTTCGCTGCCGACAATCAGTTTGATTCGGTGTTCTTTGGCGGCAACATAGGCTTTGACAATGCCTGCCAACGAGCACTCATCGGTGATGGCAATGGCCTGGTAACCCAGAGCGGCAGCCTGCGTGACCAGCTCTTGCGGGTGTGAGGCGCTACGCAGAAAGCTGTAGTTGCTCAGAACGTGAAGCTCAGCATAGGCTGTGGGTTTGCTGCTGTTTATGCTGCTGTTGGCCACGGTTTTTCCTCAGACATCTTTTCGCCCTTTGCTCATACACTTTTCTTCAGGCAAACAGGCCCTGAACATACCAGCGCTGGCAGCTCAGATCGTGATAAATCCAGTAAATGCCACCGTTTTCATGGCGGGCGACATAATAATCCCGAGCTGTTTTTTCCTGCCACCAGCAACTGTCGATACGCTCAGGCCCTTGCAGCAGTTGCAGTTGGCCTTGCCAGTAAAGTGTGTTGTGGCGTTTGTGCAGTGACATAGCCTGGGGAAACAACCAGAGCGGACGCTGTTTGCTTGATGTATTCGTATCGTTTGGTGATGGGCTTTGCAGAGGCACTAACTGGCAGGCACGCTCCGGCAGGTGCTCATCCCTTGCCTGACATTGCAAAATAGCCTGCTCACCCAAGCGGGTGCGTAGTTTGTCCAGTAGCTGTTGTATTTCATCATCGTCGGCAGTATTTATGCCGATATCGGCAAATAAGGCTTTGCTTTGTTGACAGGCGGGGCTGAAGTGTTCTGCACGTAGACGCAGACTTTGTACGGCATCGTTGAGATACAGCCCTTCAAATTTCAGCCGGGTCAGCAGCAGAAAATGCACTGCGCTGTTTTGCGCCTGTGTTAACTGAATGTGAAGCTTGTGGCATGGACTGGCGGCTTGTTGATGGGTTTGTAATTGCCACTGAAAGCCATGGCACCACAGTTGTCGCGCAGTAAGGTAGTGCGATAATTCATCCAGCATGCGGCGGGCGGGGAATAACAGTTGTTCCGTCTGTTGGATGCCATCAATAAACACCTGTTCGCTGATAAAGTCTTCCGGCATGGCAATACCTTGCTGAGGGTCGGGATATTCACCGCGTAATTGTTGCAGATAACGCAGAAAATCCTTGCCAAAACGCCTGCCGATAGCCCGCGCCGGTAAACGCAATAAGTGTTCGAGCTGACTGAAACCGAGTTTATGCCATTTGTTTTTTAATTTTGCATCGCAGTCGAGATGTGACAAGGGCTGTTTTGCCAGCAAACGGTTTAAACCGGGTGTATCAATGTGTTGTGTCTGATAATCAAACTGAGGAAAGTGTTTGCCAATTGTGCTGATAGCGCTGTGTCGGCATTGGGAGAGCAGGGTGGCAGCCTTGGGTGTATCCGCCAAACCCAGGCGGTAACTGTAGCCAAGATCCTGCAGACATTGTGCAAGCTGGTGTTGAAGTGATTGCAGTCCATTGTGCAGTTTCAGGCAGCCAGTGAGGTCCAGGCAGAGGCTGTTGTTATGTTGTAACACCACGGTGGGTGAAAATCCATAGCAGAGCACCCCTAATTGTTGCAGAGCCTGCTGTTCTTGTTGGGGAGAGCGTTCAATGAATCTGCTTTGTGCTGACAGCGCGGTAGCGGTGCCAAGACTGATGCCGGGCTTGATGCCCTGCTGCATAGCGGTTTTGTTACAGCATAATACCCGCTGTTTTTCCAGAATGATCAGTGGCGAGTCGACAGGCGTTTGTCGGGCAAATATTTCCAGTGGCAACAAGGGTAGGGCAAGAGACAAATATAACATATTACACCCACCATCATTGCTTGTGCGGTGTAGATGCCAAGCGGTGAGAGAGTGTGTTCTCGTGAATCCTTTTGTTAGCTGTACGGTGAACAAGCAATACATCGGGTGTGATTGCTTTGTTTGTTAACTGATTGCTTATCATGTGACTAGTTGCTGGATGATAAACAGGCCAGTCGGCAGCATCCTGTTGTGTAAATTGCAGTGCTTGTTGTAAATCCAGTTGCAGTTGCTGGCCACTCCAGCCACCGCGCTGTTTGAGAATTTTTAGCGCAAGGCTGTCGCCCTGTGAGTGAAGAGTGATGCGCAATGATACAGGAGAGGCATTTTTTTCTGCACCTTTGTGCCTGAAAATAACGCCCCAGTTGTGAGGCGCCTGGGCGGCTAACTGCAGTTTGCGTAAATCATTTGCGCGCGCTTTCTTATCAAGCCAGCTGATAACGGCAGCGCAGGCAGGGCTGCGTAAAGCCTGTTCGGTTGCCCATAACAGATCGGCATGATTGCGCGGTTGTATGATGCGAAGCTGTGACAGTCTGATGCCCGCATATTGCCAGGCCGGGCCATAGGGTACACAAGGTGGTGCAATGAGCAGCAGGTAACCTGTCTGCTGGGATAGTTGCGCTAACGTGGGGCGTAACAGTTGCATCTCTCCGATGCCGCTGTTGTGACAAATCAGTTCACTGAGGCCAAACAATGGCCAGCCACCAAGGTGTAAGGCTTGATTCAACGCATTGTGACCCGTCGGTAAACATTGCTCAGTTGGGCTGACTGCAGAGGCTTGCCAGATTTTTGGGTGTTGTAGTAATTGGCTGAGAGCGTTTTTCATATTTGCCAGTATGCGTTTGGTGCTTTTGCTAAATCCAGAATATGTACATATATATAGTACTGTAATTATAGCCAGCTTCGTGATTATTGTCACTGTCTATTTTTATGGCAGTCAGCAATTGAGCATACATCTAAAAAAACCGGTATATATAGGGCTGAGCGGTCAATAGTCACTAACATGTGCTTATGCACAATAGCTAAAGAGCGCCATTTGAGCGAAACAGGCTTGTCAAATTTCTGTCATAGCTTTAAATAGATGCGCTATCTATATGATTTATATGTATTTTATGATCATGATTAATATTTGGTCAATCTGTTAGGGGCTTGACTGCACGTGGTATAGCGGCGGTTTTCATGAGTTTATCCCCGAACTTATCCACAGAAAATGTGGATAGTTGTGACGAAGTGAGATAAATAAAAAAATCAAACCTGCGATAAATGGGAAAAGCAATTTTTTTCTCTGTAAAAGCGGGAGAAAAGGAATGAAAATATGTTTCAAACAGTGTAAAAGAATATAAGTAGGAGTTTCCGTGGCAATAGTATAAATTTTAAGCTGGAGAGGTTTTGCTGGGCTAGCTGGAGACCTTGGTCAACGTGCTGTGAATTTTATTTCCATGGCCCTTAAGCAGGCACAATACATTGATAGTTCCGCCTAACATGTCGGATGTTCACGCTACGCTGATTATCCCGACAGGCTTCAATCAAACTGCCGTAGCACAGATTACGGCACAGTCTCAGATTACCTTGCGCAGAGCGTAGAGTCAGTTCAGTTGCTGCGTCATCGAACGTGTTATTGTAGGCTCTTCTCCGCTTTAGTGAGGTAAAAAAGAAGAAAAGAGATGCTAAAGCGTCACTAAGCTGTTGAAATATAAGGTCTCTTACGCCATATAAGTCAAAAGATAAATGAGCCTTAACAT
>PIVM01000915.1 GCA_003353945.1 Gammaproteobacteria bacterium
GAACAAATATTTAATAATACAGAACCAACAGATTTATATTCAGGTAAAATTGATGGTACAAATCCGTTTATTGATTATTAAAATATTTTTTTAAAAAACAAAATTATATAATGGACTTGTTATATAAAATCTAAACAAGTCCATATAAAAAATATAGATTTAAATATTATAGTATATTATAATATAATGAATTTTTTACCAAAAGAGATTGAAGATATAATAATGGATTATAGAGAACAATTGGAAATATGTGAGAAATATAAAAAAGTATTAAAAAGTATAAATGATATTGAGCGTGAGATTTACCCGATTATTATTTATAGTAGTTTAGAAACTAGTGTTTGGTTGCTAATATATTATGATGATGATTGTAAACAAATTGAAAATGATTTTTGTGTAAAATGTGGTGAATATTTACAAGGGGGGTTTATTGAAAGAGAATTTGGAAGGGGCCCATCTGGGTGTAAATGTCCTAGGTTTATGTATGATTAAAAGTGTGCGGTATATAATAAAATAATTCAAAAAATGGATAAAACTATTATTAAAATTGATTTATGTTATAATTATAATATAAATTATTATTCTAAAACCCTTTACTAAATCCATATTTTTTTAAATTAAAATTGATTTAAACTTTTAAAACTAAAACAACTTATCCAAACAACTTTATCATTATGAATAAACAACAATCCAAATTATTTGAAGCAATATTCTCA
>PIVM01000916.1 GCA_003353945.1 Gammaproteobacteria bacterium
ATTCATGTGGATCCATTTTCATTAGGATTTATTGGGGCTATTTTTGGTACAATATTTTATCGTGTAATATTATTTCCAGTATGATGACTATACGTTAGATATAAAAGGGATCTTTATCCATAAAAATAAATCCTCTGTTTTTAAGAAAGTTACATAGTTTGAGTCCAATCAGAAGTTTTCTATATTTCAAACGAGAATTGATTAAGACGATGATTGGAATTAATGTGAGCTGGGGCTTATACTTTATACTTTATCCTTTTATAAAAGACATATTGTTATTGCAACCTTGAATACAAAATAATACAGTATATAAAAGTCTTTCGTTTATACAGTTTTTCAACTGCATTAATGTGGTACAGTTGTTTATTTATACTTTGCTATAACTTCCATCTTATTGCAATTTTATAAAACTTACAGTATATATATTTATATAAGATCTGAATACAAGCTCTGAATAAGCGACAATCTTCTCAGTCTCAAAAAGTGATTTATGTAAGGTTATTTTAAATAAACATTGAAAATAGATTATTTTACTACATAATTACAAAACAGTAAAAACATCATGAAAATAGTACAAAAAAGAAAAATAATAACATTAGCTATGACATTATTTAGCTTATTTTGTAGGAAGCTGAATGCCACGGAAAATAATATAAGCAGTATAATATCATCTAGTGAAAGCAGGCAAATTCTTCCATCATCAACAAATCCAGA
>PIVM01000917.1 GCA_003353945.1 Gammaproteobacteria bacterium
GTGCCCCGCGCGTGCGTGACGTGAAAAAGAAAGAGAATGTGCGCGGCACCAGGGGGGACCATCTGTGATCTGTGCTGCTCTTCGTGATGCGTGCTGATGCGATGATGCGCGCTGATCGTGATGATTTTGTATGCAGATGTCCCGGGCGGCCTCTAGCGTGATGATCGCGGCGTTGCGTGGATTTGTTTTCTTCTGATTAGAGCTTTGCTCCGGCACTTCGTGCTATTTGTTTGTCTTTTCGTTATTGTTCGCGGAGCGAAGGCACTTCGTGCTACTTCTTTTGTTGGCGATGTCGTCGCGTGGGGTGTCGGATGCGACGTTGGAGCTGTCTCTCCTGCTCAACGGGAGGTCCTTTGTCGGTCGTGAGGTAGCGAGGCGGGTGGTGTCAGCAGCAGCTGAGCGCGAAGGTTGTTCGTGCGCGGTTTCCGTTCTTCTTCGTCATTCGTGCTGTGTTCAGTTCTTCTCGTGGATGGAGTCGTCGACGCATCATGGTCTTGTAGAGCTTTCTAACGTCCACAATGTGATGCAGCAATTCCAATTGAAGCTGAATTCCCATTTTGTCACATGCTAAGTCAATAACCCTTTGCCTCTCTCTGGGTCCCTTCCTTTTGATACTTTTTAGATCCCTTGCAAAGTTCTTGAGGAGGATTTCGGAAAGGTCAATCCATTCATCACATGCTACAGCTCTCTTGAGCTCCTCTCTCTGCTCTTCT
>PIVM01000918.1 GCA_003353945.1 Gammaproteobacteria bacterium
CTCTTCTTTCATTCAACATGGGGCATTGTGCATGCATAAGGGCCTGGGTCCAGGTAGCCGGTTGTTACTCTCAAGCCCCATGACCTTTGACATGAGTTTCGGCGTTCAGTTCCCCGCCTTATCGATGGGTGCTACTCTGGTGCTTGCTCCAAAGGGTGCATTACTGGATGAACTAGAGCTACTCATCAACACAATGAAGGTGTGCTGACTGGCTTGTTATTTTTGGAATATGACATACATGCTGCTTGTTATTCAATTGGTTGTCTGATACTTGACATGTTTTGCAGATCACGCACCTCAAAATGACCCCATCACTCTTTGAGCTTGTTGTCAACTGTGACCTCCCATCAGTGGTGTGTATTATTCTTAGTGGGGAGCGTGTGCTGCAGCATCAGTTGGAAATGTGGCGGGACAAGGTTAAGCACTTTGTGATTGTGTACGGCCCCACAGAGACTACCGTTGCTTGCACTGGAATGGAGTTTGACGACAGCACAGAGCATGTATCCTCCAACATCATTGGGCTCCCATTACCTAATGTTTCCTACTATGTACTAGATGAACACGTACAACCATTGCCAGTGGGAGTAATGGGTGAACTCTACATTGGTGGTGATGGCGTGGGAAGGGGTTACCTCAACAGGCCTGACCTTACTCGCAAAGCTTTCATCAAGAACCCTTTCAGCTCTGACGAAGGAAGCCGCATGTACAAG
>PIVM01000919.1 GCA_003353945.1 Gammaproteobacteria bacterium
AACTTTTTTAGAGGCTACACCATCTCACACCGTAATTATATTGTATCTATTTTTTTCTCACCTTGTAGAAAAGCTACTCACTATAAAAAAAGAAAATAAATCATTTTAATTATACTTTTAATCGTATTCTGTATTCGTTATTATTATTTAAAATTCTTAGTACTACCACTTTTCTCCACATACAGTACATCCTATGCTATTTGAATGATTATTTCTAATGCACTTTGACCCTAAACCTTCCGATGTTTCTATTGCCACTCTTTCATCATTTTGACATAAGTTTGTTAGCCCTGTACCAACATTATTTACAGTGCTACCAGCTCCCCTACACACTTTTGGAGCCCAAAGTTACCAGGATAATTGGGTGGCATTGGGACATCTTTATTGAAAGCGAGAACAGGAGCGGGAACCATTTGAGTTTGAAGATCTTGATCTTCTTCCGTTACATGATTACCTCCAGTGCTACCATCTCTATTATAAATGTAAGAAGAAAGACATCCTAGTGCAAAAAAACCAACAGCACCAACCGACAAAGTAACATAACCTATCCTTGTTTCAACATCTCTCATTTCATTTCTACCTCTCTTTTTCTTTTTACGAGAGTTCCTACTACCTTTCGCAATAACAGTTGAAAGAGTTGTAGCTACAAAAAATAAAGAAAAAAAAACTGAAAACGAATTAACATACTTTTTAGAAAACATATCTATAAA
>PIVM01000920.1 GCA_003353945.1 Gammaproteobacteria bacterium
CGAATGGTTTTGCCCGCTGACTTCCATATCAAGTCATGCGCTGCGTATCGAATTGTGACGCCCTTGTCTCCATAAACCGGACTTTCTGCCTCATGCATCGAATCCGTCTTTTTTAGTAATGATTTCAGCTTGACCTTATCGCCATATTGACGTGGTTGCCCTCTTTTCTTCGGTCCCTTGCGGATATACGCCTTATAGGCGACAGCGTTTGACCTGACACGGGAAATCAGATGATTGTCCTCAGAGAGCATGCCGTTAACGATTTTACGATTGGCATAGTAGGCATCTGCGACAAAGTAATACGGCTCCTCAATGGTAACCAGCGAAAGCAGGCTAATCATTTTGTCGAGCAAAGTACGCTTATCACGGTTCGATAGCACAATGCCCTCGTGGATTCTAGCCACAAGAGGAACGCTAAACACGCTATCAGCAGCCCTGCAAAGAATGGATACCGCTTGGAAGGAGTGCCCCATAATGTACTCCGCTTTGGTGTTTGACTCAGGCTCCTGATGCAGCAACTTCACGGCTGGCATTTTCTTGCCTTGCTTGGCGGTCTTGAAATCCGCCGCAGTACAAGGCGACCATTGACACGAACAGGGTCTGTAAACAGTTGCAGAACAACCTTGGCCCACAAGGCCGTCATCTTATCAAGGTTGATCCCTGTGCTGTGAAAGTTATCCAGCAGGTTGTCGTAAAAATCCCCATGCAA
>PIVM01000134.1 GCA_003353945.1 Gammaproteobacteria bacterium
AGGTCGAGGTATAGGTTTACAGTGAGCGGAGACTGACACAAACCGGACGGTGCTAAGCAGGAAGCGGAAACGGAACTCGCAGAGGTGTTATACCACAAATGCAATGGATGGCATACCCTCCGGGACGAGGACCACCGGAAGTGAGGACCAGAACCACACTGTAGGATAGATACAGGTGTGGGGGGATGTCAGGTTCATCAACAGGCATCCAAGGAAGAAGAAGCTTACTGGAATCCAGGAGAATGCCCAGAATTAGGGAGAGTGATTCCAGCAGCAGTGAAGACGAATCAGATGATGTTGTCTCGTTCAAGGGAGATTCAGGAGTGAAGTCACTAGGAATAGATAGTGATACCACTGAGGTGCTGACCAATGGAACTCAGGCTGGTGAAGGAAGTGGAAGCCACCAGAGCCGTGGAGGAAGGACAGCAAGAGTCAGACCAGGAGTTAGGAGTAGAGAACGGAGAACTGGATCTTCAGAACAAGGAACAACCACACAGACTCCAACACAGGTACAGCCTAGAGGGATTAGGACTGGTATGCTGAAGAATGTTTGGAGATGGATAGTGAAGAAATGGAATTGGGAAGCTGTTACCGTACTCGGACTACTAGTACTAATAGTATCAGTCGGGTATTGGATGGTCACATGGGGACCCGAAGCAGTAGAGCTGATGTGGGACAAGGTCTACACAGCGTGCGAGATGCAGTTGGAGAAACACTTTCAGCTGTGCATCACAGGAGGAATTGTATTAGGATTGTTCGTGACCTACTGGATGATCAGGGGATCGTGCGGGGATACGTTCGAAGATTATGAACACTTCGAAGATCCAGAGGCCAGGCAGGAACAGATTAGAATGGAGCGGATCCAGCAACGCCGAGGGATCAAGCGGGATAAGAAAGCCGAGTTGATTGCCAAGCTGGAACAGAACAACAAGAATGTGGTTCAACTGAAGAAAGATACAGTGAGCTACAAGAGAGTGTTCGTTGGCACAGGATCCAAAGAGGAGTGGAAGGACTACAAGATCTACTTTGACAGGATTGCAGAGACGAACGGATGGTCGGAGGACATCAAGCTGCACCGGATGATGCTGTCATTGAGAGGAGATGCTGAGTCCTACGCCAACGGAATGCCAGCCAGTAAGAGGAGCACCTTCAAGGATCTGTTGGAGGCGATGAACAAGAGGTTCGGGACTTTTGAGAGGACTACTACATACGTCTCAGAGTCGGAACTCAGGTTCAAAGGCGAAAAGGAGAACTACAGGGAGTTTGCCCAAGCATTGGAACAAATTTGCCACAAAGCATACCCTGGAGATCACCAAACAGTTGATACGATGTCAATGGAGAGGTTCATCAAGCAGTGTGGCCCACCCATTCTAGGACACCATATCAGACTAGGGAGACCAGCTAATCTGATGGAAGCTGTAGAGCTAGCTGTTTACTTCGACTATGTTGTCAAGGGAACAGAGAAGATAGATCAGAAGAGGCAAGTAGCCAGTGTCTCACCGTACAGTGCGGATCAGGCAGTGTTGATTGACCAGAGTAACAGAGATGTGTCAATGCAGCAGGCGTATCCAGCATTCCAGGCAGAGGGCCCAAGGACGTATCCTACACAAGGAACAGGATTTCGTGGTAGAGGCCGAGGCCGTGGAAGAGGAGGCTCATTCAGTGGACAGCAGAGGCTTGTTACAGGAGCATGTTTCGGTTGTGGAAGCAGAGACCATTATCAGAAGGACTGCCCAGACCAGGGAAACGAAGGAAGTGCTCAAGGACAACGCCCACCCAGCAGAATGCAGCAACAAGACCCAGGAACCGACAGAAGCTGCTATAACTGTGGAGGACTAGGCCATTTTGCTCGAGACTGTACCGAGAGTGACCGGAGGAATCCAGGTTTTAGAGGAGGTCGGGGTGGCCGAGGAGGAGTCACCAGAGGTCGAGGTGGAACTCAAGGTCGAGGTCGTGGTGGAGGTCTGAGTAGTTCAGGAGGCGACTCTAGATCGACTCCCACTGACGCTAGTGGCCAAAACCCAGGAGGAGCCACCGCAGATGCAAGTCAGAATCAGGGAAACTAGGAGCCCGGGTACAAGTGACGGATGTACCTAGAGGGATACCTACCAGGCCGTCTAATGTAGGTACTCCCGAAGGAGATAACACAGGTGGACTTGTTTTAAGTGGAACGGAGCGTTCAATGGGATGGAATGCAGAGATTGACAGAAGAGAAAGGATAGCTAGGCTGCCACTTTTGCCTAGGCTACCAACAGAGCCACCTTTGAGATCTACTTTGGTTGAAGAACCCAGAAATCAACCTATGATAGGATCTAGTAACAAGGCACAACAGGAGTCCAGACCGTTTTCAGATATGTCTATGGAAAACCCAGGACCAGCCACAGGTGCCAGATCAAAAACAGTCGAGAGGACTGAGGATAATCCAGAACCGGATGTCATTGTGGAAGGAATGACCGGAAGAAAAGCAGTTGGAAGTTCAAGTGCGGACGCGCTGAGGAAAACGCAAGCCCCAGTACCCTACTTGGAGACTGCAGGATGGTACATCGAAGCGGATGTAGAGAATCAGAAATGCGTTTGGCATGTGGATAACGGATCTTGCCAGACCATGATACCATACCAAGTGTATGAGGGATTACCAGCGAGTAAGAAGCCCATGTTGATTCCATTGGAGAAGGAGTTTTCTCAGGCAGGAGGAAGTCTTCTAAGGAACTATGGCCGAGGATTAGTATGGCTCAAGTTTAAAGGGATAAAGGTCCAGCATTGGTGCGTGTTTGCCGATGTACAGCAGCCACTACTAGGATTGGATTTTCAGATACTACACCAAGCTCAGTTTGATCCAAGTGTTGGTAAACTGCAGTTCGGAGGAGTAAGCTTGCCATGTTGGAATGGTAAGGAGAAGAACTGGTGTGCACGAGTAGCCGCGTACGAGCACTGCGTGATACCAGCCAACAGCGAGATGATTGTGAAGGGTCGACTACTTAACACTAGAAGGATGAAGAGAGGAACCTTATGTTTCGTAGAAGGGACCAAGAGATTCCGGGATGTCCACCAGCTGGATGTAGCTCATGGATTGGCAGATGCTACCCGACCATTTATCTACACCAGAGTGATGAATCCGTGGAATAAGGAACGAGTGATATACCAAGGAACCAACATAGCGTTAGTGTCTCCAGCGTTAGTTGTAGGTGATGGTGTCTATCAGGAACCAGCCAGGATGGAGACTAAGGAAGAGATATATGTCAGAGATGTTTGTCATGATGTCGTGCAGCCAGAGGGAGTGCAGACCAGGCAAAGAGCTGTTGTGGAAACAGAGATGATCGGCGATGTAGAGCTAGAGAAGAGCTATGGTGTTCAATTAGGTGAAGTTCTGCAGAAGTTATATGCGAACCAGAGTCCTAAGAGGAGCAGCCAAGAAGAGGATGCACTAGGTGAAGTTCCGTCATATATATTTAGGAACCAGAGTCCTACAGAGAGTGATCCCAAAGGTTCAGGAGATGGTGTGTCGGGTGAAGTTCTTGCGATGAAGAGGAACCAGAGTCCCAAGGAAGACAACCATAGGAACCAGAGAAGTGATGTGCAGGAAGGCAATCACATGGATTATCAAGATGGTGTGCATGGTGAAGTTCCGTCAACTATTTATAGGAACCAGAGTCCAGATAGAGGCAACCATAGGATAATAGAAGATGGTGTGCAGGAAGGCAACCATAGGGTAGCAGAAGATGGTGTGCATGGTGAAGTTCCGTCAACTATATATAGGAACCAGAGTCCAATGAGAGGCAACCATAGGCTACAAGAATCAGGTGCACAGGGTGACGTTCCGGCGAGTATATTTAGGAACCAGAGTCCCAGTGGAAGTGACCTAGGATTCAGAGGAGAAGAGGACCTCAAGCAGGAAGGAACTAGGAAGTTTGAGACAGTTGCCTTGCCGTGCTGTGAGACGAATGGATCGGATGAAGTCCCGATATGTGAAGAGGCTTTGCATCCCGGAATCCAAGAGATGATAGATAGGATCGATGTCAGTGTGACTGCGGAGCAGAAGGCCCAGTTGACAGTACTGCTAGAAGAGTACCAGGACGTGTTTTCCAGACATGAATGGGATCTTGGAAGAACAGCCCTGACAGAGCATGGAATTCCAGTAACTGAGGAAGGTCCAGTGCGAGAGCCGTTGAGGAGACAACCGTTCTATATTAGAGAACAGTTGCAGGATCATATAGATGACCTGGAAGAAAAAGGAATTATAAGAGCGTCAGAAAGTCCATGGAGGCAGCAAATAGTGCCCGTACAGAAGAGTAATGGACAATGGAGACTTTGTGTCGACTATCGCAAGTTGAACGAAAGGACCATTAAGGATGCTTACCCGATGCCCAAGATTGAAGAGAACTTGGATGCTTTGTGCAACAGCAGGTGGTTTACCTCATTAGATTTGACAATGGGATATCACCAGGTGCCAATGAAAGAAGAAGATAAGGAGAAAACAGCGTTTGCTGCACCGTCAGGCGGATTGTACGAGTACAATACGATGCCGTTTGGGCTGTGCAATGCGCCAGGAACGTTTGAAAGGCTGATGGAACGTGTGCTGATGAAGCTACAGTGGCATGTTGCCGTCTTGTATTTGGATGATATTATCGTGTATGGAAGAACTTGGGAGGAACATATGCGGAATATGGAGTTAGTGTTGCAGAGAATAGGACAAGCTGGACTCAAGCTGAAACCCCAGAAGTGCCAGTTGTGCCAGAAGAAGGTGAAATTCTTGGGACACTACGTCTCAGAAGGAGGAGTAGAAGTGGACCCAGAGAAGGTGAAGGCAGTCCGAGAGATGCCCCGACCACAGAACGTAACAGATGTGAGAGCGTTTTTAGGCCTTGCGTCATATTACAGAAAGTTTATCAAGAAGTTCAGTGAAGTAGCTCGCCCTTTACATCGATTGACTACAGAAAAAGGAGGACTACTATGGACAGAGGAATGTGAGGATGCTTTTAACAGGCTAAAGGAGTTGTTAGTACAAGCACCAATCTTGGCGTACCCAGATATGTTAGGAGCAGACTTCATATTGGATACAGATGCCAGTGGATTCGCCATAGGAGGAGTATTGTCTCAGATCCAAGATGGCCAGGAACGAGTCATAGCTTATGCGAGTAGGACCTTGTCAGATGAAGAGCGCAGGTATTGCACAACTAGGAGAGAGTTGTTGGCAGTGATAACCTTTGTTGGACATTTCAGACCATATCTGATGGCCAGACACTTCAAGCTGAGGACGGATCATGGACCGTTGACATGGTTGTATACTACCAAGAAGCTAAAGGGACAGTCGTACAGGTGGATAGCACAACTAGCTGATTATAGGTGTGTGATTGTCCACAGAGCAGGAAAGAAACATGGGAACGCTGATGGACTTTCAAGATTAGCCTTACCCCATACCAGTTGTCCAGATTGTGATGTGGAACATTCGGAATATGTAGGACCACAGGAGACGGATATAGACCATCTTAGGGAGGTTGCCAGAAAAAGGGATGCCTTACTAGATGAGGAGAGATTGATGGAAAGGAATCGACTGCAGGAAGGTGGACACCTGAAACAGTTCATTTTCAAGCAAACCACAGATGTTGTCGTATACCAGGAGGACAGTGATTCCAGTGATGATGAAGGATTAGAAGACCTTAGCAGAGCAGGTCCAGATAGTCCACAGGAACAGGAAAAACCTAAGAAAAAGAGAGGACGTGTACCTAACAGACCGAGGATGGCAGAACACAAGAAACCGCCTAGACCTAAGGCATGGAACTTGAAGTTCATCGAGGAAAGGCAGAGTGAAGACAGTACTTTGTCAGATGTGAAGAGGAAAATACAAGCAGGGATTCCAAAACCTAAGTGGGAAGAAGTTGTCGCCTTAGGAGCAGAATTCAAGTATTGGTGGATGAGATGGGACTTACTACAAGTAATTGAAGGAGTCTTATACTACAAGTGGATTGTGTCAGATGGAACTTACAGATGGAAGATTGTGGTACCCAGAAGTCTAGTGTCATGGATCTTATGGTGTTTTCACGATGCACCAGGAGCGGGACACTTAGGACAAGGGAAGACCTATGGACGTGTGGAGAACTCAGTCTATTTCTGGAAGAGCCAACGGAGTGATGTGAGGGAATATGTGATGCATTGTGAAATCTGCGAGGAAAAGAAGAATCCCCAGAGATCAAAGCGCCACAAGCTGAAGAAATACATGACGGGAGTGAGATTCGAAAGGATAGCAACTGATATAGCTGTGAACTTTCCAAGGACTGATAGAGAAAACCGATACATACTTGCTATACAGGATTACTTTACCAAATACCTTGTACTAGTACCTATGAAGGACATGACGGCAGAAACAGTGAGCAGTGCCATAGCAACACAGTGGATCACCCATTTTGGAGCACCGATGGAGATCTACAGCGATCAAGGGAGACAGTATGAGAGCAAGCTGATGAGGGAAGTGTTTGATTTGTTTGGAATTAAGAAGACGAGAACAACACCCCTACACCCCAGAAGTGATGGAATGGTAGAGCGCATCAACAGGACTACGCAAGATATGCTAGCCAAGGTTGTGGACGACTCACAGAAGGATTGGGATTTGCGATTGCCTTATCTACAGATGGCATACAATAATACCCCACATGAGACGACGAAGTATTCACCTTACAGATTAGTGTATGGAGAAGACATGATGTTACCTTTAGAAGCTGCGATGGGAAGAACAAGCACAGAAGAGGAAAAAGGGAAATATGAATCGACATATCCCTATGTCCAGTGGTTGAAGAGAGTGTTAGCTGAAACACATGGAGTGGCCAGAGAATTCACTAACAAAAGTGTGGAGACTCAGAAAAGGTTGTATGATCGAGCAGCCAAGCCCACAGAGTATAGAGTTGGAGAGGCAGTAAGATTGCACCAACACGTTGTGAAGACAGGACGAAAACCATCCTTAGACCGATTTTGGACGGGACCTTGGATGATTGTCAGGAAGTTTTCAGAAGTGATCTTTGGAATCAAGCATGCAGAAACAGCGCCAATGAAGGTTGTGCATGGAGATTCATTGAAACCGTATCGAGGAAGTCAAAAGATGACATGGTTCAAGCCACAAACACAGGGGTTTGACCTACAGCTGAGAGGAAATCAACCAGATCTAGGTGAAGAGATCGAGGGATTGAGTGATTTGGCAGATGAGAACCATTCACCAGACCCAGAGAGTGATATGGATATGCAGGGATCAGATGGGAACAGAACGGAGAACATACCGACCCCAGATGACACCCATGCGGAGGCTAGGCCAACCGGAAGTGACACCGACGCGGAGGCTATGCCAACCGGAAGTGGAAAAGTTGCGCATGACAAAAAGGACAATAGAACCAGATATGGCCGTTTGGTGAAGAAACCAAAATATTATGGGTTGAATTCAGTGATTTTAACAGATCAGAAGCGGGGAGAAGACACAGAAAGTAGGCAAGAAGATGCCTTGAACATCCAAGAATCGAGCGGCATAGGTTTGAGAGAGTGTCAGTTCGATTTTGTGCGAGAATGCTTGTCTGAATGTGAGAGCTGCAAAAGTGAAAATGAAACAAAATCACGCTGGAAAAATTTGAAGTACGATGGCCCAGCCGTGACATTTTGTATGTCCAAGAAGCGCAACCCAGATTCTAAAAGTATGGATCCACAGCAGAATCTGGAAGGGGGGAAGCCCCAGAAGCATGTGACTATAATCACAGGGAGTGATTCAGATGAAATGTTCAGTCAGGACAGAGAGGGTAGCCCGTCTCTAGTACCTGCAGATGCTGATACCAGAATTGTAACCTTTATGGAGGATGAGTCAGGAGAAGTAGCAGTGAGTGGCAACGTGGAGCCAGAGTCTTCAATGGTTGTAGCTGAATCACAGGAACCTGAGGTGATTGAGATACAGATTGATGATACCGATGAAGATGTACAAGCTGACCATACCGAAGAAAACCTAGGATATGAGTGGCTGATGTGCAAAAACCGGAAAAATGAATGGCAGTGCCCAGGGTGCGAGAAGAGTTATGCAAAGAAGTCACACCTGGCACATCATGTGAATATTAATCACAACCTAGGAACCTTGACAGTGTATAAATGTCCATTGTGCGAGGGAACTTTTAAGAGGATGCCAAGACTGAAGAAGCACATGTTGAGTGGTGTCCACAGACGTAGCAGCCCAGAAGTAGAACAGATGTGTAAGGGAAAAGGCAGAATACAGGTGTCTACCCAGCAGCATCAGCAGAATATTATTGCCAGTCAGGCTAGACAGAACCAAAGAGCAATGTTGAGGAACATAGGAAACCAGCCCAGTGTTAGAGTTAGACCTATACCAGTACAGCGGCCTAGGCCTACAGCTGGAAGCCAAGAGAGGGATGTCAGATCAACCTTACACCCTAGAGTGCCAGAGTTGAGTAGGACAAACAGGGGAAGAAGAGTAGAACAGATGCAGCAGATGCAAAGACTCTCCAGAGACCAGAAAGTTCAAGAGTCCAGGAAGTCAGAGCATAGAGAACAGGCTGAGCAGGAGCCCAAGTTAGATGAGACTAGAGAGTCTACTGAGACAGCAGATACAGCTATTCTTGTTGATTCAACTTTAGCAGGGAATGTGACTGTGGAAGTGTCAAGGCTGAAGCCCAATGAGTCCGTAAGACCCAGGGAACCACCAACAACAACAGGAGTCACACCAGGAAGCAAGGGTCGCCCCGTGCTGACTGGAACGGTAGTGATTTCAGAAGTGCATAGCAGACAGCAATCACAGGAGAGATCTGTGATTAGACCAGAAGTCAGAGAGGTAATAACTCAGAGAAGGAGATCAGAATCAGAAAGCAGATCATCCTTTGAGCAGAGTCGAGACCTAGTACCAGATAGAAATGAGGGGACTATCAACCAACCCACATGGTACAGAGATTACGTGCGAGAGGGAGGTATGGAGACAGATTTGTGTTTACAGTACCTTGCTGAGGGAGAAAAACCACCAGACAGTTTCTTTGAAAATTTCAAGATGGAGAAACAGATGAACGAAGAATACCAGATAAAGATGTTAAAAGAAGATGACGATAAGAGGAAGCTGAAGGAACGGATTGCTCGAGAAAGGAGGCAAACCAGATATAAAAGGAGAGATTCCCCAAGCCCCAGAACCAGTGGAGCAGGAACTTTCCGAGGTTCAGTGACTACTGTGAATCGACCAAGGAGAACCCAAACACCAGGACCAGGTACAACCAGTTCCAGGAGTGCAACAACCAGTACTTTGGAAAGACCTAGAGGTCCAGATGAGAAGAAGTTTGCTGAGGAACAGCATTGGTCAGAAATCTCATTCAGATCTGTAGAAGTGTCCGGGACCAGAGCAGAACCTCGAGTAGCATTAGTGATGAGACGAGGACGAGCCTCAGACGACTCTACTACAGGAGATGGAAATGAAGAGGACCGAGTGGAGCGGATACTGCCACCAGGATTAGCCAGATCATATGTGTTGATAGCTAATATGAAAGACATGCCAGGAGTAGGAATAGCACTAGCATTGACAGGAAGCAGGGTCCGGATGGATGAAATCTTGGATACCTTACCATATGCCAGATACCCCAACAGTGTGAGAGGTACTTTAGATGATGAAGCACATCGAGAGTATTTCATAGGGCAATTAAGACGAGTGTGGTACGACCAACGCAGATGGGATGCTTGGATCGCAGGAGTGGTCTATACTCATAGACATGGTGAAGATCAATTCCGCAGAGAATTAACAGAAGCTCTTCGAGGAAGAGGAGACAGTGAGGAGAATAGGTTAGCTGTTTTTAGGGGAGGATTTCCAGAAGCAGTTACAAGAGAGACCTATCAGAGATACTTGGACGA
The DNA here is from genome assembly GCA_003353945.1 of Gammaproteobacteria bacterium. Classification (GTDB taxonomy): domain Bacteria; phylum Pseudomonadota; class Gammaproteobacteria; order Pseudomonadales; family PIVM01; genus PIVM01. The sequence continues at coordinate 9,865 of PIVM01000134.1, forward strand.
TCAAGTCAAGGATACTTTCTTTGTTGATGTCTCAGCTCAACAAGCTAGTACAAGCCAAACTACAGAATCAACCAGTTTTCTAGCTACAGGAATCAGAGCGCCAGAAACTGCCATGGATGTTGTAGACTGGACAGGTAACCCAGGACAGGATAGTAGCCAGTGGGAAATACCTGAGGGTAATGAGTCGTGGACTCTAGGAATGGATAATACGAATTACATGCGCCAGGCATGGGATTCCAAGTTTGGAATGGATGAGAGGAGAAAAGCTAGGAAAGTGTCGGTTACTAATTGGAAGCCGAATATACCTAGGAGAGCAGAAATACAGAAGGCAGTTCCAGAGAAACAACCTCAATGGAAGCCCAGAGGCAAGTCATATCATGACAAGTTTTACAAGAACACGATACCGCTATTGGACCAGACCTATGATAGTCCAACTTTGCAGGAGTATCAGGATGATATCAGAAAGATGACAGAGATTGAGTCAGATCTTAGTGGTGACGACAGTGATGAGCCAGAGTACATAAGCAACCAAACTGAAGATATTACTTTGCTTGCAGATGATGAACTCGAGCCGAGCCAAAATAGACGTGGAAATAGACGCGGTACTATAGAAAGGTTTGAAGATGAATCGATTCTAGGAGCCAGCCGATTGGAGATCATCCCAGTTGATGACCAGAATCTAGAGAGTAGGGAGAAGTCTACCACAGAGATTATGGAGGACATAGATGAGGTGCTGATCAAGAGCCCCACCAGAAGTGTGCCAGAGAAGCCTAAGAAAGTCAGAACAATTGGAGGAAGAATCACCAGCCCAGAGAGTCTGACTACAGGACAAGTAGAGCGTAGGAGTGATATACCCAGTATAATCACCAGTCATCAGGAGCGTCCAGGTTATGCTAGGAGTCATATGAATGACCAGATGCCAAGGACAGAGTCTGATCGGAGTGGTATAAGCACCATCCCTATCAGAGAGCACTCTGAAGAAGCAGACGAGATGGCGGACCGAGCATTCATACAAGACGATGATGTCAGTCCCAGAGACAGAAGGCGAGAAATGGACAGTCGTGGTGAACTTTATGTCGAGACTGTTACGTATCAGGTGCAAAGAACTTTTGAAAGGAGTACAGGACACACTACTAATACAGTGAACAGTTATGTCAGTAATGCCTTCAGAAGACCTGATTGGATTAGAGGGAATCCATTGTACTCAGGATTGAGTATATTGAATTGGTATAGAGGATATATCTTTGATAACCAAGATGCAATAGATGTGAACCAGCCGGTACAAGAGTGGTACACTGAGGACGAGTATATCGACCCAGATGCACTTGACCGAGAGTATTTCGATGAAGGACGTGAACAGGGTAACCGGGATGAACATTCCAAGTAAAATGATACATTCCCACCTCCAGAAGCCAGTCAGCTGTGATAATATTGCTGATACTTGCCAGATGAGATTATGATGGGCCGGTAGTTATTAAACCTACCCAACATAAAAGATGTTATGCAGAGACCAGACCAGATGTCATGATGGGCCGGTAGTTATTAAACCTACCCAACATAAAAGATGTTATGCAGAGACCAGACTAGATGATATTATGATGATCCGGTAGTTATTAAACCTACCCAACATATTATTATTATGCAGAGACGATTAGCCAGAACTGAGGGACATGATCCAGACGTGCCAGGGACATGGTTCCCCATTCTCAGGAGTAACCTGTTATATGGAAATGGTTACAGACTTTGTACATACCAGATATTATGGATATTACAGAGGAATCTCAGGACGATATTGTAAATAGCCAAGATGTGTTCGAGAACAGTGCCAAAACGTGTACAGATGTACTATGGGACCAGAATGAGATATGAACGGTGATATGAACGGTGCTAGTAAAATCGGATTATGGATTTTAACTGCATACAGGGTTTTACAAACAGTCAAGATGTAAATATAGACGCATTAGGACTAGGTTTTATATGAGAAAAACGTTTTATGAGTTTTATGGACGGGTAATTTCTGCAATATATTGTTTCAGTATTGCTACGCCAATTATGCCAAAATGTTATGTCAGTCGTTAATTTGTTGTAATGGGTGTAAGCCATTGTGCCCAGTTAGTACACACACATACACGCACAAACAAAACCTCACGGGGGAAGTGTGGGTCGCCCTGCACTTCTGCCCAGCCCCATTAGTAAGAGTAAGGACAGCCGTATTGTTGTTAGAGTACTTGTTGACCAAAGTACGTAGGTAGAGTAGTGTTTGCAGCCAGGTTTGATTACCTGAGGACAGGTAAATGTGGAAGGGGGGACTGTAACATATTCTACATAACCGGATCTAGTTCCGGAAGTTCATATTAGTGGTGGGTG
>PIVM01000921.1 GCA_003353945.1 Gammaproteobacteria bacterium
CTCTGTTTTCTTTGGTTGATAAGGGTTTTGTATAAAAAGTAGGAGGATTAAACGCCATGAAGTTTACTATTGTACGCATATAAGTAAACACAGGCGTATCATACGACCACTTTTATTCAAGAAACCCAAGGCAATCAACTAGTAGAAACGAGGATTAAGGCGGTATGCCGAGAATAACGTAGAAATTATTAGATTCTTTGTTGAAAAGGCAACTTAAGTGCTAAATAATTATCAGTTCTTCCCTTAATCTCGTTCTTCGCTCTCTGTTTTCTGAGGATTTTAACGATGCATCGATAAAATTGCTATTTACCCCCGTTTTTTGAGTACTTTGTTGATTAATTTATTGATTTTTTATGAATTTGTTCTCTGTTTTCTTGATTTATATTAATTTTTTGATTTTATATGAAATTTTGGCCGTTTTTTGGGTATTTTATCATATAAAATAAGGTTTTCCTTGGCCGGATTTTATTACGTAGTTTGTTTATTCGCCGTTTTCTTTATGGAATTTTTCGTTTATTTAGTTAGTTTATAGTCTCTTTACATCCGCTATTTTACATCTGATATTTGTCCCTCGCACTCTACTGGTAGTAATGGGTTTCTTGAATAAAAGTGGTCGTATAATACGCCTCGGATTTTAGTTTTCAATGTAATCCTCTTTGGCGTTACACTCGACTATACTTTTCTTTAGGAAACTACATTTTATTGGCCG
>PIVM01000922.1 GCA_003353945.1 Gammaproteobacteria bacterium
AGTAGGTAAATAGGAAATGAAAATCACTCTTCTGGTGTCCGGAACTACGGATAGTAAAATAGTGAATAAGACTATTTGTTTGATTGCTACAACGACTTAATTGCGTGTGTGGTGATTGGTGGTTGAAGAAGAGCCTCGTATCATCGATCCAGGTACGAGAACTGCGGAAGTTTTCGGACTAGAACTCAAAATAGAACACATAACCCCTGCACAATGGAAACACCTTGAATGCTCATAATCAACTACAGTCGGCACAATGGAAGCAACTTGTATGGGCGTAACCTACCGAATGTTCGTCTCAACCACAACAATGAGTCATTATATCGACGGCGTAGGCGACCGCGTCAGATGTGGCCGGTCATTGGCTGGCCGTTTGGAAAAAACCATGTCCGGCGGCAGCTCTACCCCCAACGGTACGCCACTTTAAAATGAAAGATACAGCACAATACATTTGATTCCTCAGAATCTCAGAAATCGGAATATGCTGCAACTAATATATACTGTTAAGTTTGTATTTTAAATGATTCGTAGTTGATGTTGCTTAGGCCTGCATATAGCGATCCAACGTTGGGGTCGAAACGAGTTAATTACTAGAGCTGCCGCCGGCCATGGTTTTTTCCGAACGGCCAGCCAACAGCCACTGGCCGGCCACATCTGAAACGGCCGCTTGCGCCATCTATTTAATGACTTATTGTTGGGGGTAGAGAT
>PIVM01000923.1 GCA_003353945.1 Gammaproteobacteria bacterium
ACCCCCAGCCCATCTGCAATCCACCATGTTAACCATGTTTTAAAGAAAGGCGCTCCAAGGGCAAGAGTAGGAACCAATGCACCGAATAAAGCAGTGATAGCGTTACTTAATCCTGCCACTCCACAAAGAACAACAACCTCCGAAACCCGCGTAAAAGTAATTTTGTGCCCAACAAAACGGACAATTATCCATGCGCCCAAGAATGTCTCAAAAACGTTAGCTAATTCCAATCCAAAGCTCACGAAAATTGAGTAGCCAGCAGTCAAGTTACCTACTGTGTTTATTAGAAACATTACAAAGAGAAGAATAACCCACCTGCGACGTTCATTCAGTAACAGTACAGCCAGGGCAACTCCACTCGGGGGCCAGATGGATGCAATACCCTCCGGTTGAATGACAAACAAGAGTCCGAGCCAGACAGCGATGGAATACGCGATAGTTAGCAACACAAACCCTAACAGGCCCGGAAATCGCTTGCCAGTTCTGTGTGATTGCAGAGCATAGTCTGTGTGACGCGATGGAATCATATATTGATATGTAAATGCTTTTTTGCTTTTTGTCAAGAAACAGCAAAATAACAGCGTGGACCAACGGTCTTCTGGCGATTTGTTCAGAGCCTGCAATGAAGAATTGACCAGCATAAATTTCCCTGATGCCCTGACGAGGATAATGCAACTGGCCATGGCCGCGTTACAAAAGGCTCATAAA
>PIVM01000924.1 GCA_003353945.1 Gammaproteobacteria bacterium
CAGCTGCAGAACAACCTTCGTCCACAAGGCGGTCATCTTATCAAGCTTGATCCCTGTGCTGTGGAAGTTGTCCAGCAGGTTGTCATAAAAATCCCCATGCAAGCCAAGTGCACGCACAATGCTGGTCACACCCATCTTCTCAGTGCGTACGGTAAGGCCTGCCACGCATGCAGCAAACCACATGAAAGTCTGTAGGCGTGAACAGGCTGGACGTAGCAACCAAATCGCTTCCCACCAATAGCACCATAACTGCATTATTAAGCCATCTCATTTGACACCAGCATGAATACCATGCATGCTATAGCAATGACTAAAAAAAGACTCGTACAAATTGAAAAGCGCATTGAAAAGATCAAGGGTGAATTAGCCGGGATCGGAGAAATGCGACCAGGATCGCTGACCCAACAATATAAAGATAGCAAGCGCAAGACTGGGGGGCCGTACTATCAACTCAGCTACACCTATGAGATGAGGAGTCGGACGAAATATATTCGCAAAGATTTAGTGAGTGATATTCAGCAGCAGATCAAAAACTACAAGCACTTTAAGAAGCTGACCGATGAATGGGTTGCGCTAGGCATTGAGCACTCAACGCTGACGATGGAGCTAAAACGAGAGAAAGATTGATGATGACCAATTATGTAGCGGAAAGGGAAATCAGGGTTTTACTGGCTGCATAGATTTAGAGAGAACTCGGTACTCTTGAG
>PIVM01000925.1 GCA_003353945.1 Gammaproteobacteria bacterium
ACGGCGCCACCACCCGCAGCTACTACAAAGTAGGCCAGACCGGCAGTAGCGAACGGCGCTTGCTCACAGCAGTGATCGATGCAGCCAACCATCAGAGCATCAGCCGCCACGACGTCTTTGGCCGTTTACGCAAATCCCATCAATACAACGGCATTTACAGCGACGATCCTGGCTGGAACGCAAACCAATATGTTACGGCCAATTACGAATATGATGAACTGGATCAATTGACCGACGTCTATGGCCCCGACAACAGCGGCGGCGCCACGGAGCATACAGAAATCAGCTACGACGACTTGGGTCGCAAAACCAGCATGAGCGACCCGGACATGGGGGCGTGGGAATATCGTTACGACGCCGTCGGCAACCTCATCAAGCAGCGAGACGCCAGGAACCAAGCCATTTGCTTCTACTACGACGAGCTGAACCGATTGGAAGGCAAGACCTATCACACTGCCAGCAACCTGGACACGCTGACCTGCAGCGGTACCTACGCCGTCAGCTATGGCTATGATAGTGTGACCGGCGGAAACAAGGGGGAGGGGCGGCGCACCAGCATGAGCGTATCGGGCGGTAGCAGCACGGCTTGGGTATATGACGAACGAGGTCGGGTGAAGAACGAAAGCAAAACCATCGACAGCATCACCTATACAACTGCTTACACCTATGACGACGCTGAGCGGGTGCAGACCATGACCTACCCGGAC
>PIVM01000926.1 GCA_003353945.1 Gammaproteobacteria bacterium
CGTTTGTTGCAAATACTTTTATGATGATTGTTGTCCGACTTGCAGTACCAACAGAAAACCTTTCTCTGACACTCTATGGCACGATGACCTTTTGTCAAGCATCGGAAGCAGGCATTACCCACACTCAGCTGCTGTTTTCTCTCAGATTTCTACCAATAACTACCATGAAATATATGTGCAGTTCACTTGTACTGGCTTTAAGATGAAGAGGAAATTCACCTCACTATGTCCTAAGGGCTGTTCCATTTAAAAAGGTCCTGGGGGGAGGAACGCAGGTATTTTTGAACCCCCCACCCACCAGAATTCAATTTCTTCAAGACCCCCACCCTATAGAAAAAATATTGATATTAACAAGTATATTTAACCTGGGATCCCATGTCCCACCAGAATTGATTTCTGTCTGACCCCCCCACCCACCATAAAATAATATATAGTGAGTTCCCCCTCCCCATGACCTTCTTAAATGGAAGAGCCCTGAGTACATCCAGGATATTGATGCTTCTTTATTGTGAAAAAAAGTGACATTTCAAAATTCTCACCTGGGGTCCCATGTCCCACCAGAATTGATTTATGTCTGACCCCCCCACCCACCATAAAATAATATAAAGTGTGTTCCCCCTCCCCATGACCTTCTTAAATGGAAGAGCCCTTAGCAGTCTTCTTTTCATTCCATTTAAATGCATACATTTGTGACTTTCAACCACAA
>PIVM01000927.1 GCA_003353945.1 Gammaproteobacteria bacterium
CCAATTCTATTATGACCATTGATGACCATTGTAACAAATGAGACAGAGTTTTCCCACTTTCATCTTAACCGATCTTCACCAAACTGGGTGGGAACCATCATGGGCAGGTCCAGTGATCTCCATCAGCCCTTTTAGAAGGTCGGGCCGCCCTGCTTGAAATAATTGCCAACCTGCTTGGATTGCCGCGACCTGTTAAAATACCCGCCCGCCCTGCTTGAAAAGTTAGCTTCATTCAATTTTATATTGGCCTTTTATGTCTGTATATCCCCGTAGCAGGCATCACCAGTCGTCTGCAGACATACACTTGATCGCCAAACCAATCAGAGACTCTTTTGAAAGACGTTCGGCCCTCACGCTCAGCCGCCCAATGTTTCGCGTTGCGCTATTGGCTATCGGCTCGATAGCTAATTATAGATGCACAGAAGCGGATCTTTTTGCCGTGAACACGTTGGCCGGTTCTGCCGACAAAATTGCATCTATTTACCACAAAACTGTCAACATGGGCCCGGAATGGAAGGTCTACACGACGTAGACACGCACAAGGTACGCGGGGGAGGTGGGGGAAAGATACTGACGAGCGCCGATAAAGTATATTCGGGGGAAATCCGTCGGGCACTTGCAATTGCGCATCGCGCAACTCTCGTCAAAAATAGCATAACGATGTCGACAAACCACCCAAAATAGCGCCAATCTCCCTCAATAGTTC
>PIVM01000928.1 GCA_003353945.1 Gammaproteobacteria bacterium
CGACTAACAGCACCGCCGATACCACCACCAAGGAGGGCACCGATGATGGATCCTTCGAGGCAGGAGTTGTCGTCTTGGTTTGTCTGGGGTGCGTATTGCGGACCGGTTTCTTCACAGGGGACTTCGACCCTTTCGTTCCGGGTTTCAATGCGACCAGGATTCCTACGTGTTCCAGGGATGTATTCTTCCCGGTAAACAGTTTCGTAGCAAGTTTGTTCCTGACTGTATCCCCGTTGACTTGAACTCCCTGCCAGTCCCGGAGTGGGAAGGAGAAGGAGGATCGATAGTGGGATTAGTAATTTCATTCTTTTCCTGGGAATAGGTTGGACTTGAGTAGGTTCCAGATTAGGGCACAACCAACGATCTGCCAGAATCCTACGTTCACCTGAACAAGTTTGATAAGGATAATCCATACCAGGAAACTTTCAACAAATAACAGGAGTGCTGCAGCGGTTACGGCACCTAAGGCGATACCAATTGCTTTACCTACCTTGATGTCATTGTTCAAAATTCATTCCTCGTACGGTAGTTAGCATTCATGGTCTGTTTGACGATGAAGTCTTTGAGTTCCTTGATTTCTTCTTTAAGATCAAGGATTTCACTCATGATCTCTTCCATTTTTTCTTCCTGTGTCATAGCTTTCCAGATACAGTTGCTGAACGTGCCTTACTCACCGACCCTTCGGGCCATCCCTCTTGCTCACAT
>PIVM01000929.1 GCA_003353945.1 Gammaproteobacteria bacterium
ACACTTGGTTTAACCTCTCGCAAAGTCATTGATAACATCACCATTTGCCAATTCATGCGTGAATCGGCTAAGTCTGAAGTGACCGGCGATCCCATATAATGCATGTAGCAATAATAATTAGGGTGACTGCATGTAGGGTAAATATATCACTATATAGCAGCCTACCAGCGCCATAGGCATAGGCCAATTGACAATGCTCATATAACTGGAGGGGGGGGGGCATCTGGCAGGGTTAGAGGGCCTCCAGTAATGATTGGAATGCCACGGGGCACAACTGGCGCTGCATGATTAGGGTGTCGTAGAAGCATAGTAGTTTTATGAATGACTTTGCGAGAGGTTAAACCAAGTGTCCGGCTAGCTCAGTCGGATAAACGGACGTGGTAAGAATCTAGGTGTTGTAGGTTCGAGTCCAGGCGTCTCCAGGAAAACATTTTTGCCCAACGATGGTCAATCCTGCGCAATTCGCCGGGGCTGGTTTGCGCAAATAGATGTTGTCTGCTCGAAGGAAAAGCTGCAAATGAGTGACGTCACGGGCTACACGGGGAGGTTATGGCAAAAATAGATGCAGAACTGCATCGATCAGAACGATCACTCTTGTGCACGCACGAGTCCCTTTAAAATATCTCATGTCAGCTTTAACTTATCAGCTTGACCGTACTGACAGAGATATTTGATTAACTATCATAATGTACTACATTGAT
>PIVM01000930.1 GCA_003353945.1 Gammaproteobacteria bacterium
TCTTTGGTTGATAAGGGTTTTGTATAAAAAGTAGGAGGATTAAACGCCATGAAGTTTACTATTGTACGCATATAAGTAAACACAGGCGTATTATCCGACCACATTTATTCAAGAAACCCATAATCGTAATAGTATAAACGAGGATTAAGGCGGTATGCCGAGAATAACGTAGAAATTATTAGATTCTTTGTTGAAAAGACAACTTATGTACTAAATAATCATCAGTTCTTCCCTTAATCTCGTTCCTTGCTCTCTGTTTTCTGAGGATTTTAACGATAAATCGATAAAATTGTTGTTTACCCCCGTTTTTTGAGTACTTTGTTGATTAATTTATTGATTTTTTATGAATTTATTCTCTGTTTTCTTGATTTATATTAATTTTTGATTTTGAAGTAATTTTGGCCGTTTTTTGGGTATTTTATAAAATAATAAAATAAAGTTTTTATTGGCCGGATTTTATTACGTAGTTTGTTTATTCGCCGTTTTCTTTATGGAATTTTTCGTTTATTTAGTTAGTTTATAGTCTATTTACATCCGCTATTTTACATCTGATATTTATCCCTGACCGTCTACTTGATGCGCCGGGTTTCTTGAATAAAAGTGGTCGTATAATACGCCTCGGATTTTAGTTTTCAATGTAATCCTCTTTGGCGTTACACTCGACTATACTTTTCTTTAGGAAACTACATTTTATTGGCCGG
>PIVM01000931.1 GCA_003353945.1 Gammaproteobacteria bacterium
CCATATATAGCATTGCTCTTCTGACAGGCGTGTGGGATTCTCATGGCTTCCCTATTTCCATGACATGGGTGAGCTGAGAACGTTTGATCAATTTCTTGTAGTCCATATGTTTCTGTTGTTGGAACCTCAAAATGCACTCAGTCCTTTTGAATATAACAGCTTTACTGCTGGTGGCAAAGCATTGTGTGTAACTGTTACCAAACCTCTATCCTGTGGCACCACGTATAATCTAATCATGTTAACCTCCTTCAAGGACTTGTGTATTACCTTCTGCCTCTTACTTCTGAGTGTCTGCACCATATACACTTCACAAGCCCATTGACATTCATTCACAACCCTGTCCTCTGGCTTGAGTTAATGGCTCATCATGGTTGTGAAGTAGCATCTGCTCCAGATTTTGCGTTTCGCTTGGTTGTACGGAAGTGGGTGGAGGCAAAACACAAGCAGAATGTGCTGCCAACGCTCAATCTATCTTGCATTCGTGCCTTGATGAACGCTAGTGAACCTGTCCATCAGGATACAAGAGAGCTGTTTACCACCACATTTTCTCCATATGGTCTTAATGACATGTGTATGACTGTAGCGTATGGTTTGGCAGAGAATGTGGTAATGGTATCCTATATCAATGAGTTTGTGTGTTCTAGCAGCTCCTCTCCACACCCGGGCTTGGTGGCTGTTGGAAAGAATGATACCCTGCATT
>PIVM01000324.1 GCA_003353945.1 Gammaproteobacteria bacterium
CCCCTCCTCCACCTGCGGTGGAGGAGGCTCAATAGGCTGCTTATCCAGTCACAAATTTCGAGTTTAAATAATGACATACGGCAGTATCGAACTAGAATTGTTTAAGTAGCAATGCAATCCACATACAACTCATTGCCATTTATAACCATACTTTTATAACCATACTTTGTTTATCGCAGCACTTTAGTTTGTTTTGGGAATATGACTAATCAAATCACAATACCGGGCTATGAAATTATCAAGGAGATAGGCTCCGGTGGCATGGCGAAAGTGTATCTTGCCATCCAAACGAGTTTTGGCCGCGAGGTTGCCCTTAAAGTCATGTCGCCGTTGCTATCCAGTGACAGCGAATTCAGCGAGCGATTTCAACGCGAAGCCCGCATCGTAGCCCAGATGCGACATAACAATATTGTTTCCGTTTACGATGTCGGACAACATGATCAATACCACTACATGTCAATGGAATATCTGCCCGGTGGCGATTTAAAAAGCAGGATTGCCCAACATGCAGGACCAGCATTAGCCGCAGAAGTATCGATCTATATTGCCTCTGCTCTGGATTATGCCAACAACAAAGGTTTTCTGCACCGCGATATCAAACCAGAAAACATCATGTTCCGCGAAGACGGCGCACCGGTCCTTACCGATTTTGGAATCGCTCGTGCTGTCGATTCAGGCACTGGGATGACCAAGGTTGGCATGATGGTGGGTACACCCAGCTACATGAGCCCGGAACAAGCCAGGGGTGAACACCTTGACGGACGCAGCGATATATATTCTCTAGGTGTCGTCTTCTTTGAATTACTCACTGGCGTTTTACCCTTTCAGGCTGATTCAACCATATCACTTGCTTTAAAGCACCTGAATGAACCCATTCCACGATTACCTAATGAGTATGATGCTTATCAGCAAATACTTGATAAATTGATGGCAAAACAAGCAGACGATCGTTTTGCCAATGGCCAAGAGTTAATTGCTGCATTAGGTAAACTTGATATTGTTAATGACCTTGATCAGCCAACTCAAATACAGCACATTGTCAAACAGAAAAACCTGACACCGCAGGCAACGCCCATCCCGGTATTGCAGCAAACAACCCAATCGAGTCCTAATGACGCCACACAGTTAAGGTCGTCTGTCAGTGAAAAAACGGCCATTCTAGAAGACGCCAACGGCACGGGTGATAAGAAAACACCTCTGCGAACAGGTGGCCTGGCCGCGGTTATAATCCTTGTAATAAGCCTTGGCACAACTGCCTATTGGTATTTAGCTGAAAACAAGCAAGCACAGCCACCGGTCCAGGCAACTTCTGAATTATCAGCGGCAGCAGACGAACAAACGGCTGTTTGGTTAAGAAAAGCCAGCGAGTTCGAACAGGCAAATCAGATGGAGCTGGCCAGAGAAGCCTATATGACAGTAATTGCAGTAGACCCATACAATCCGGTCGCTAAGCAAAAACTAGGCACACTTATTAAAAATTATCTGTCTGATGCAAAAACAGCTCTGGCCAATGAAGAAGTCATTTCAGCTCAAAACTACCTGCTGAATATTCTTCGTATCGACCCGAAAAACAAAGATGCAACAAACTTGCAGAAAGAAATTTCTTTAAAACTTGCCAACAAACAGCAACAAAAAAAGACAGCAACGAAAATTATTCTATTACTTGACGAAGCGAAACAGGCAGAATCCCGCCAGCAGCTTGTCGAACCCTACGAGAACAGTGCATTTAGTTTTTATCAGCAGATACTGCAACTGGATAGCACTAACACCAAAGCCAAAGAAGGCCTTGTCAATATTGGCGGACAAATTTTGGCGAAAGCAGACCGTTTTATTAAAGCAAACGAATTTGAATTGGCAACTGAACAAATTAGCCTTGCTGTGAAAGTCATGCCAAATGACACAAAAGCCGGGGATAAACTACAAGAACTTGTCGCAGCAAAAGATGCCTATGAGAATAAACGTCTGGCAAATAAACAAAAGAAAGAACAGCAAGTTGCTGCACAAAAAAGACAACAAGCAGAACGGGAGAAAAAACAACAACAACGACAGACTGTAGTCAAACTGCTTAGAAATGCACAAGAATACAAAAGCAAGGGGCAACTAACAACGCCCAAAGGCAGCAATGCAGTAGAATCTTTCCAAGAAGTGCTGAAAATAAGCCCCAGTCACAAAGAGGCCATACAAGGATTGGAAAAAATTGCCAGCCCAATGCTTGATAACGCAGTAACAGCCATCGACAATAAAGAGGTGAAACAAGCAAATAACTGGATCGAAAAAGCGCGAAAAATTGCTCCAAAGTATCATCTGCTAGCAAGTACTGAAAAACAATTCCGGTCGCTTAAAGAAAAGCTAGCGAAGGCACAACAAGAGAGGCAAGAAAAACAAGAAAAATCCAACCAATATATCGCAAAAGGACTTAACCATATTAAAGAGAATGCAACATACAGCAGCATAAAAACGTCGCTTACCTATTACAGTAAAGCCAGACAATCAACACCCGAACATAATGAGCTTGACACTTTACAGGCGGAAATCCTACATGCCTCTGAGCAACTGGCTCAGAATGAACTGGATCGCAAAAACTATAACGAATCACTAACTATCATTCAGGCCATTCGTAACTATGATCTATCCAGTGGTCGTCTTGATAAACTGGAAGAACAAGCGAAGACGATGAAGGACAAAGCCAGCAGAAAAAAAGCTGTGATCACCGTGTTTTAAGTTTGAGTAGGGTGGGCGTTAATCTAATTGAAAATGGCATTGAATTTTCGTGAGCTCAAACTGAATATGAGTAGAATTTAGGATTAACGGAATAAATTTGCAGAAATACTTTTAAGCTGCCTTGGATTCCCCATGGAGAAGTGTTTCATATTCAGCGAGCAACA
>PIVM01000325.1 GCA_003353945.1 Gammaproteobacteria bacterium
CGCAGACAACCGCTCAATTTAATGAATCAATACATCATCGATTGTTATATCTTCGTTCTCATTGGTTGCGAATGCCGCCGTTGCTGCTGGCTTATCATTTAAGTTACAAGTGGTATTTAAGGGTTCGTCAGCCTTCTTTGTAGTTTGTCTATAGGCAAGAACTTCCGGATTCGCTGATCGAGCAGGAGACTAGGTCGCTTAGGTCGCTTTCTAGTCCGTATATATCTATGGCTGAGACGGCGAATTCATAGCTACCTTCGTTTAGGACTATTGGGTATGAGGTAGAACTACCGGATACGCTTTCCGTGCGAATTGTGCCTGCTGGGTCTGTGTAGGTAATTTCATAGTTTGCTATTTCACTCTCAGGAAGTGACGAGCCATCTTCGCGTAGAAGAGGTGCATCCCAATTCAATGTAGCATTAACGGTGTAGGATGTAGGGTCGGGCTCTGAACTGCACGCATCACCAATGCCGTCATTGTCCGTATCGGCCTGATCGCTGTTGGCGGTATCGATACAGTTGTCGAGATTGTTGGCGATATTGTCGCCATCGTTGTCAATCAGGTCGTCGCATGCATCGCCGATGCTGTCGTTATCGACATCGGCTTGGTCGTTGTTAGCGGTGTCGATACAGTTGTCGAGATTGTTGGCTATATTGTCACCGTCGTTATCAATCAGGTTGTCGCATGCATCGCCGATGCTGTCGTTATCGACATCGGTCTGATCGCTGTTGGCGGTATCGATACAGTTGTCGAGATTGTTGGCGATATTGTCGTTATCGTTATCTTGAGATGGTTCTGGTTCAGGTGTTGGTTCTGGCTCAGGTATTGGTTCTGGCTCAGGTATTGGTTCTGGCTCAGGTATTGGTTCTGGCTCAGGTGTTGGTTCCGGTTCAGGTGTTGGTTCTGGCTCAGGTGTCGGTTCTGGCTCAGGTGTCGGTTCTGGCTCAGGTGTCGGTTCTGGCTCAGGTGTTGGTTCTGGCTCAGGTGTTGGTTCCGGTTCAGGTATTGGTGTAGGTATTGGTGTAGGTGCGGGTGTTGGAATTGGTGCAGGTGCAGGTGCAGGTATTGGTGCTGGTGTGGGTTCGCTTGGTGTGGATTCTGGTTCTGCAGGTGTGTCTGTGCTTTCTTGCAGAGTCTGGGTTTCGGTCGGGATCTCCGGAGATGAGGTGGTGTCTTCGCGATATAGGCTTAGAGCGTCAGAATCGTTGTTTGAGACATCTGAGCCCGGTCCAGCGCCACAGGCTGCAAGTATTCCACAAACCAAGATTGTAATAAGGAGCTGGTGTAATCTGTACATGATTTCATCTCTCTACGGCTTGAGCATCTGCTGACAGAATTTATCTGGCTACAACCTTGTGCTGAGCGTTGTTGTAATTCTGGGAATTGGTTGGGCGACTGGCAAGGGGCTATAGCACAAAAGTCAGACAATATTCCGCATTTGAGAAGTGGTTGGCGTTTTGGTTTTGAAGGAAAATCTAACTTCAGCGTTAATTGGTTAACTGTCAGAGTGTGGGGTGTTTTTTTATTTGGAATGTTTGATTATTTTGAGTAGCTTTTTCTTTTTCCCCATGTTGACTAGGATGGTAGATAAACTGTTTTTAACATTGTTGATCTGTGGCTTTGTGATCTTGTTGGCAGAAATATTTAACTGGCTGTGGCGGGCAAGTGTTGTTACCAGGAGCTGAAAAGTGAATTTCGTTAATGCATTACTACCATTGTCGAGCAACTAGGGGCACAAATGAGAGTGTATTTGTAAGTAAAAAATATTTATTTTCTATCTACAGGGCTTTGTATGGGAATGATGAGCTCACTCTCGCGCCAAGGCTTCTTTTGCCAAATCCCAGCCGCCGAGATCCAGCCAGCGGTTTACAATCGAGCAAAATAACTCAGCGGTTTTTTCTGCATCATAAGCTGCACTGTGTGCCTCCTCGTTATCGAAAGCAATATCGGCTAGCCGACAGGCTTTGGCAAGCACTGTATGGCCAAATGCCAGGCCAGCGAGAGTGGCTGTGTCAAAAGTGGAAAAGGGATGAAACGGATTGCGTTTAATCCCGCAGCGCTCTATTGCTGCGCTAAGAAAACCGTGATCAAAAGTAGCATTGTGACCGACAAGTACTGCACGATTGCAGTCATTGCTCTTCACATCACGTCGTACAATTCCTAGCAGTTCCGTGAGCGCTTCCTTTTCATGCTGTGCTTGGCGAAAGGGGTGGTAGGGATCAATACCTGTGAACTCCAGTGCGGATTGTTCGATATTGGCGCCATCAAAAGGTTGTATATGAAAGCTGTGGGTTTGTTTTATTGATAAGCGCCCTGTCTGGTCCATTTTGAAAGTGGTGGCCGCGATTTCCAATAATGCATCGGTTTGTGCGTTAAAGCCGCCAGTTTCTACGTCGATAACAACGGGTAGAAATCCCCTGAAGCGTAGTGATAAGGGAGCGCACGGTGGGGTGTCATCGATAAGTTGTGCCATTCATCAATTTCCTTATTGAGGTTCGTCGCAAATCTGCCAGAGAACATTGCCGCCAGCACGCATTGGAATCAGAGTTTCGTCACTGAATGGCAGTTCTTCGGCGACAGCCCAGGGCTGTTGTGTCAGGGTGATTGTGTCCCTATTGTGTGGTAATCCGTAAAAATCAGCCCCAAAAAGACTGGCAAAGCCTTCGAGTTTATGCAGCGCATCAGCTTTGGAAAATACTTCGGCATACAGTTCAATGGCTGCATGTGCGGTATAACAGCCAGCACATCCACAAGCGGCCTCTTTCGCTGTGCGGGCATGCGGGGCAGAATCGGTGCCAAGAAAGAACTTGGGATTGCCACTGATAGCAGCCTCAATCAAGGCTTGTTGGTGTGAATTGCGCTTCAATACTGGCAGGCA
>PIVM01000932.1 GCA_003353945.1 Gammaproteobacteria bacterium
CATAATAACGACACACCTGGCTGACGCACGGCCCAGGCCTGTGATCACCATCTGGCCAGGTCTGGCAAATGCCCGGCGGCAGATGATGCTATGACTGGACCAGACCTGGCCCAATGGTCCTTGCTTACTGGAAAACATACCGGTTGTTGTCTTATTTCAAACCGGACGTTGATCATTATCATCTTATTCTCGAATAATTCAAACATGGGACCTCTAAGGCTGGATTTGAGGAAATATATAGGACGCCTGATCCATAAATATTCCCTGGTTAAAGGACCAAGTAATATGTCATCACATTATAGACGCTATTTACAATAATTCTCGTTGCGTGGCTTTGTTCGACGCTATCTCGACACCGTTTTCCAGGGTTGGCGCCAAAACCGTCAGTTGTACTGGCCTGAGTTTTCCATCGGCGATAGACCAATAGATAGCCCTTAGAATAGGCTATACGACATTCCCAAAAACTAAACACAACGGACATTATTATTCAAAAGTTATTCACCGATTGTGGAAATGTTCAGCTACATGCCGATTATGCTCTTATTTGCTGCCCACAGTTGACACCGTCTATTCATATCGTACCCACAGTTGACGTTTTGTCGTCTCATACATCCACCGGGGTGATCACGAACCGCGTGCAGCAGTCCCGGGCAGCAGTCGACGCCCGCCATATTGAACGAGCGCGGTTACTTTAAT
>PIVM01000933.1 GCA_003353945.1 Gammaproteobacteria bacterium
TGTCCAACGGACAACCACTTTCCATATTTTTGTTGTCCATCTCATTTTCTTCGCGGTGGTCTGGATAAAATGGCTTAGCTCCATTATGATCTGGGCTCTGTCGTGCAGATAGCTAGGCGTCTTCAGGGCCATCGCTTAGGCCATGCGGAATAAATTGTTGGTTTCGGGTTGGCTATCATTTGATAAACCATGCGGGCGGGCGCCAAACACAACACGAGAGCTAATTTGAACACAGAATGACACGATCATGTTGCGTAGTCTGTAGCGTAACATCAGGCCTGCTATGCCATACAAAGTGACAGAGCGAAAACTCGCGATGTGCGCAGCTTTCATTTCCTGGAACCCGGTTGCCATCGCTGAGTGGCTGGCTGTAACTAGGTCAGCCAATGGGAGGTCGCGCTCACTGGAAGCCGCCATTACAGACTTCAGATTGCAATTCGCGCACAAGGGAGTGGAAAACGTGCAAATAACAACATTTTGTGCCCGTTTTAGCAGGATTACGACGCAGGATATGGCATTCCGGCAGATTATGAACGTTCAGACGACATCACTACACATTTTAATATGATTGTACTTTGTGTTGAGAATTTCAAAATTGCCAAAAGTTGGTGCGCTATGTATTTTCAATAAAATCAAAACGTGCGCGAATTGAGGCGGGCGGTCAACCCGAAACCAATGATAAATTCCGCATGGCC
>PIVM01000326.1 GCA_003353945.1 Gammaproteobacteria bacterium
GGGAACATGTTGATATTGGGATTAAAACCTCTTTCTGGTGAGTGTAGTAAGTTTTATTATTACATGTTATAATTTTGTTACACATGTTATGAGATCACCTGGGAAATAAAAATAGGACGAAATAATCATTTTGAAAGTACTAATATAGTTCAAATGGGCGTGATTATGTTAATAAGTTACATGTGGTGTGATTTTGAGGGTCTAGAAAGGGGGGAAATTCACTGTCCTTGCCAATTGAAGTATTGGGTGTTCCAATTTCGGCAAATTTCTACTTTAGATGTCCAGGGCCATTTAATCAGTTGATTTTTTGTGGATGGGGAAGGAATAGATTGATGGAAGACAAGACCTTGATCTTTGACCTTGAATGTCATCTAATGGCCTTATGCCACGGTCCCAAGTTGCGATATAGGCGTTACAACATGATGCGTTGTTGAAAAACGGGTGAAATCTTATTGCAACGCCATGATATCTCATAATATCTCACCACAACGTACCACAACGCATCCTGTAATCGCACGATATTTGTAAGCTCTGAGAGTCGTGGACCAGTTTTGAAAATTCCAAAACAGGCCCACGATATTTGAAAAATCTTATAGGAACGCATAGCAACGCATTGCAACGTATAGGTAGTTGTAAGGTGTTGTACGCTAGCGTACGTCAACGGAATGCATCGCATACTCCAATGTCGCACGACTTGGTTGCGTTTGGTTAAGATATAGTTGTAACGGGTCGCACGCTTGACTACGCTAGTATACAATCGTTTACGTTTCATACAGATTTCTAGGCACTTCCTGGCCGCGCTGCCTTACAACTCACTACGTGTGACTACGTTCGTGTCGTACGCATGTATACAATAGCTTACAATCGACTACAACATACAATGCGATTGACAACGTCGGTATACGTTTTTCCCGGAAATATATAAAAGGAGGCACATGTTGGTTTCAGTTCATAGTGTTCTCCGGTTTTGGACTGTTGAGAAGTCAATCTACAAGCTCTGAAGCAAGTTGAAGTCGAAGTTAGAAGTTAGAAGTTGAAGTTCAAGTTGAAGTTGAAGTTCTGAAGCAGAAGCAAGTTGAAGTCTGAAGTAGAAGGAAGTTGAAGTCATGGCACCCAAGTCCAAGAGTAGCAAGAAAGGGAAGGGAAGGGCTACCGGTCCGAAGAAGCTAGTGGTCGCCTACAAGAAGCCCCCGCCGCCGGCCAGTGGCAGTGAGACTGATGAGGTTGAGGTGCTGGCAGAGGAGTCTGCAGCCTCAGCAGGTGCACCATCTGACCTGGAAGAGTCGCCCACCAAGAGGGCCAAGCCAACCCCTGCGAAGGCGGGCCCTGGCCCTGGCAAGTCAACCCCTGGCAAGTCAACCCCTGCAAAGGCGGCGAAGAAGAGGGTCAAGCCTCCTGGGGGGAAGATCCTGTACAAGGAGGAGGAGGAAGAGTTGGTGCTGTGGATCAAGGAACGGCCAATGTTGTACGACATGGAGGACCCGCGCTTTGTTGATACAGCAGGCAAGGCGAAGCTCTGGGTGGACAGGGCTGAAGAGATGGGGGTGGAGCCATCAGAACTCCACAAATGGTACAAGTCTACTCGAACTGCCTATGGGAGGATAATGGACGGCAAGTCGGGGGATCCAGCCTCATCACCCAGCCCTCGCATTCGCTGGATGCATCAACATCTTGAGTTCATGCGCAAGCACATACGACGAAGGGCAGCTGAAAAACAGAGGGGTCCGACCCTGAAGTCGCGGCTGGGGCTTGAAGAGGAATCTGATGAATCTGATGAGGAGCCACCACAGTCCACCTCGACATCAAAGGCCAAGTCAGGAACCAAGTCAGCCAAGAGGGCCAACCTGTTGCAGTTGGTTGACGACGTGAAAGCCTCAAGGGTCGAGAGCATCGACGCCATCAGAAAGATGCAGGAAACCCTCCAGCAGGAGCCTCCGGAGCCTCAAGGCGTCAGTAGTGAGAGGATCCATTTCGCCAAGTGGGTCTCGGACTTAATATACCGCATCCCTGAGGACTACTGGCTGGAGGTGCGGCACGAAGTCATGAACTATCTCAGCCGGTGTGAGCTGTCCTTCAAGAGGGCGGGAGTGTTGCCAGCACCACCTCCATCACTCCTAGTGACTCAAGCCAGTACAGCCACAAGCCAAAGCCAAGTGTTGCCAACTCTGACCGGCCTGAAGAGACCGACAGCCACCACCCTCAGGAGGCCACCGGGAGCTGTCTTCCAGCAGAGCAACACCAACCTCCTCAACTACCAACTACAGCCCATCAGCAGCCAGCAGCCTCTCTACACGGTCACCTCCCTCCCCCAGACCGTCCAGACCACCCAGAGCGGGAAGCCACACACAACATTTCAAGGGGTCCTCAATCCAAGGCCAGAATCTGCTCCAGCACAGGTGTGGGGCAACATCATGGACATGAACATGCACACACCCCAGATGCAGACCCACACGGCCACCCAAGGAACCATGGGAGACATCATTGGCTTCCAGTCAGCACTCGCTGGGGCATCCAACCTCACTGCAGACAGCCAAGCATCCCTAGACCTGTCCAGGCTGATCCAGGAGTCAGAAAAAGATGGGCAGTAATCCACTGCCAAAAACAAACGGTCCTTTTAAGGGCCACCCACATGTTTCAAGAAGGTTCTTGCTATTCTGATATGCTTTGACCCCCCAAAAAATTTAACCAGACTTGTCCAAAAATAAAAGACAAGCCATTTGTGAAATAAAAACCTCTTTAATAAAAATATTAAGTAACACAAAATAAGTTACTTAATAGCTACCAAAAAAATTATTTTATGATTTGGTCCAAAATACATTTATATTAAAATTTAACCAGACTTGTCCAAAAATAAAAGACAAGCCATTTGT
>PIVM01000934.1 GCA_003353945.1 Gammaproteobacteria bacterium
AGTCACCGAGCAATAAAGACTGGTTATTCATCATCGGTTGATGCCTCAGGGTTGAACTGGAGTGCTTCTAACTGGTCACGGAGGGATTGGATTTCAGAAGCGATTTCCTCAGGGTCATACTCCTCAGGTTCGTCTTCCTCTACCTCTTCTTCTATCTCTTCCTCTACTTCCTCTACCTCGTCTTCGTCCTCTTCTTCTTCGTCTAAGACGCTATTGATAAGGTCATCAATGTCCTCGTCGTCGTCTTCTTCCTCACTCTCGCTCTCTTCCTCGTCCTCTTCACCTTGGTAATCCTCATCCTCGTCCAACTCTGCAAGTAAGTTATCGACATAGGCATCAAGGTCTTCGTCAGACAATGAGTCGATGTCATCTTCTTCCTTCGCAGCAGCTGCCTCAGCAACATCACGTTCAGCCGCAGCTTCACGCATCAGTTCCAGGACTTCCTCCGGTGTTTTCTGGGGTCCGTCAGCATAGGCAGATTTCCCAGTAGGGTATTGCCATTTCTCGATTTTGTCACGCCAAGGGGAATCGACCGGGAGAGTCTCCATAGTCATTCTTTGTCCCATGACTTGGACACCCTCGAGCTCTTGCTCGTCTTGCCCAGTTAGTTGATTTGCGTATGCCTCACGAAGTGCTTGGTATGCCTCTTGTGAGAAGTCTCCTCCGGTCATTGCGGAAATTCAGTGATTGGATA
>PIVM01000327.1 GCA_003353945.1 Gammaproteobacteria bacterium
TTCTATTTCATCTATTGGGATATCTGTTGGTGGTGTGAACTTTGTAATTATTGTTACACCATCAGTTGATGTTGTTGCTTTAAACATATCAGTTCCTTCATAAGAAAAAAAAGATTCTATCTCTACTCCTTTCACAAGTTTCTTATTCCAATCCTTTGGTTTTACGATATTATTAGAATATGTATAATTCGATATTTTTTTAATCACCAAATCTTCCGTCTTAATATCAAAAGTCCAATCTAAAATATCAGCTTCTCCTATATTTTTTATTTTCATTGTTCCATTGCCAGATGTACCCCAATGTTCATATGATTCTATTGTAACTATGATATTCATTTGTATTGTATACTATAATAATACAAAATTAATATATCTTAATTTTTCAAAGAACACGCCATCACTTTCATATGTGTGTATTTAGAATAACTTACTTCTTCGTAGTATCATAACATAATCTTCTTTGTCTATCTATTATATCTTTGAATACTTTTTTAAGTTTTACAATATCATCATGACTGATTTCATTTTCAATCTTTTGGATTATCATATCAATATCTGTTTTTTGAATAATACCTGTTTCATTCATAAACTCTTCTAACATACTTTCTAATCTTTCTGGACATCTTTTAATCTTATCAATAATATATTCATCAATATCTACTGTTACCCATTTATTATTTTTATATATTCTACTATTTTTTGATCTTAAGTTTGGATATTTTACATTTTGATTTTCTGGTTTATTATGAACTTCATTTAATACATATTCAATTGCGTTATGTGGATTTGCTTCAATATTATTATAATTATCTCCATTACAAGCAATAGCAATTTTCTCAAATAGTGATTGATTCATAATACCTTTTGTATTTTCTTCACCTACTACATTTACATTTATTGTATTATTAGTAATATTATTAACAACTTTTAATTCTTTATTTTCCTTTCTTAATTCTTTAATTTGTTCTTTTAATAATTCATTTTCTTTTTTTAATAATAGTATTTCTAAATCTTTTTGATTTATTTTTTCGTCTTCTTGATTTGATAGCTTAATATGTTTTTTAGATTTCAAGTGACGAGCCCAACCAGCATATGATATATCTTTATTACAAGTTTCACAATGTTGTTTTAATTTAGAAGTCATTATATTATTATATATTATGTATTATATAATTTCTAAATGAAATTGTCATAAAAGGTTGAAAAAGGTTGAAAAAGGTTGAAAAGGTTGAAAAAAGGTTGAAAAAGGGTTGAATATCGCATTTCTGCATAGAGAGAGAGAGACAGAATATTTTTTCCAAAACATTTTGAAAATAAAACGCAAAAATGGAACACCGGATAAACTACGAATAACTATTAAATACTTTTGGATATAATATCGGTTCCGTTTTAAAATTACTTTTTAAATAATGAAAAAGGTTGAAAAGGTAGAATATGGTTGAAAAACGTAGAATAAGTAGGAATAAGTAGGAATAAGTAGGTTTAAATAATTATATTATAGTAAAATATACAACAAATAATGTCAGTTGCAGATCAATTCAAGGGATTACCAATGGAAGAATTAATAGGCGCACCTCTAATCGCAGCGGCAGATGCTTCTTGTAAATTATCTATGCAAACAGCAGAGTTTATCCAAGATGTCGGTGTAAATGCCACAACTGGTGAATTAAATACTGTTGGATTTTCTTATAAAAAATCAGTAACAGCAAGTGATGGAACAATATCATCAGAAGATAAAACAATTAAAGTTCCTACATTAGCGATTGTAAATATTCCAAACTTACAAGTTAAAGAAGTAAATGTTGATTTTGAAATGGAAGTTAAACAACAAACAAGTACAAGTTCAAAACTTTCAACCGAAGTAAAAGCAGAAGCAAAATATAGTTCAACATTTAGTCCATTCTCAGCAAGTATTACAGCAACAGTAGCCGGTTCAAGAGAAAGCCAACGTTCAACAGATAATTCAGCAAAATATACAGTAAAAGTCGTTGCTCGTGATGATGGTATGCCAGAAGGATTAAGTAGAGTATTAACAATGCTATCAAATATTATTGTAGAAACAGATGATGCGGCAACAGTACCAGATACAGAAGAAATCTAAATTAAACTTGAATATCTTTCTGATAATCTAACGACACTTTCTAACGGACTATCATATTTAAAATCTACTTCAACTTCGGCACAATTTTTATTTTTATTGACTGGTTTATTAATTTGTATTTTCCATTTTTGTTTATGAACACCTTTGCCATTTTGACAAGTTAATTTTTTATGATTTTTACCATTAAACTTTTCAATTTCAAGATCTCCTAAATCTATTTTGAATTTTACTTTTAGATTTTCAATCTTCAAACAATTATGATTAACCAATGAGAATAAAGGAACTTCAACAGTTTCCCATTTTTCTTCTTCGTCTTTTTTATGTGAAGGTATTTTCATTTTAATTAATTTAGGTTCTAATATACCATCGCCATCTTTATCTTCAAAGAATGTTTCTAAATGGTGTAAATTAGAATATTGAACGTTTCTTTGTGCTTTTAAACCGGCATCATATAAAGTTTCAATTAATTTATCAAATGTAGCAATGGTATCATCTTTCTTTTTTAATTTTTTCAATGGTTTAGGTAGTGGGTTATCAATAATTTCTTTATCAATTTCTTCAGTTTCATATTCATATTCTTCACCATTATGTGTAATTTCAGAAACAGAAATAGAGTTTTCTGGTTGTGTGGTCATACAATTGCCCATTATATATTAATAATAGATTTAAAATAAGTCCATTATTAAAGGTTGTTTTTAAAAAATTAAGAATATTGAACAGGTAATTTTTCAAAGAACACACCATCATATTCATGATAAATTACTGT
>PIVM01000135.1 GCA_003353945.1 Gammaproteobacteria bacterium
GTTCGTACTATACCAGAGAGGTGGTAAAAACTACTCTGTTGGATTGCTGACTTCAATTGTGCCCTTACCCAAGCTGACTGTTGCAGCTCACGACAAACCCTTTTCTTTAGGCACAGAACTTTTTATTCAGAGGAATGATTCCGCCTATCCTCATTCCACCTATTTTTATTCAACAATGACAAGTATTCGTTTATTCACCCCAGAAATCAACAGCTTATCGACAATCCATATCAAACGCTCAGGAAATAGGTGGAATGCATCCACCTATTTTCCTTCAACCTATTTCTAACCTCTCAATTTTTAGACACTGTAACCCGTTGAAATATAATAACTATTTCTAAACCGCTTCAAGCAGACCAAGAAATAGGTGGATTCATTCCACTGAACTAGGCCCAATATGAAATAGCGAGGAGCTAAAACTTCTTTCAATATCGATTGGCAGCGGCCCCCCTACAACAACTGTATGTATCAAAGGGGTAACCGAATGTCGGCTTCCGAGAACATTTTACACCTTTTGTAAATTTCACGTCAGACCGCTATTGGTGATTTTCGGGTATTGCTGACCAGGCAGATCAACTATTAGGCAACTTCCGCTTTTTCGAGAAAAGAAGTCCCCAAACCAAGTGTCGTGCCATACTGCAAACCCGCTGTCAGAGTACGCCATATTGATGATTGTTTAAGCGGCAGTTAAATGGGGATTAATGGAGGGTTATAAGCCGCCAGCGCGGAGGGAGAACGAACCAAACCAAGTGTCGCGGCGTACCAAACCATTTGTCACGCTACAGAAATCACCATATTTGGTTAGAAATTGCAGAGTTAGATCCCCCGCTAAGTAGCACCATGGTAGCACCAACAAAAAAAGGCTTAGTGGTTACTAACCCGCCAAGCCTTTAAATAATGGTAGCAAGGAGTGGATTCGAACCACCGACCCCAGCATTATGAGTGCTGGATTGTGTTATTTATCAAGATATACGACATTTAACCAATCTTAATTAAACCATGTATAATCTGTATATAAGCTTGTTTGGCATTTATCAGGGTTTACTGAAATTTGTCCTGCAAGTTACACATGGGTTACACAGAGTTACACGCGAGGTTTTTGTCGTGGCCATCAGGATCAAATTTACCAAACACAAATTGGACGGTTTGCCCCTGCCAGAAGGCAAGGATCGAGATACCTACTTAGATACAGACCCGCCGGGGGCCAAAAAGAGTGAAGCTGTTCAGGGGCTTCAACTGGTGGTGTCGTCTGCAGGGACTAAATCATTTGTACTGTGTCGCAAGTTGAACGGCAAAACCAAAAGAATAACGATTGGGAGATTTCCTGCGATACCTGTTGAAGATGCGCGCAAGAGGGCTGTGCAGCTTGGAGTGGATTTAGCGAACGGTATTGATCCAATGGAGGCTAAGCGGGCTGAAAGGATAAAGGGGAAAACGCTGCTCAATGTGTACGAAGACTACATTGATACGCGAGATTTGAGCGATAACACAAAAAGCAACTACAAGACCATTATGAATAGCCACTTGAGCGCATGGAAGGATAAGCCGCTGAAAAGCATCAATAGGGATATGATATCGGATAAGCATAAAGAGATTAGTCAGTTTTCAGCCACAGCAGCCAATAAATCTATGCGACTGCTCAGGGCTTTATTCAATTTTGCCTATCACTATGTTGATGAGGACGGTAAGAGCCTGTTTCCAGATAATCCGGTTAAAAGTTTAACAGCGAGAAACTCATGGAACAAGGAAGGCAAGCGTATAGGGCTGGTTAAAGAATATGAGATTGCAGCATGGTTTGCCGCTGTACTGCAGATTAAAGACGACAATATAAATTCGCCGGGTTCAATTGTCAGTGATTATCTGCAAATGGCTTGTCTTACTGGAATGAGGCGAAGAGAAGTAACCGGTATGCGCTGGGATGAAGTAGATTTGAAAGAAAAGTCATTCTTGAGGGATCATACAAAGAATGGAGAGGCGCTTTATCTACCCTTGTCTGATTATCTTTATCGCTTACTGGTGGAAAGGGAAGAGAGCCGTGTTAATGAATATGTTTTTCCTGGACGTTTCGGCAAGGGAGGCTTCTGCGAGCCAAAAATACAGATAGAAATAGTCAGAGAAATAAGTGGTGTTTACTTCACCAGCCATGATTTAAGGCGCACTTTTATCACTAATGCCGAGCAATTGGCAATACCGCACTACACGCTGAAGCGGATCGTTAACCATAAGGCTGATGACGATGTAACCAGGCGTTATGTTCAGCTCACCATCGAGCATTTACGTGATCCAATGCAGAAGATTGAAGATCATTTTTTAAAGATGGCAGGTATTAAAGAATCTGCAGAAATCGTTACTTTCGACGGTCGGAGTTCAGTAGAGAGGCAAAAAAACCAATAAGAAAATAAAACAAACGGCCGGTGTGTTCTGTAACTAATTGTATTTATAAGAATTTATGTCGCAAAAAACAACCCTTGACGGAGTGAGAGATTGGGTTAGAATCACGCTATTGCTGTAGCTATGAGAGTATTTATACAGTAATAAGAATCACCTCCGCGATCCATTGCTCTAACAATGGATCGTTGTGCGGAGGCTTAGTAGGGCGATACCGCCCACCTACAAGTTGATAATAGCCGGAGTTATTGAAGCATTGCTAATAGTATTTTGTTATTAATGTTAGATTGTTTGGTTATATAGGTGTCGCCTCTTTTATTTAATTGTTCATTCCTTTCAATTAAAAGAGGAAAATAAATGAATATAGTTCTTAATAGAATAGATCTTTCCACCATTCTGGTGGCCATTCCTGAACATGCGACCCAGGCTCGCAACTTGATTCGCTATCTCAATCAACATCCAAATGCTACCGCTGAAGATATCGGTCGGCATTGCTCAATTGCAAACGTGTCAGACGTTGCGAGAAAGATTAACCCGCTACTGCTTGAGCATGGCTTGTTCATAGCATGCTCCGTTCCAGTCGCACCGCGCCAATTCCATTACGGTAATAAGCCTAGACAGTATCAATGGGCAATTCATTTATTACCGATAGAAGCGGCGAACGATGAGACGTACAGGCAGCAAAAGGCGCTGTAAACAGGCACCTTTGGCAACTTTTCACAATCTTTCAATCAAGCAATTCAGTTTGAGGTGTCCGCATGACCAGTCAAAATTCCAGCGATGGTAATTCTGCATTTAATCCACCAATACATGATGAAGGATCGGCAGTACAGAAATTTATCGACCTAGACCAATACCCGCCCCACTATTTGCTAACGGAGGGACAAGCCGCCAGTGCAATTGGTGTCAAACCTTCAACGCTCGCCGTATGGCGTTGCAATGGTCGTTATGACTTGCCATATCTTAAAATCGGTCGCAATGTCCGATATAAAGTTCGTGACACGCTGGCGTATTTGGATCGCCAGACGGTGAACGGGAAGGAGGGGGGTATAGCATGATTATCCCCGACGAAAAACATGCCCTGCATGAATATCGTTTGCTAGGTTTCAACGGCAGACTTGTAAAAATGCGTTTCGCAGCCTTTTCAGAATGTCAGGCAAAACAATACTTCAAGTGTTACCACGGCATAGAGCCTGATTACATAGTTGTGCTATCAGCCTCACCGATTTGTTTGAGTAAGGAAAAATGGAGAGGTGCTGCAAATGATGAGTAATTATCAGGGTCCAATGAATAGCTGTGACCAGTTTCGTGCAGCAATGCGCGATGCTGGCTTGTCAGGCGTCGATCATATTGAAGCCGATGAGCAGATTCACCGTTTCCGTGTCGAAGGTGATAAGCCAGGAAGTCGTAACGGTTGGTATGTCAACTTCGGTAATGTTGGTGCTTTTGGCTCTTGGAAGGAAGGTGTTAGCCATACCTTTTCAAGTAAAGATCGCCGATATATGAGTGGCTGGGAACGCCAGGAGTTTCAAAAACAGATTCGCCGCATGTGCGAAGCTAAAGATAAAGCAAGGAGGAAATCGCAGGATGCAGCAGCAGCTAAATGCTTGGAGTTGTGGAATCAGGCGTCACCAGCATGTCCTGAACACGGATACCTGATAAAGAAGCAGGTTAAGCCTTACGGTCTGCGTCAAAGGGGTGATGTGCTTGTAGTGCCTGTGGTAAATGCTCAGGGCGAGTTGCGAAGCCTGCAACGAATATATGCCAGTGGTGATAAACGCTTTTTTCCAGACGGAGAAATTACCGGCTGCTATTGCTCTATTGGCGAGCTAACTGACATAGTTTATCTGTGTGAAGGTTGGGCTACTGGTGCGACAATAAATGAATCAAGTGGTTGCGGTGTCGCAGTAGCATTTAATGCTGGAAACTTAAAACCAGTCGCATTGAATTTACGACGCAAATTCCCCAGTCAAAAATTTATTATTGCTGCAGACAATGATCATGCCAAACCCACAAATACCGGCCTTGCTAAAGGCAGAGAAGCCGCCGCTACAGCTGGAATGCAGATAGTATTTCCAACCTTTCCCTCAGGCTCTACTGGTACAGATTTTAATGATCTTTCCATTCTGCAAGGGGACATGACGTGAGCAACATGGTTCAAGCATTAACTCCGGCAGTTGATAATTCAAATATTGAGGTAATCGATATTGGGCAATTTATCCAAAAAACAATCCCGCCGCGCAAAAACTTACTGGCACCATGGCTTCCAGAAAAGGGGCTATGTATGGTCTATGCGCCAAGAGGTGTAGGTAAGACCTTTTTTGCATTGAATGTAGCTTATGCTGTAGCGAGTGGCGGAGAGTTTATTAAGTGGAACGCACCCGAACCGGTTCCCATTCTTTATCTTGATGGCGAAATGCCTGCAATCACCATGCAAGAGCGTATGACGGCGATTATTGATTCGCACTTAAAAGAGGCTGAGCCAGAAAATTTCAAATTTATTTTGAATGATTTTCAGATCATGGGAATGCCTGACTTATCAGACCCGCTAGGGCAATTACAGCTGGAGCCTTATATCGATAAGGCAAAGCTGATTATTGTAGATAACATCAGCACGATATGCCGCAGCGGCAAGGAAAACGAATCTGAATCATGGAACACGGTTCAGGAATGGGCGCTGAGAATGAGGGCGCAAGGTCGTAGCGTTTTATTTGTTCATCATGCAGGAAAAGGAGGTGCTCAGCGCGGCACCAGTAAACGCGAAGACATACTTGATACGGTTATTGCATTGCGGCACCCTTCAGATTATGACCCCTCACAAGGAGCTACATTCGAGGTTCATTTTGAAAAATCGCGGGGATTTTACGGTGATGAAGCTGAATCAATTGAATGCTCGCTGACCACGCTGGACGATAAACAAAGCTGGGCACACTCTTCGGTCACGCAGACTACATATAAGAGAGTCGTTGATTTGCTCAGTGATGGATTGAGCCAAACTGATATTGCGAGAGAGCTAAATATAAATAAAAGCAGCGTCAGCCGTCATGCAAAAAAGGCCAAAGAATGTGGCGATTACAAACCTGCTGGAGGTAAATAATGCAAAAAAATCAGCGAAAGTTGCATGTTGCATCTGCTAAGGGAGCGCAACCTGAAACTATCAATGAAAATGGAGCAACTGGTCATGCAACCAATAATGCAACTACCAGCCTGAAAGCCTTAGTATTGCTGAAGAAAAAGCGCAACTGCCAAAACAACTCAAACGAAACTCAGCAAAAACAAGCATGCAACTTTACCCCTGATAATTCACTTCAAAAGTTGCACTCAGTTACAGCGGCTGCAAACGGCTCAGCCTTACCGGAAGTTGGTGTACTGGACGCTCTGCGTAATGATAAAGATATTGAGCTATTGTCGGATGATTTTATATGGTTGGCGAGCTTGCTGGTGGGCACCACGCTACAATGCCGCAGAGAACTTCTGGGCGAATATAAATGCCAGTGGCTTGATGGTATGGATAAAGTGGCACATGGCCACCAACAGCAGAATGCGGGGCGCAAGCAGGCCAATACATGGATCAGGCATAAAATAAAGCAATAACCTTTTTAAAACACATCTGCAATTGATTGTGGTAGTAATTAACACTGGCCCTAAACAAACCTGAATTTGCAGGCCAAATACAGGAGGCACAATGAGTGATCGAAATGATAAAGGCCAGTTCTCTGAAGGCATAAGCGGTAACAGTCAGGGAAAGCCGAAAGGAACACGCAACAAGGCGACTCTAGCAGCGCTGTCTTTGCTCGAAGGCGAGGCCGAAGCCCTGAGTCGAAAAGCTGTAGAAATGGCGCTGGAGGGCGATACGATCGCTTTAAGGTTGTGCCTTGAAAGGATTGCGCCGCAAGCCAAGGAGCGGCCGCTAGAAGGATTTAAACTACCGGCCATCAATGATTCCAAAAGCGCTATGAACGCCCTTAATACTGTTGCTCAGCACTTGGCTGGCGGTGAGTTACTTCCCAGTGAAGCCGCAGCTATTTGCCGCTTACTGGAACAATACAGAAAGCTCTTTGAGACTACTGAATTACAGCAACGCATTGAGGCTCTTGAGGATACTTTAAAATTGAGGATAGCTAATGGCTAATACCAAGGTGCTAACAAAGCAGTATGAACAGCTTAGCGAGAAAGAACGGGCGGTCTTAATGATTACTGCCGACATAAACAATGATGACCATGAATTCAGAAAGCTGAAAGCTTCTGCTCCGGTTAAATGGTTCCGCATTAAGGGAGACAGGGAAAGCGAAATTGGAAGCGCATGGCTTTTGGCGCACAAAGATTATTTGATCAGTAAAAACTTTCTTCTGCGAAGGCTCATGATGGCAGGCAATCTAGATAAAGAAGAATCAATCAATTTTCACACTGCTCTTCTTTTGCAAGAGCAGGCCGCACTAGACTTGGCATTCTCTGACGTTCTGTC
The DNA here is from genome assembly GCA_003353945.1 of Gammaproteobacteria bacterium. Lineage (GTDB taxonomy): Bacteria > Pseudomonadota > Gammaproteobacteria > Pseudomonadales > PIVM01 > PIVM01. The sequence continues at coordinate 6,854 of PIVM01000135.1, forward strand.
AGAGCACAACCTTCCTGTTTACCAAGGGTTGCTAGAAAGTTTTGGTTGTGAAGTATCGATTAAATGGGCAGACCTTGCCGAAGATGAAAGCATTAAGCTGGGCGAGTTTTATAAGGAATATACAGAGTTATTTTCGGCTACCTGTAAAACCGGCTTATAACTCCGGGCCAGCCTATTTCAAAGAAATCAGCTAGAACAAAATAAGCCTATGCCATGAGCTGTCCTTAATATTGATGGCCTTGTAAAGTTTTAGCGGCGGGCTGCTGCCATACCTGCTTTAATGCCTTCTTGGTAGGGTGTTGATCCCAGAGGAGTCAATGGGGCCATAGGGCACATAGGTACCAGCACATTGTTTCCTTTTACCGTTTTGTATCCCATTTCAAAGCCATCGCAAAACTCGCTTGCTGATACGTTCAATGATATCAGGGTAATTACTGTTGCTACTGCCATTTTTATTAAATTTTTCATGAGTCATCCTATGGACAGTTTTATAGAATATAACTTAACGCAGGTAGCTGCGGTGAGCGTTAGCCAGTTCAGTCAGCGTTCTTTTTCTGGCGAGGCCGAATATACTTGCTATGTGTATTAACCTACTTTTTATCAATTTTATTTCCCATTATTTGCTCTATTTTTTCTTTAAGAGCTTCTGCATTTTTTACATTTGGAACCACAACCCATGAACCATACGCATACACTCTTAAAGTTGCATAATTGAGATATTTACCCAGTACAGTTGTAATTACCTCAATATTCTCGACATTTTTTAAGCTAAGGCTGTCTTCAAATGTTGTAAGAATACCTTGTTTTACTGATAGTGTTTCATCAGATAAAGAAACCTCAACAAAATATGGTTCAAAAACCTCGCCGACACTCTTGAGCACTAAGATGGAAGGCAATACGACTAAACTAAGAAGAACATCTTTGCTGAAATTCTCACCTATTAGATACTCACCGATTTCCTTGAATAGAAGGTACATCAAACACAACCCAAATAATTGAAGTAGGATATCTATAGCTGCTTCAATTGCGCATGGGTTCTTAGCCACATATTGTTCGCTATTAGTAATTGTTAAATCTCCCAGTTCGAATATTTACAGAGCACAGCGCTCCGGCAGCCTTTGTTATGTTTGGTTTAGATATCGTTGCTAGATGGAAATGATCTCTAAAGCAGGCTTTAAGCTCCGACATTTTGAAGCTGAAAGTGAACAGTTTCCTAGTTTTGAACAATACAACTTAGATTATTCAGACTAGCTTTCGACGCATCACCAATCCAAAGAGACCTAAGCCTAGCAGGGTGATTGTGGTTGGTTCTGGGACTGCTACTGGATCAGGTTCCGGAGAAGGGTCGGGGTTAGTGGTATAAATGACACTTGATAACAAAAAGGTACCTTGGCTCGGGTTACCATAGTCACTCCAGCCATAACCTGCCGCAGAAGAATCTGAATCAGTAATCATTACGCCGCTATCAAACCGCCATTCAACATTTTCTATTGGGCTATTTGGTGATCTGGCTGTCGAAGTCCTCGTAAAATTTGGATACAAGGAGGCTAAATACGAATAAAGAATGCCAGAGCCGCCCTCCAAGGAAGTTTGGTAGGTATTCCGTGTATAGGTTCTACCGTTAGCATAGTACGGGGCGGTAGTGAATACTGTATCGTCGTAATTGAATATTAAAGAAAATTCATCACCAGTCTCAACAGTCCCGCCGTCCCACCTCGAGTTTCCTACTAGGTATCCGTCTTGCTGGAAATAACCATTCACACTGGTTGTGATTAAAGACGCACCAACCTGCACCGACACAAGCAACAACAAAACAGTTATTATTTTTTTCATGGTATTCCCCGACCCAATCCATTGATTGAATCATTATGCCGCAAAACTAAGCAATTAAACATTCTTGGCTGCTTTGTTCGGATTTTCTCGCCTTGCTCCTGCTTTTATCCGTAGTTCTGTTTCAAATCGGCTTGCTATGGGTGGCATTACGATACACCTACTCATTAGCCAACATGATCTGGACTCTTTTCGTCCTGTGGAAGAATCCTCGTTATGTGCTGCTGCACATATCCCTCGAAAATGTCGAGTTTGGGATGTGTAAGTTTGGGATGTGTAAGTCCAAACTCGACGTTGCAGTTTTCAAAATAGGTTCCGACCTGGCCGTACAACGAGGGATAACAATTTAGAGTTAGCGGGCACTGAGAGGGTCAGGCAAATTAGGGCAATCTATTTGAAAGCGGACCTATACCGAGACCTAAACATGAACTGAAAGCCAGTGCTTAGCTGCGCACAGTCAGTAACTTTTGAAAAGCCTTGGGCACAACGGGCTTGGAGAATAGATAGCCTTGTCCGTAGTCACAACCCGAGGCGGTTAACAGATCCCTGTGTTCCTCGGTCTCAATGCCCTCGGCTATTACCTTGATATCGAGCTTATGCGCCATTGCGATAATAGCATCACACAGTGCTATGTCCTTACTGTCGCTCTTCATATTCCGTACGAATGATTGGTCAATTTTAATGTAGTCAATGTCGAACTTCCTAAGATAAGACAAGGATGAATAACCTGTGCCGAAGTCATCCAAGGATACCTGTATTCCAACATCACGGAATGCTTGCAGCCTCTCCACGATTTCGCTATGGGTGTCCATCAACACACCCTCGGTGATTTCTGCAACAACAGCGGTGCCTGGCAGGCCAAGGGTCCGCAGGTACTTAATCCACATGTTCAACCTATTGTTGGCATCGTGGTATTGTATTGGCGATGTGTTCACGCTGATCTGGAAATCTTTGTCGTATGAAGCTCGCCAGCTCTTCACTTGCCGTGCGGCTTCTTGAAACACCCACTCTCCTATTTCACTGATGAGACCAGTCTCCTCGGCAATTGGAATAAACTCTGCAGGACTTATGAGCCCTCGCTTTGGGTGCTCCCAACGTAATAAAGCTTCGGCCTTATGTATCTCGCCGTTGCTCAAATCCACGATGGGTTGATAGACGACATAAAACTCATTGTTTGCTATCGCAGCACGCAGATTGTTGGCAATTAATCCACGGGTAACTGCAGTCTCATGCATGGAAGATGTGTAATACTGGTATCGGTTCCGACCAGACTTCTTAGCAACGTACATGGCTTGATCCGCATTCATCAGCAGGTCATCCATATTAATTCCATCCTCAGGATACAGTGTGATGCCCACACTGGCAGATAGGTAAGCAACCTCCTCACCAATCTGGAATGGTTCAGCGAGTCGCTTCATGATCCCACTCGCAATACGTTCGGCGGTGGTGTACTCCTCTAGCCCCGCAATGATGATAGTGTATTCGTCTCCACCCAGACGAGCCACCGTGTCTGATTCTCGTACACAACTTGTGATACGTTGAGCTGCTTTTTTAATTACAGCGTCACCCTGTGAGTGTCCAAATGTATCGTTTATTTCCTTGAAGTGGTCCAGATCGATAAAGAGTAGAGCCAGCATCTTTCCTTCTCTGGCCGATTTTATGATCTCTTTTCCCAAACAGTAACGAAACATTCTTCGGTTGGGTAGCTCGGTCAACTGGTCAAAGTTACCGTGGCGGTAAATCTCCAGCTCAGCCGCTTTCCTCGCTGTGATATCCTGTGTTGCGCCGATCAGCTTAACTACCTTGCCATCAACCATTACCGTCTTGGCGTAGGCCTGCACCCATAGTTTATTCCCTTTCAGGGTGATTTGTTCGATCTCGATGCTAAAGTCCTCGCCAGTTTGAATAGCAGCGGTAAGAGCAGCGTGAGTTTTTTGTGTTGCTTCTTCGGTGGTGCAGAGGCTGATTACACCGTCTCTGGTGGGTACGTATTCTTCGGGGGTTGTTTCGTAGATGTGGTATATTTCATCTGTCCAATAGAACTGATCATCCACTACGTTATACTCCCAACCCCCGATAGACGCCAGGGACTGGACAGCGCTGAACATTCCTTTCATTAACTCGTAGTCATCAGCGAGACTCATGGGATCACCTCATTGCACGGATACCCTGTATTTTAGTGTAGTTTCTATAGCTAAGAAGTATGGGAATCGTATAAAAACACCCGATCTAATCGCGATTCTATTATATCCCAGAGGTCATTGACTTCTTCGAGAACTTTTACTGCCTCTTTAAAGTAGCTGCCAGCATCGGTAGTAACGACCAATTGTTAGTCTTCGGCCAACTGTTATAAGGTAAACTCGTTTGTCCAGAGCTGGCAGATACGGAGAGCACTTATTGGGTGATTCTTCACTAATTGGAGTTTTCTAAATGTCCGATCTGATGGATTCGTGCCAACTTTCAGATTCTGTATGAAATACCGCTTATCGAGATGAGCGGGCGTAATGAGCACTTAAATGACCAAGCAGGCAGGTAGGACAATGTATATTCGCACCAAATTTACTTGGTTTGCACTACCTTGAGCTCACACACTTTAGAAAGGCTGTGTGAAAACGGATGATGACAACACCCGTAAACACCCAAGCGGCAGTTCGCATCGAATCCCCGGCGCGCGGCCTTCCTGGTTAAATATTGACCTGTCAATCAAAAGAGCTGACATTCGTTCCTTTCGGATATCGTCAGAAATCGCTGTGACGTACACCAGGAATCAAAGATGATCTGATCAACTAATCGTCTGCGCCCGCATATCTCGAACCTGACCTTGCTTAATAGTTGACTTGGTTTGTCGGTAATACCCGGAAATCGCTCCATACCGGACTGACGTGAATATTACACTGATAGTACTATGTTCTCGTTTGCGGACATTTAGTTATACGTCCAACACAAAGAGAATATTTAATAAATGAATTGTAAATTTGTGCCATCGGACTGACGGAAGCTTTTTAATGGGAGACGTTACTTTGTTAGCGATCGGCTATGTATACTACAGACCTCGTAAATCACTCTCCCGATAATTAGCCACACCCCTCGCCACGCCTAGCCTCGCGATAAATATTTGACACTCAACCCCAAAAAAAGCATCCTTATAACCGCATATTTTACATCAGAAGCAAACAATTAGAACCTGGCAAATATCACCGACCCGCTAGAAAAACGCTACATTTGCACACGGAAAAACATTTCTACTATAGATGGCCTCAACTTATTACCAAAGCAAGC
>PIVM01000935.1 GCA_003353945.1 Gammaproteobacteria bacterium
TCAGAAGACCCTACTAAACCAAAGAAAATGCAGTTATTTGTGCCATTTCCAGCTAGAAAGGTACTGTTCCACTACCTACATGGTATGAGAATGTCCGGACACTTTGGAAGTGACAGAACCAAGAAAAGAATTCAAGAACGATTCTACTGGCCACACTACAAAGCAGATACCTCAAGGTGGTGCAAAGAGTGTTTGATGTGTCAGCAGAGAAAACTAGGCCCAGGCATGGCCCGCCTTCCACTACATCAAGTTCCAACTTCATTCCCTAATGAAAGATGGCATATGGACGTGTTAACGGTCAAACCAGTTAGCAAACAAGGCAATCATCTTATATTGGTGGTTGTTGATCACTTCACAAGATGGACTGAAGCTCTACCATTATCCAACCATAGGGCTGAAACCATTGCTCATGCCGTTGTTCGAGAGGTCTTCTGTAGGTTTGGTAGTCCATACGTTATCCACACAGACCAAGGCGCTGATTTTGAATCAGAGTTGTTCAAGGAGATGTGCAAACTACTCAACATAACGAAAACAAGAACATCACCATACAGACCCCAGTCAGACGGGATGCCAGAGCGCTTCAACAGAACCTTGCTGTCCCTACTATCAATGTTTGTGAGCCAGTGTGGTTCCGATTGGGAGGACCACCTGCCCTACGCCATGGCAGCGTACCGTTCATCAGTACACTCCAC
>PIVM01000936.1 GCA_003353945.1 Gammaproteobacteria bacterium
TATCATCAGGACAGCCAGATCCGCTAGAGTCTAGACAGAGTCAAATAGCTAGGAAGCTAAACATAAGATATTATTCGTGGAGCACTCTGTGACTCTTCCCTCCGCAACTCTGGTACTACCCAAGAAGTTGCAGGAGATCCCAGTGAAACTACACTGCAGTTAGTGTGGGAATGAGGGTTCGAGTGAGTAGTTCTTCCTAGGAAATCCCAGTAGATCGATGCTACAGATAGCAGGTAAGGGTACGCGCTGTGTGACCACCAGTTGGATTAAGGAGATTGGCGTGTGAAGTGGTAAGCTGTCGAAAACCTCAGTAAGGGTGAGACGTTTTCATCTTCAAGAGAACATAGTGATTGAATTGTCTGTGTAGCGCTAATCACTCACAGATCACTACTCAAATTCCCAACCCTTACCACACTGTTACGGCGTGTGATAGAGTAACTAGTCAATGTCTTTACCGACAGGACTTTGCTTTATTTAGTTTAATGTAGAACGAAAAAAGACGAGTGGTGATCCGTTTCTGGTCGTAGTTATTCTAACTACTCCGCCTCTACCCGAAACGCAACCCTAGTCACACTACAGTAGTGTGTAAGAGTAATTACTCAAAGTTCTCAAGATCAAACTTTCCCTTTTATTACTTTAACGTAGAGTGAAGAGGAGATCAAAACCTAAAACCTATGCAGCAACTATTGC
>PIVM01000937.1 GCA_003353945.1 Gammaproteobacteria bacterium
ATATATTATCAATTGCAAATTTGACACAAAAAGAAAAAGCCCTCAAAAGAGCTTAATCGAACTCAAAGATGCTTTGAAAACTACTAAATCTTAATTTTATAGGGTTGTGCAACGGCTACTTTTGTTATAAGCTGGTATTTTTTCAATTTATAAAGTATGTTCAAATCTTAAAATGATAATGACAATATTGCCTATTTTTTTTTGATTAAATGTATTATCTTTTCTAAATTAAAAGCGATAATAATTACAACTACTCCTAGGAGTAGTCCTTCAATATCATTTAAGGAATTTTCATAAATCATGTTATAAATTGAGGCTGCAATTCCTAAAACAGCCATTGCAATCAATACGTATTTTAATATTTTCATTTTCCCATATTTAGTTTTTATTTTGTTTAATCAATCAAACAGTTTTTATTTAAACTCTATAATCTTTTTCCTTGAGAAAAGGGATATAGATTCTAAACTTAAAGAACTTAGCTACATTCAATTTTTTGTTACTTCCGACTAACGTCAAATTTATTATCCACCAAATCAGATAGTTGTAAATCCGAGTTGTTCGGGTTTGATTGCAAATTTAGTTATTTGTTTCTTAATTCTCTTCACCAGTCCCAGTTTTCTTTTTTCATCGAGGAACATATATTGAGATGGCGGATTATAGTTTTGCCCCTTAACAAGCATATTCCAAATA
>PIVM01000938.1 GCA_003353945.1 Gammaproteobacteria bacterium
GAAAGTCATCGAGCAAGCCAGAAAAGACGGCATCTCCGATGATGTTCTGACTTCTGCCCAACAGTCCCCCGTCTACAAACTGGCCATGGACTGGAAATTGGCACTACCCTTACATCCTGAATTCCGCACACTGCCCATGGTTTGGTATGTGCCGCCGTTAAGCCCCATCCAGAATGCAGCTGAAGCAAACAAAATTGGTATGAACGGTGTAATTCCGGATGTGGATTCACTGCGGATTCCAGTGAAGTATCTGGCCAATATGCTAACCGCCGGGGACGAAAAACCGGTACTGCTGGCACTGAAACGACTGCTGGCCATGCGTGCCTTTATGCGAGCTGAAACGGTTGAGAATACTGAAGATCTGCAGGTACTGGAAGACGTTGGTCTGAGCAAACTGCAAGTGCGCGAAATGTACCGTTATCTGGCTATCGCTAATTACGAAGACCGGTACGTGGTACCCACAGCACACCGTGAAGATGCATTGCATGAGGCTTACGCAGAACGCGGTGGCTGCGGTTTCGGTTTTGGCAATAGCACGACCGGTAGTAATCAGGCCAGCATGTTTGGCGGCAAAAAGCACACGCGTCGCGATCTGATCAAGCAAACAAAATCCGCTGGAGAATAAGCATGAAGAGTTTAAAAGTAATTTCTTATCTAATGGCTTATCCCAATGATGAACTAGTAACGAAT
>PIVM01000136.1 GCA_003353945.1 Gammaproteobacteria bacterium
CCATGAACAAAAATCGCAATTTTGGAGGATGGGGTCGGGAAGAGATGTTTTAGCCTGTTCTCTGTTAGCTCCAATCTACGGTTCTGATGGTAAAAGCCCATTTCAATGCCTAGCGTGCTATTGCTTTCGTTAAATGATTCCCCCAGCACACCGTTGAGTGCTGAAATGCCCAGCCCAACGACTGACGGTCTAAGTGACTCATAGAGATTAATGGTGGACATATCAGACCTCAAAAATTGTTTTTAATATCAGCAAGATGCTTGCTTTCAGCCCAGTGCTGGAATCTGTCCAGGTGCTTTTCTTAGCGCACCTGCCTGTTTTGCAAAAATGCTTGTTCAGCTATAATGTGTGTTTTGAGCAATAGTCTCGCAACCGCATATATGCATGATATGCATATATGCGATGGATGTAAAGTATGTCAGAGCAATCTTATAGTGGAAATACGACCTATCCTGCGCTGGTCGGCAATATCATTGCGCGTTTACGCAAGGAGCATGGTATTGGACAGGCAGAATTTGCTTCTTTGGTCGGCGTTGGTCAATCGACTTGGTCAAGAATAGAAAAAGGCCAGTCGGCTCTAACGGTCGAGCAACTGGCGAAAGCCGCAGAACAGATAAACTTACAACCCCATCAATTACTGGCGGTGGTAGATGGGGCCAGGGATAACCTTGAGGAACAAGGTATTGGCACTTTGCTGGACCGCATTGGTGTAGGCAATATGGCTTTGTTGGGCTCAATCCCCGTGGTAGGCCCAACGCTGACGGCAGTACTGTCGGGTATTTCAACTTATAGGGAGTACAGCACTTTCAAAACGGGGCAGGAGCCCAGTCAACAAGAGCAAGAGCAAGAGGAGCAGGAAGTGGGGGAAGAGAAAAAGGAGAAGTAATTTGCCATAACAACTACCGTTCTTCGGTGCAATAAATTGATATCTAGCCTTTCCACAATTAAGGAAAGCTGGTTGTAACTACATCAGCTACACTTTGATTATTAAGGGTGAATTTATTAGCCTCTTACCGATTCGCATTCGGTGTGGCGAGCATTATCAATGAACAGCTGGTTAACAATTATTTTGTTTTTGCTGCTGAACCTCTGCGCATTCAATGCTATTGCAGATCCCGTTCAGGTGTCTGCTGATCAATCCTCAATACCTATTTCCGATAAACTGCATTATTTCAAAGAGAACCCGGATGAGTCGCCCATGAGTCTCGAGACGGTACGCAGTCTAGCGAAAGAGCAGTGGGGTCAGCTCAAGGCCAACCCGAATTTCGGCCCCACAAAAGATGTCTATTGGTTTACTGCCGACATCGTCTCCAAAACCGATTTTCAGGGTGTCATTGAAATCGATCGGTCGATACTCGATATTGTTGATATCTATCTTATCAATCAAAGCGATGACATCACGCGCTATGAACTTGGTGATATGCGCCCCTTTTCAAATAGGCCTATTGATCATCGCAATTTTGTTGTCCCCTTTCAGCTAAGCAGTAATAGCGATGTAAAATTATTCATCCGCATCGATAGCAGGGGAATCCCGCTACAATTTCAGGCGACACTCTGGCAAACATCGCGTTTTCAACGCCATGACCTGCAGCAACAGCTTTTTCATGGTATTTACTTTGGCGGTATTCTGATCATCGCACTCTACAATTTATTTCTGTTCTTTTCCGTTCGAGAATCCGCCTATATTTACTACGTCCTTAATGCCCTTGCCATGGCAATGGCAGTTTGCATTGTGATGGGTTACGCCTATCAGCTGTTTCTATCTGAATATCCCGAACTGAATGGTAAACTATTGGCTGTCCTGGCACAAATGTATACCTTGTTGGCAGCGCTGTTCGCTCTGCGATTTTTGCACCTCCGCGATCGATTTCCTCTTGCCGCAAAGGTATGTTATCTATTTATATTTTTTAATATCCTTAATTTGCTGTTAATGCCATTTGAAGTTTATGCAAAACACTATTTTCTATTCATGGTGCCCATCACTTTGTTCTACCCCGCTGCCTGGATCTGTGGTGTTTTCTTGTGGTGGAAAGGATTTAAGGATGCACGTTTTTTTGCCATTGCCTGGTTATGCTACTCGGCCAGTTTTGCTTATTACACTCAGATGGTACAGGGCAATATTCCCTACGTTGCTAATCCTGTGCACATGCTTATGGCTGGCCATTTAATCGAAGTCGTATTGCTTGCCCTGGCCTTGGCCGACCGTCTGAATATTGCCAGAGAAAAAGAGGTCAAATTTAGAGAGCTCAACGAACAAGCCGCCAATGATGCCAGACAACTGCTGGAAACTAAAAACGAACTGCTAAAGGCACAAATTGAACAGGTCGAGTCTGATCAAAAAGTTAGCCGTGCTAATGCCGAAAACAAAGCCAAGTCGGAATTTTTAGCGACGATGAGTCATGAAATCCGCACACCGATGAATGGCGTGTTGGGTATGGCGGAAATGTTAAAGGACACGCCACTGGATGATAACCAGCGACGGTTTGTTTCTATCATCAATGATTCCGGTCAGGCATTGTTATCGGTGATCAACGACATATTGGATTTTTCCAAAATCAGTGCCGGCCGTATGCGTGTTGAAAAAATTGATTTTGATATCGAGGCCCTGATTGATAATTGTATCGAGATTTTTTCACTGCAATGCATGGAGAAAAAAATACAGTTTATGACCTGTCTTGCCATGGGCGTACCCCAGACTATGCAGGGTGATCCGACACGCCTGCGACAGGTGCTGGTCAATTTGCTGGGTAATGCCGTCAAATTTACAGAACAAGGTGAAATCACCTTGAAGGTCAGTCGTTGTACCGAGGGTATAGACGAGAGCTTGGTCTTCTCCGTCTGTGACACCGGTATCGGCGTATCGGAGGAGGAGCAAAAACATCTATTTAAGTCGTTCAGCCAGGCAGACAGTTCCACAACGCGCCGATTTGGGGGTACAGGCTTGGGGCTGGCGATCAGTCGACAGCTCGTTGAGTTGATGGGAGGGGATATCAGCATGAGCAGTCAGCTGGGCAAAGGTAGCTGCATTACTTTTTCGATTCGGTATCTGCCCGCCTCGGCAGAGTTTCAAGCCCAAACACCGCTGTACAAATTAGATTTGGATCAAAAGCGAGTGCTAATTATTGATGATCACGAAACGTTTTGTGAATTTACCCAACATTCGTTACGTGCATGGGGTATTCAAGCTGAGGTAGCTGGCAACGGGGAACAGGCGCTTAAACTGCTGGCCGCTGCTCAGCGTTACGATCTCGTTCTGCTTGATATTGTACTGCCCGATTGTAGTGGCTATGAATTGATGGAGCAGATTCATCGCCATGAAGGTGTCGCTTATAAACCACCCATCCTGGCGATAAGTGCCTTACGTTTTGGCACGACTGAACAGGAAAGTGCAATTGCAAAAAAATATGCTGTGGGTCCATTGTTGGAAAAACCCATTACCATTGCCAAGTTGCGTGAAAGTATTGTTCTGGCATTGGGCATAAAACGAAAATCACAGCCACAAACTGATGATAACCAGCCAACGTTGCCTGATTTGAATGTTCTGGTGGCAGAAGATAATCCGGTTAATAGACTAGTGATCGAAGGCCAGCTTGAAAAGTTGGGCTTTCAAATGCAGTTTGTTGAAAATGGCACACAGGCACTGCAGAACGTAGTTGACTGTGATCCTTATGATTTAATTCTCATGGATTGTGAAATGCCAGAGATGGATGGCTATCAAGCGACAAAGAAGATCCGCGAATACGAGCAGGATAAGAAACAGCGTGCGACGATTATTGCTTTGACTGCCTATGCGGGTGAAGAAGCGAAGGAAAAATCCATTAAGGCGGGAATGGATGATTACTTGTTAAAGCCGCTTAGATTTTCACAACTGCAAGTATGTTTGAGTCGCTATTTTAGTTGAATTTTAGTCAATAAACTAACTAATAATCTCACGGACTCTTAACTCTTCTTTCTATCGCTTTTGGTGTATACATCATTTTACAACGTTATTTTACCGCGTTGCCTTAAAGGCGTGTGATTGAAACTCGGAGAAATAGCAACTAAGATGGTTGCGTTCCGTCCCCAAAATCTATACGTGCAGTTTATTGTTGTTACGTTTTTGAAGGGTTACGCCATCGGGGAAAAGCACCCAGCAATGCAAAATTATCTCGTGCAATGTGCTGGGATATGATCTACAAACGGAGAATCTGATGACTCGCCATGAACTTGCAGGCAAACCTGCACCGAAAAATATGCTGACTAATATTCCGCGTCTTATGACAGCGTATTATGCGCAAAAACCGGATGCGGAGGACCCATTACAGCAGGTTTCCTTTGGCACTTCAGGTCATCGTGGTTGTTCACTTGCGGGCAGTTTTAATGAAGATCACGTCGCGGCTATTTGCCAAGCCATCTGTGAGCAGCGCCAAGCGCATAAAATAACGGGTCCGCTTTTTGTGGGGATGGATACCCATGCACTTTCCGAGGCTGCGCGAATTACGGCCATTGAGGTGTTTGCGGCAAATGAAGTAGAGATCATGATTCAGGCCGGAGGAGGTTACACGCCGACGCCCGTTATCTCGCATGCCATCCTCGGTCACAACCGAGACAAAAGTACGGGGCTTGCCGACGGTGTTGTCATCACGCCTTCTCACAACCCGCCGCAGGATGGAGGGTTTAAGTACAATCCCCCTTCGGGTGGGCCTGCCGGCACCGAAACGACAACAGCCATTCAGGATCGAGCGAATGCACTGTTGCGTGACAAACTCAGAGAAGTCAAGCGCGTCCCACTGGCTCAGGCCCTAAGGGCCAGCACCACACACGAGCACGATTACATTACTCCCTACGTTGCAGACCTTGAAAATGTCATTGATATGGAGGCTATTGCAAAGGCTGGATTGAGCATTGGTGTTGATCCTATGGGTGGGGCGGGTATCGCTTTTTGGGAGCCCATCGCTGAACGCTATAAACTTGATATCCACGTCACTAATCCACACGTGGATCCCACTTTTTCGTTTATGACATTGGATAAGGACGGAAAGATCAGGATGGATTGCTCCTCGCCTTACGCGATGGCCGGTCTCATTCGTCTCAAGGATGAGTTTGATATCGCAGTGGCCAACGATCCGGATTACGATCGCCACGGCATTGTTACCAAAAGTGCTGGGCTTTTAAATCCCAATCACTATCTCTCTGTTGCTATTTGGTATCTTTTTCAGCATCGAACCGGCTGGAGTCAACAGGCTGCCATTGGTAAGACACTGGTATCGAGTTCAATGATTGATCGAGTTGCTGCCCACCTCGGGCGCGAGCTCTCGGAAGTCCCCGTGGGTTTCAAGTGGTTTGTTGATGGCCTCCTTGATGGTTCTTACGGATTCGGCGGTGAGGAGAGTGCGGGAGCATCCTTCCTTCGTCGCGATGGCACGGTGTGGAGTACGGATAAGGACGGCATTATCCTCGATTTGCTTGCTGCTGAGATTACGGCCACAACCGGAAGTGATCCGGGTCAAATTTATACTGAACTCGAAGCTCGCTTCGGCTCTCCCATTTATGAGCGTATGGACGCACCAGCCAACAGTGCGCAGAAAGCCGTGCTGGCGAACCTCTCCCCGGAGATGGTGACGGCCAATGAGCTCGCAGGAGACGCAATCGTAGCCAAACTCACTCACGCCCCAGGGAATGGAGCGGCTATTGGTGGTCTCAAGGTAGTCACCGAAAATGGCTGGTTTGCTGCCCGACCTTCTGGAACCGAGGATATCTACAAGATTTACGCTGAGAGTTTCAAGGGAGAGGCGCATCTTAGAGCAATTCAGAATGAGGCTCAGGCTATCGTCAGTGCAGCTTTTGAGTCGGCTTAAGCTCTGTGGTGTGTCATGGCAGCTCGGGTTAAAACCCGAGCTGCCAGTCTTTTTTATATCTCACCAGCCAAATACCGCTGCCTTTCTTGCTTGCTGAACTTTTCAATCGCATAACGCAGCATGGTTCTGGGCATTTTTTTGTAGTGCAATTTTAGAAAGTCAACCTCGGCCGCGAGATCCTGCTTTCCGACTTCTCGAAGCATCCAGCCTACGGCTTTATGGATCAGATCTTCTTTATCCTCGAGTAATTTTTCAGAAATGCGTAGCGTGTCATCAAACTGTCCTCTTTTGGTAAAGTAGAATGTCGCGATGATTGCTATTCTGCGTTCCCATAGCGACTCGGAAGTTGAGAATTCGTCGAGCACAATTCGGTCTTTGTCTTCGAGGTACGCGCCCACAATATGGTGAGCAGAGCTATCAACCAAGTCCCAATTATTCACATATTGCGTGTTATTTATATACAGTTGGTAAATGTTATCTTGCTCATTCGCCTCGGTTTTCGTGAAACGAAAAACCAAAAGTAGCAATGCAAATAGCCGGATTTCGTGGTACTCCGATTGCAATAGTCTCTCCACAACATCCAGTGGTGTTGTTTTATATTGCTTTATTGTTTGACGGATCACAGGAACTCGAATACCAAGGAATTTATCACCAAAACCGTATTCTCCTTTGGCTGTTTTAAAAAAACGTTGTGAGTGCTGAGCAATGTCCGGATGGGCTAAACCAAGCAAGTGATCAACTATGCGCTGATAAGCCATACATATTTCCTCGTTTCGTGTGAAAGATTATTATTTTGATGTTTTTTATGGTCTTCGAAAATATCAAAGAATCCCATTTTAGCAATAGTTTGTTGTCTGTTCTATTAGGAATAGTATGTGAACAATATTTCCATCCTATTCTTTCTCAATTCTTCCTAAGTTCTGAATTTCTTAATGGAGAGAAGGTTGGGGCAGCTGCTTCTCCGGTGATCTGTAGGTTTAAATACGAAGCTATATAAGAAGCATATGCAGAAGAATAAATTACGAAGATGTTTTTATTGTATGAAGGCGGCATAAGATAGGTGGTGGGGTTATCGTTTTTCACTTGAAGTGTAACAAAAAAAGTAATGCGCACTTCAGATCAATAGGCCGCTAGAGAGAGTGATATCTTTTTAAAGTGGGCTATGAGCCCAAAAAGCATGTCTATTAGCCGCAAAACTGTTAATTATCTTATTCTTTTGCTTCGTTTTTGAATTGATTCGATGTGATTTGCATATCTGAAAACGAAGCTAAATGGAATACTAAAAATTGAAAATGTGAATTTGATTCGACAAAAACACAAACGTAAACAAAATGTGTGAAGCTCTGTTTAGCGAGAGAGCAATTTTCCTGTATTTACGATTACGACTCAATATCGACAAAGCGTATCAGCAAATCATGTCGAGTCTTGAAGAATCTGGATATCGCACCGCGATTGAGGAGTGCGACAAAATATCCGATCACCCCATGGGAAGAATACTGAAATCGGGCCTGCTAAAGGCGGGCAGGCGGGATAAGGAAATTGAGCAGGCGATGCAGGAGAGCATTATGCGTGAAATGCCGCAGTTGAAGGTGCGAGTCAACTACTTAAGTATGTTTGCGAATATTGCAACGTTATTGGGGCTGTTAGGAACCATTGTTGGATTAATTACGGCATTTGAGGGTGTGAGTGGCGCTGCCGCATCGGCGAAGCAGGAAATTCTGGCTTCCGGGATATCGGTTGCGATGTTTACTACCGCGTTTGGCTTGATCGTATCCATTCCCTGCCTTATGGGTTTTTATCTCCTCAATAATCGGGGAGACTATCTGATGGATCAGTTTGAAGAAAAAGCCATGGGCTTATTCAATACCTTGTCCAATAAAAAGCGAATGGAAGAACCGAAATGATCATTGGTCGAGCCAAAAGACGCAAAGCGGACTTAGATATTGAAATTGATATGGTGCCGGTGATGAATATGTTCTTGGTGCTGATACCTTTTCAGAGAGGCCTGATGAAATAGATTTGAACAAAACAATCAATCTACCGCTCTCCGAAGCAAAACTCGATTACACGGATTCTGTCAAGCTGTTTGTTTCAAAAACGGAGTTAAAGTTGGATGACACTACAGTCGCTCTGTTGAAAAACGACAGAATTGTAGACTTTGATGAGGGTAAGCCTGAGAAATCATTGTTTTATCAGCGTCTGGTTAAACACAAGGAAGAAAGCGAGAAAAAGATGCGAGAAGCCATGGTGGGTGATGACCAGGAAAAAGCAGAGTTGCCGGATTATCATATCCTGTTTTTCTGTGATCGTGACCTACCATTTAAAACCATCAACAATATTATTAAAACGGCAGCGAAAGCAGGTTATCCAAATTTCCAGTTTCTAGTGTTGGAGAAGTCGTGATGAGAAGGGTTTTGTGTGCATTTTCGTTGCTCTCATTGGTATTGGTATCCTGGATGCCTTTCTCACAGGCGCAGGAGGACGATAAGGGCAGGATGCAGAGAATCGATTTTGGCAACTCTTATGTAAAAGGTCAAACCATTAAGCCGGGTGCGGTTTATCTTATGCACCGTAAAAAAAGCGATATCAGTAGCATGTTGAAAGAAAGGACAAGCTATAAAGAAGAGATTTTGGAGGATGCGCGTTTTCACGAAAACATGAAAACAAAGGATCGTTAGTTGGCAGTCTGTACGGCTAGGGCTGAAAACCTGGAAAAACCCCGTGATGTTTGAGATGTCTCATGAGCCAGAATAGCGCACAAAGAAAGGATGAACTCGACGGTCTCCCACAAACACCGGAGAGTGCGTACAGCGATAGAGATTCTAAATCAATCCAGTTTCTTGCGAGCAAGATTGATTTGGATAAGTTGTCATCGATCGGAAAGGATAGGTTGATAGATACTTTGCTACGAAGAGTTGAAAAGCAAAACCGGTTTATCGATGGCTTGAATGACGCAGATGGCCAGCATCAATTAGTACAAGATACTGATATGCTGATCAGTATTGTTGTGAAAGATCTTGGCATACGAAATCTTCCAAATGACAGAAAAGACACACTGATCAAAATACTGTTTAACAGGGTTGAACAGCAATATGAAGTCATATTAAGGGCTAAGAGAGAAACGCTAGATATACAGCTCGATCCAGTCGAATCCAAGGAAAAGGCAGAAAAGAAACAACAAGTTAAGAAGCAGCAGCCCAAAGCGCAGGAAGCCGCTGAAAGGAAGCTTGAAGAAAAAACTAGAAAAGACGTTAAGCGGGAGGGAATCGAGCGGAAGGAAATCGAGCGGAAGGAAAATAAACCAAAAGAAGGGAATGCTGATAGACAAATAGCAAAGCCCGTTAGTAAAGTAGATCGGAGAGATCAGGATTCAACTGAAACTAGCAAAAAACCAGTAAGCCGACGGAAAAGCGTATTCGGATTGCTTGCAAGAGCTAAAGTACTGTTACCCGGTGCAAGAAAGAACGCAGGTGATGATCAAGAGAATATTTCTGGTGCACTTAAGCAAATCAACCTGGAAGAAAGAGCCTCCAGTGTAGATAGCCAGCTTCCCCAACAACAGGATTTTACGTCACAGCAACCTAAGCCACAAAATGCTGAAGAAACCGAGCTTAACGGAAGTGTCGCCTATATCTCAATCTATGAAGATGATGAGGAAGAAGACGAGCCCGATAACGAGGCCCTATTTGAATTAAGCGAGCATTTTGTTACTGCGGAAAGTACTTTCAAAAGTACCTTAAAGGGAACTGACCCAGTAATCGAAGTTGTCCATATTCGAGATGGAGAGCTTACTGATGTTAAGTACCTCTACCGTGGGGACTCCTATTATACGCGTATCAAAGGTAAAAAGTTCCGGCTTGCGAAGAACCTTAAGGCCGATAAGTTAAGCTACTTTTATTCGGATCAACATTTCAAGCGGGAACTTCGCGGCAAGGACTTAAGCGCTGATGCTGAGATTGAAAACAAGGCTGTTGACGACAAATGCGGTCATAATGGGAAAGCCGGAAAACAACAAAAATGTGTGGTACCTGATAATCTTGATGTATATCTCTATCATCGTAATCAGACCTACATAGTAAGAAAGAAGATTCCTTCAGTCACCCCCGATGTTCATGTTGTGGCAAAAAGAAAAACACCTTTTATAAAGACCCTGCTGGGCTCTTCTCTATTTCATCTTTTTGCCATCATTATGGGTGGTTTTTTGTTTGTCAGTCAGCCAAGATTGAAGACAATGTGCCGCGTTTCGTCAAAGTGGATATGCAGAAATTCGCGAAACCGAAGCTGGAAAAGCCGAAAAAGAAGAAAGTGGTAATCAAGCCTGAAGAACTGAAAAAGATTGTCCCCAAGAAAAAAGTAAAAAAGAAAGCGCAGGCGAAAAAGATAGTCAAGCCAAAGTCTAAAGCGGCCCCAAAGGCTGGTGGCGGAGACAAAAAAGGTGGAAATATTGCCAAGCGTGATATTAAGAAAACAGGTCTTCTGGCCGCTTTGGGAACGAAGAAGGGGGAATTCGCTGGAGCCAAGCAGGCCTTGTAAAGTCACCAGTCTGGACGCGGTTTCAACAAACGGCCGACGTTCGGCAAAACTGAAAGTGGCTGGATTGGTCGCGAAAGTGTCTGACGCTCACCTGGATGTGCCCACGGGTGAAATCATTGATACCAAAGGCTCTACCGATATTCTTAGAAGTGGTGGTGTCGGTGGAAAAAGCACTGTGGCTGCCATGGAGCGAGGAGGAACTGGTCTGAATAATGTTGAGGGTATGGTAACGGCAAATCTGTCAAAAACAGTGCGTATCAAAGGTGGTATGAAGCGAGAAGAAGTTAAACGGGTTATCGATCAGCATATGGGTGAGGTCAGCTATTGCTATGAAACCGCACTGGCAAGTAATCCTGATCTGGCTGGCAAAATCGTTTTTGAATGGAAAATACTGCTTTCCGGCAAGGTAGGGGAAGTCAGTATTAAATCATCTTCAGTCAGCTCAGGCCAACTGCATGCCTGTATACGTTCCGCGATTAAATCATGGCAATTTCCACAACCAAAAGGTTCAGACGTTTATGTTTCCTACCCCTTTATATTTGATGTTGTTGGCTTTTGAGCAAGGAATTTTGATGAATAAATCACTGCAAGTTGTTGCTGTCCTTCTTCTCTGCCTTGGCGTTAACAGTCTGGCTATTGGTAATGAGTCACACCCAAAGAAGAGTCGGTTTATGTGATTCAGGAAAGGCTCTATGACAGGCATCATGAGCTGGGAATGCATCTGGCATCTATACCGGATGATGACTTTTTTAATAATTATCCCATCGGAGGAAGTTATTCCTATCACTTTGATGAAAAGTACTCATGGGAAGTGGTTCGAGCTCAGTGGGTGGTGAGCAAAGAGAAGGATTTGAAAAAGGATCTGCTGGAGGAGTTTGGTGCTGAACCGAGCAAATTTGACCAAATGGAGTATGTGGTGCAAACCAGTTTTGTCTTCAAGCCAGCTTATGGGAAGGATTCGCTTCTTAATAAAGGCATTATTAATCATGAGGCATTTCTCTCATTCGGTGGAGGGATTGTTCAGTACGAGCGAGAGTATGATTACGGTGATTCCACCAATGAAAAAGCGTGGTCTATAGGCTTTGGTGTCGGTCGTAAGTACTTTTTGTCAAGGCAGCTAAATCTCAATTTGGAGCTGAGAGAGCTTGTGGTGTTTAAGGATGATGGTACGGAAAACAATATTTATTTGGGCGTTGGGATCGCGTATCGATTTGATCTTGAAGCAAGAAAGAGCCGTCAACTAAAAGAAACCGAGAGTATCTACAGGTATCTGAAGGACGAGCATGAATAAGACCATTGTCAAAGCGCTGATGTTCGCTATTTTTCTGTCAGCTAATAATGCGATGGCGGTCGTTGGCCAGGTGGCCGATGAAGCCTTGTCTGAAATGGAGGTTGAGCGACAAAAAGCGGCAAGGCAGGACATTTTTAATAGTGGATTTACCCTGGTTGAGCGACAGAAGTATGAAGATGCCGTTTCACACATGTATCGGTTTATCTCAGAGACGACATCT
>PIVM01000328.1 GCA_003353945.1 Gammaproteobacteria bacterium
ACTTGGCACTCCACTCGTGCCAAACCTGCTCATTCCCGTTGAATGGCAGGATCCTGAGGTTCTTTTCTACCATTGCTTCACTCATAGTTCCGGTCACTCTTGGGCTCATAGCCTGTGAAGTATACTATCGTAGCTCGGTGAGCTATGTTGTAAAGCTCGGAAATGCACTGAGACTTTACCACATAGTTCACCGAGCTACCATTGCATACCTTCACAGGTTATGAGCCCAAGAGTGACCGGAACTATGAGTGAAGCAATCGTAGAAAAGAACATCAGGATCCTGCCATTCAACGGGAATGAGCAGGTTTGGCACGAGTGGAGTGCCAAGTTTCTGGCTCGAGCGGACATGCTGGGCTACCTGCAAGCCCTCACTGAAGACGACACGGGCCGTCATCACCAGAAGCAAGAAGAGAGTGAGGGTCTGGGGCCCGAGACAGATTGTAACAAGATGGCATACAATCAACTGATCCTGTGCTGTGAAGGAAGAGCTTTCTCGATTGTCCATAATGCTAAAAGTGAAAGGTATCCGAGGGGGGATGCCGCATTGGCGTGGAAGAATCTAAAGAAGAGATTCCAAGTTGAGACAGCAGCAGGAAAGATGGAACTAAAACTGAAGTTCTCCAGCCTGAAATTGCTCGGGGGTCAGGACCCCGACGAGTGGCTACTGGAGCTGGACCTACTGAGGATACGGCTCGACGAAATGGGAAGTCCTGTGACCGAAGAAGATTTCATTGCCCATGTACTGAATAATCTGACTCCGGAATATAGTGAACTAATCACCTCACTAGAGGGAACATTGGAAAGTTTAGTGGTAGAAACACTGAAAGAAAGAATATTGTCTTTCTACAGGCGTAAACTCACTGGAGAATACGCTAATCTCAACCAGATGCATGCGCATAACGAGAACAAATACCCTAAGACACACAGAGGATTGACACAAGGTAATAAGAGAGCCTGGAGGCCCGAGAAAGGCCAATGCTATTGGTGTCTGCGAAAAGGACACGTTGTAAAAGACTGCGAAAGGCGGTTATCAGGAGAAAACAGTGCAAAACGCCCTGACGGAACGCACTACAATGGAAACCTTCAGAAGGGGAATCAAAACAATCGCAAGAACGAGAAATCTCACTACTCATTTACATCGTCATCGTTCTACGTGGGAGCTAATGACGGGAAGGTAACGAGCAAATCAAAGGAACATCTCACAAGAAAGCAAAGAACAGAAAATGCAGTTATAGAATCCAATTCTACACGGGATTATATAGAAAGCAACGTATCAGAGATTGGGATGTGGCTCATAGATTCAGGATGTAACAGGCACATATCGCCATACCGAGATGAATTCAAAAACATGAGGGAAACAGATGTGACCTGTACATTCGGGAACAATGGACAAATAAAGGCGAAAGGAATAGGAGAGGTCGAGTTCCAGGTCTTAGGAAAAGGTGAGACAGACTCTAAGCCTAATGTCATCCACCTAACCTTAAAAGATGTCCTGTACGTACCTGAGGCATCAACCAGACTTCTTTCATCCGGATGTCTACGACGATCAGGAGGTAAATTTGTTGAGTCCTACCCTGAATCCACGTTATGCTTAGCAGGGGGGAATGCATCTGTCCCATTAATTGAGAACGGAAGATTTTTGTGGTTAAAACAACATAAAGCAAATGAGATGTCTCATATACGAACGGTTTATGCACCTGGAGGCAGGGAGGCAGCATCGGCTTCACTCCTCGACTGGCATGAACTTCTGGGACACAGCCATCCATCGAGCATATTGTACCTGGGACAGAAGGGATTCATTCACATAACTGGTCAAAAGGACTTGAACAAATTTAATTGTCGTCTGTGTAAGGAATGCAAATCTACGGTTCCACACTATCAGAGGGGGACGAGATCACCTAAACAACCAGGGGAGTGCATACATATTGACCTAGTTGGGCCGTTCACACCTGATTTTGAAGGACATACGTATATGGTGGTAACAATCGATGAAGCTACCAGATTTAAGCGATCTTACGGAATCAGAAATAGGGCTGAGGCCCACATAATACTTAAGCAACTCAGAGATGATTACGTGACAGATGGAGTCACCATTATAACGGTTAGGGGTGACGGCGCAGGAGAACTGGGCAGGAGCACATACTTTAAGAAGGCCTTAGGGAATCTAGGCATAAAGTGGGAGTCAGCGCCACCCTACACTCATCAACAGCATGGTCTGGTGGAAAGAGCAGTAAGACAAATCACTGAAGGGGGGCGAGTGCAACTGGCACGTGCTCACCTTGGCGATGATTTTTGGCTCAGTGCTTGCCAGGACTTCACGATGAAGAGTAATATCCTACCGCACCAAGCATTGGGAGGCGATACACCTTACGAAAGACTACACCACGAAAGGCAACCTCGCTATCAGGGACTTCGGAAATTCGGTCAGACAGCTTACGTTCACATAGATAAGAATCGAAAGGGCGAATTCTCGAGAGGCATTAGAAGTAAAATGCGTCCAAGGGCAGAAAGGGGAATATTATTAGGCTCTTCACACGGGGGGGCAGCCTACAAGGTATTTTTGCCAACATTCAAGAAATCTGTAATATCCAGTGCGGTTATATTTGACGATGTACCAACGGAGACGAGTTTCACGCATGACATTCTCAAAGACTGGACAACTCCAATCCCTGGAAAAGTTGACATGACTGGCGCCGAGACAGGATTTGAAGCGGACCAGTCGAGAGATGAAAACTCGGACGGGGATGAAATAGAGTTAAAACAATACTTACAGACACACAAAGATACGGAAATTAAGGCCCAAGAAAAGGAAGCTGAGTGTGACGGGCAATCGGGACTCCGAAGGG
>PIVM01000329.1 GCA_003353945.1 Gammaproteobacteria bacterium
GGCGCTCATGACTTGTCATCCTTAAGCACCGAAGCCCCTCGCTCTACACGAAACGATTGGTGCTCAGGGTGCGAGGACTGTGGACGCACACGTTCCTCGTTTGATTCTTTTTGCCCAGCAATTTTATGCCCGGTTGTTTTATGTTTTACTTTGTGCAAGTTCGGGGAGTGGCTTTGATAACTGTGCAGCTTGGCGTAGTAGCCGTTGGCACCAATAAGCTGGTCGTGGTTACCTTGTTCAACGATACGCCCCTGATCCATAACAATAATTCGGTTACATTGGCGAACAGTGCTGAGTCGATGCGCAATAATAAAGACGGTCCGGCCTTTACAGATGGTGACCATATTGTCCTGCACGAGTCTCTCAGACTCATAATCCAGCGCACTGGTTGCTTCATCAAAAATTAATATGCGAG
The DNA here is from genome assembly GCA_003353945.1 of Gammaproteobacteria bacterium. GTDB lineage: Bacteria > Pseudomonadota > Gammaproteobacteria > Pseudomonadales > PIVM01 > PIVM01. The sequence goes on from PIVM01000329.1 coordinate 416, forward strand.
GATTGCTGATTAGCGCCCGAGCGATCGCCAAACGCTGGCGCTGGCCACCGGAGAGATTACTGCCTTGCTCGCCGACCATATTATCGTAGCCCTCCGGCAGGTCGACGATAAACTCATGAGCACCGGCTATCTTGGCTGCTGCCACCACTCGCTCCATGGATATTGAGGGGTCAGTCAAGGCAATATTTTCACGAATAGTACGGTTAAACAAAAAGTTCTCCTGCAATACCACGCCAATTTGTTTGCGTAACCAGGCCGTATCAATCATGGAAAGATCCACACCATCAATCAGCACTCGACCCGACTCAGCAATGTAAAGACGCTGTATCAGTTTGGTAATGGTACTCTTGCCAGAACCGGAGCGACCGACAATGCCGATTACCTCGCCGGGTTTAACGTGCAGATTGATATCTTCAAGTATGACCGGCCCATCGGCACGGTAACGAAAACGCACATGATCCAGCGATACGGCACCTTGCAACGACGGCAGGCGTGAGCGGTTGGGATTAAAGCCAGGTTCCCGGGGTGTATTGAGAATATCGCCAAGACGCTCAATGGAAATGCCCGCCTGTTGAAAATCCTGCCACAGCTGAACAAGCTTTAATATAGGACCACTGACTCGACCCGCCAGCATATTAAAGGCCACCAGTTGACCGACGCTGATTTCACCGCCAATCACCAGGTGTGCTCCTAGCCAAATGATGCCAAGCGTCATCAATTTATTGATCAGCCCTGCTATCTGGCCGGCCACATTGCCGAGGTTTTGGCTGCGAAACGAGGCATGCACATAGCTGGAGAGATGGTCTTCCAATTTGCGACGCATTTGCGGCTCTACCGCCATGGATTTTACGGTGCCAATGCCCGTAATCGACTCGGTCAAAAAAGCAGTGTTAGCTGCGCCATGCTCAAACTTTTCGTTAAGGCGATGGCGAAGGATAGGGGTAATAAACACTGAAAGTAGAACGTAAAAGGGAATGGTTGCCAATACAATCCAGGTCAGGGCCGGGCTGTAATACCACATTACGCCCAGGAATATAAAAACAAAAAACAGGTCGATGACCAAGGTGAGCGCTGTTCCGGTAATGAAATTACGGATAGTATCGAGTTCACGCACTCGCGCGACATTCTGACCCACCTGGCGAGACTCAAAGTAGGCCAGCGGCAATCCCATTAAATGCTTGAACAGCTTTGAGCCAAGCTCCACATCCACCCGATTGGTGGTATGGCTGAACACATAGTTGCGGATACCACCCAGAAAGGCTTCGAAAACCACCACCACGAAGAAGCCAAATGCTAACACATCCAACGTGGTGAAACCGCGATGCACCAGCACCTTGTCCATCACTACCTGAAAAAACAAAGGTGTGACAAGAGCAAACAGCTGCAGAAAAAATGAAACGATCAATATCTCTGCAAACAGCTTGCGGTATTTAACAAGTGAAGGAATAAACCAGGAAATATCAAACTTCTGCTGCAGGCTTTCACCCAGGCCCTGACGCCGGGCAAGAACAATGAGTTCGCCAGACCACATTTGTGTAAACTCATCTAACGATACTGAACGGGGGGCGTCTTCACGAAGATCGTGGACCAACACCCCTGGAGCAGGAGCACCCTCTGGTGCATCAGCAGTTAAATCGTCACAGGAAAGCCGAGCAAGAATAAAATAGCTGCCATCGCTGGATTTGGCGATAGCAGGCAGCATGGAATTTTTAAGGTCAGAAGGAGACGGCGTCAGCTTTTTTGCTTTTAATGTCAGCGCCTTCGCAGCCTGTAATAACTCGGTATCAGAAAACGGTTTTCCAGGGACACCAAACTGGTGGGCCAGTTGGTCTGGCTCAGCGGGTAGTTGGTGAAATCGCGCAATTGCGACTAATGAATGTAGACCGGAATCCATGCCTTTACTGCGTTGTCCATGTTTAAACTTTTAGGTTTCGCCAAGCTTCGGGGTTCTATTCTGCTTAGCGAGCACATATGATTAAGATATATGCAGATATATGTTAATGCCAACTGGTTCTATGCGAGATAATGAATGCTTACAACCTCCTATTACAAATAATTTGCCCTCCTCTATCCTATCTATCTGAAATAATTATGAAGATCGCAGCACAGAGAGGGATCGTGCAACGATAATAAAGAATCCACCCCCATAAGGGGTGGTTTTGGTTTACCCCTAGAGTTTACCTTACCCACAGAGGGGGTAAGGCTTATTGCTGCCCCCGAATTAAAACTCAGTTAAAAATCAAACTTATTCTGCTCCGCTTGACGCTCTTATTTCTCCTGGTACTGCACACACATGCGTATTTTCGGTTCTGTCGCAAATCAGGCATGAAAACAAAGCGGCAGAATTTCTGGGCGTGACTATGCCGCCAATGCATAAAACTGTTCCGCAGCAGACAGAACTTTACCTCGTGTTTTTTCGTTGTT
>PIVM01000939.1 GCA_003353945.1 Gammaproteobacteria bacterium
CAACTCCCCTGAGCCCCCTTTTTGATACTTGCGTTTTGCAGGCTTCTGGTATCTTATGCTTAAAACAATACCCTACAAAGTATATATATTCTGAAAGTACATATTCCGTAGATTATAACACAACATTCTAATAATAAAATCAGACGAGAATAACAGTGAGAGTGCCCATTTTGTAGGTCGCTATCATTTTGTTTGGAACAATTTTTGAACACGGGTTTCTTGAACATGTGTGAACTGATTTTTGTCATTTTAGACTTAACAGAAAGAAAACTATATTTCGGAGGGAACCGTATTTCAAATTTTTTGTTTATCACTTCTTTTTAAAGTTATAGCCTTCCAAAGTGGCGATAACCTGTTTTTCGTAAAATTCCCGACTTTGTGTCACATATAACAATGTTGTGAGAAAACAAAACGCTTATTTAAAAATCTGAGATACGGTTCCCTGCGTAATTAGTTTATCTTCCTTTTAAGATCAAAATGACAAAAATCCGTTCACACATGTTCAAGAAACCCGTGTTCAAAAATTGTTCCAAACAAAATGACAGCGGCCTACAAAATGGGCACTCTCACTGTTATTCCCGTCTGATTTTATTATAGAATGTTGTGTTATAATCTACGGAATATGTACTTTCAGAATATATATACTTTGTAGGGTATTGTTTTAAGCATAAGATACCAGAAGCCTGC
>PIVM01000940.1 GCA_003353945.1 Gammaproteobacteria bacterium
GTGACGCAGCGGTTACACAAAAGTGCAACTATTTGTATGGCTTTAAAACGTGACACGTGTATTTTTGTAGTGAGCGAAGTGTCACTCTACAATAAAATAAATAGCCTTGCCAGTACTGATATCGACTAATTACTACATCACACACTGTAACAGTGTGATAAGGGTTGGGAATTCGGGTAGAGGCCTGTGAGCGAGGAACGCAATACAGAGAATTCGGTGCAGAAGTAGACGATTCATCGTTGTGTATAAATAGATGATGCATTGTTTGGGAAACAGAAGGCCTACACTGGATGGCGAATTATTATTCCCAGAAATGTAGGGAGCTTGACTAAGTTGCTGTAGAAACGAAACATATTTAGCATACGTAGAAGATAACTTAATATCACTGCAATATAGATACATCCCTTTTGACAGCCACCTTGGTTTCTGCCCGCTACACCACCAATTCGGCATTATTTCAGTTACAGTCATAAAAAACAAGCCAGGAGATTGTGGTACCTGAAGAATCAGTGCAGTCCTCAACACTTGATGTCGACGCCACAAACATGTAAGAGCCATCTTCAGTGTCTCAACGTCTAGCTTGACTACGGCACCAAAATGAACCAGCACATTATAATCCGAATGTGCCTGAGATGCCGCCAGGTGCTCTCCTGTGTACATGGTGTTTCATTGTTTCAACCCCTGTGT
>PIVM01000941.1 GCA_003353945.1 Gammaproteobacteria bacterium
TAAAGACTACATATAGTCAGAATCTCAGCCTCCTTGATCAAACAAGGTGGATTTCTATAGACAGACAAGCTCAAAACTGTTATTGTGCAATACACCTCCTTAAAATTGGCTTCGTGCCAAAAAGTGTCAACATGTCGAAACAGGGGTTAAACACTACATTTATTCCAAATCTCAGCCTCCTAGATCAAACAGGGTGGATTTCTATAGGCAGACAAGCTCAAAACTGTTATTGCGCAATACACCCCCTTAAAATTGGCTTCATGCCAAAAAGTGTCAACATGTCGAAACAGGGGTTAAACACTACATTTATGCAAAATCACAGCATCCTAGATCAAACAGGGTGGATTTCTATAGGCAGACAAACTCAAAACTGTTATTGCGCAATGCACCCCCTTAAAATTGGCTTGTTGCCAAAAAGTGTCAACATGTAGAAAAAGGGGCTAAAGACTACATATAGTCAGAATCTCAGCCTCCTTGATCAAACAAGGTGGATTTCTATAGGCAGACAAGCTCAAAACTGTTATTGCGCAATACACCCCCTTAAAATTGGCTTCGTTCCAAAAAGTGTCAACATGTCGAAACAGGGGTTAAACACTACATTTATGCAAAATCTCAGCATCCTAGATCAAACAGGGTGGATTTCTATAGGCAGACAAGCTCAAAACTGTTATTGCGCAATACACCCC
>PIVM01000029.1 GCA_003353945.1 Gammaproteobacteria bacterium
AGCTCAGTCGGGCACACAAAGGTGAAATCCAGCGGGTAAAAGAACAGGACAACATATTTTTTACCCTTGAACTGGGAAAGCGTGAAATCTTGAGCAAACTCACTACCGGACAAAACGGCATCAGCAGTAAAATCAGGGGCGGTATTTCCAACGAGTACGGACATTTTCCTATCTCCTTAAATGATGTGATATGAACATTACGAGTACTATTTTAGCGCTCAACAGGAGCATGTCCAGTATAGAATTGCTTATATTGTCACATTGTTTGTATATTAGAGCCCACAGAAAGAGTAAGTTCTCATCTCATCAATTCAGATAAATTGGCAACCGATTGTCGATAAAACTCTATAGGGAAAAGAAGAATGATGAATAAAAAAAGGCTGCTCACAGAAATGAGCAGCCTTTGAAGGAAGTTAGACTTGATTAAGTATCAGGTCTCCAATCTCAATAGCATATTCCTGATATGCCCAATTGCGATAGTAGGATTCAAACCCTTGGGACAGGCCTCAACGCACATCTGAATACCATGACAACGAAATACACTGAATGGATCTTCTAATTCCAACAGTCGCTGCTCTGTTGCCGTGTCTCGACTATCAATCAGAAAACGATAAGCCTGGATTAAACCAGAGGGGCCGATGAAGCGATCCGGATTCCACCAGAAAGAAGGACAGGAAGTAGAACAACAGGCACAAAGGATACACTCATATAAACCATCGAGATGAGCACGCTCCTCTGGCGACTGCAATCTTTCTTTAGCCGGCACCGGTGTGTCGTTGATTAGATAAGGTTTGATCTTCTCATACTGACCGTAGAACAAACCCATATCAACAACAAGATCACGAATAATCGGCAATCCTGGCAATGGCCGCAGTATCAGTGTATTGCTTTTACCCATAGCTTCCGAGACTGGAACAATACATGCGAGACCATTAAGGCCATTCATATTCAAGCCATCAGACCCGCACACGCCTTCACGGCAGGAACGCCGATATGCTAACGTCGGATCCTGCTCCTTCAGCATTTCCAGTACATCCAGGACCATGACATCTTTACCACCCGTATCGAGTTGATAGTCTTTCATGTACGGTTCACGGTCAGTGTCAGGATTGTAACGATAGATACTTACTTGCAGCATTTTCTTTATCCCCCCTTAATAAGTACGTGCTTTGGGCGGAAAGGCATCCACCGTTTTCGGCGCGAAATTGACTTCGCGCTTTCCGATACTCTTATCTTCGGGGAAATAGACCGAATGGCACAGCCAGTTTTCATCGTCACGATCAGGAAAATCTTCCCTTGCATGCGCGCCACGGCTTTCCTTACGCTCTTCAGCAGCTATCGCAGTAGCCTCGGCTACCTCGAATAAATTTTGCAATTCCAAGGCCTCAAAGCGCGCAGTATTAAAGCACTGTGATTTATCATCCAGATAGACGTTTTCAACACGCTCCCTCATGTCAGCCAGTTTTTTCACGCCTTCCTTCATGACATCACCCATGCGGAAAACACTAAAGTGAGCTTGCATAGTCTCTTGTAATTCTGTGCGCAATTCGGCAGTTTTCTCACCGCTGGTGCTGCTGTTGACCTTATTCAACCGCTGCGCGGCTTCATCAATATCGGTTTCAGTGGCATCACGAAGTTCAATACCGGAACGCAGGGCACTTTCAATGTGTATTCCTGACGCTCTACCAAAGACAACCAAGTCAAGCAAGGAGTTACCGCCCAGACGGTTACCGCCGTGTACTGAAACACATGCAGCTTCACCACAAGCATAAAGCCCGTCGATGACCACATCCTTGCCATCCTTATGCGTTATAGCCTGCCCATTAATCGTGGTTGGTATACCACCCATCATATAATGTGCTGTAGGCACGATCGGAATCGGTTCTTTTACCGGGTCCACATGCGCAAAGGTACGCGATAGCTCACAAATACCAGGTAAACGACTCTCTAGAACATCCTCTCCCAAGTGATCCAGCTTGAGCAATATATGATCGCCTTTAGGGCCGCATCCACGCCCTTCTCGCATCTCCAATACCATGGATCTTGAGACGACATCACGACTGGCAAGATCCTTGGCATTTGGTGCATAACGCTCCATAAAGCGTTCACCATCTTTGTTTAACAGGTAGCCACCTTCGCCTCGACAGCCCTCGGTAACGAGACAACCCGCACCGTAAATTCCGGAGGGATGAAACTGCCACATCTCGATATCCTGCAAGGGAAATCCAGCCCGCAACGCCATACCAGGACCATCACCGGTATTGATATGAGCATTGGTCGTGGACTGAAAAATTCGACCGCCCCCTCCCGTTGCAAAGACAGTGGCCTTGGCTTTGATGTAGAGCGTTTCACCGGTTTCCATGCAGATTGCAATGATACCCACAACGGCATTGTCCTGATTCTTGACAATGTCCACAGCAAACCACTCGTTCAGAAAAACAGTTTTGTTTTTCATATTGCCCTGATAAAGGGTATGCAGCATCGCATGACCCGTACGGTCTGCTGCCGCACAAGTTCTGGCTGCCTGACCACCTTCACCAAAATTTTTCGATTGGCCACCAAAAGGGCGCTGATAAATGCGGCCTGATTCAGTTCGTGAAAACGGCAATCCCATATGCTCTAACTCATAAATTGCCTGCGGCCCCTGGCTGCACAAGTACTCAATGGCGTCCTGATCACCGATGTAATCCGACCCCTTGACGGTGTCATACATATGCCAATGCCAATTATCATTTGGGTCGTCGCTGGCAATGGCGCCGTTAATTCCACCCTGAGCGGAAACAGTGTGGGATCTTGTTGGAAAAACTTTCGTTACGACCGCCGTTTTATGGCCAGATTGCGCAAGCTGAAGTGCCGCACGCATACCTGCGCCGCCTCCACCAACAATCACGGCATCATAGCTAACTGTATTAATACTGGTCATTTCTTATACACCCCACAAAACCTGAATACCCCACACTAGGTAGGTAAAGTTAATTACTGCACAGACAAACTGAAATGCCATCCGAAACCATGTGCCATTTTCACCTAGACGAAGCCATGCGCCATTTTCACCTAGCAGGCGATCTGTAATGTAGTCAACAGAAATAAACCACATTCCAATCCACGCATGCAAAAAGAAAGACACCAGTGCCATCACACTAAAAATTCTGACTGACGTTTGTGTAAAAAATGCATGCCATTCCTCGTATGACACACCGGAATGCGTCAAAAAGTAACCCATCATAAAAATAAAATAGGCCAACATAATAACGGAAGTTGCACGTTGTACAATCCAGTCGAAGACGCCATTGCGGCTGAAGCCAGTTACTGCATTTACCATATCCATAACCCCACGCTGAGAATCAATATTGCTGAAATAATCAACACCAATTTGGCATTCTTCGTTCCACCCTCAAATGATTCACCGTATCCGAGATCCATTATCATGTGTTTAACGCCAGCACAGCAATGATACACTAGCGCGCCCACCGCAACCCACAGGGCAAATCCACCAATGAAGGTATCGAAACATTCCAGCGTTTCGATAAAACTGGCTTTCGATGCCAAACTGCCATCGAGAAATGTCAGCAAAACAGCCACACCAAAAAAAGCGATCCCGCCTGATATTCGGTGCATGATGGACGCATACGCCGTTAGGGGTAAGCGCACAGTAAAGAGATTTAAATTAACAGGTCGTTTATCTTTCACGGCTTTGTTCACACTTGTATTGAGCCCTAAAATCAGGACGGTTTATGGGATACTTAAGCGGTAAAAATCACCACTCAGCCTTCTTCAGACAAGAGCCAGACGATTAGCAAAAATCAGCAATCACCTCTTGGAAAGTCGCGGCGATTATAGGCCCATCCAGCAACAAACTCAAACGCTATTAGGGCTGATTTACACTCAAATAGTATTGATTAAAAACAATTTTTTGCTGATTATTAGCAACTGAATTCCAAGTTGCATTGTATCCACTCTGAAAAAAACAAACGCCAAAATCTCATTTCCACGCTCTACGACAAAGAAGCAGTAAATAACCCCCAATTAATTGACAATTTGGCGAATCCTTTTATAGTATTAGCTCTCTCTGTAGCAGTGCAACACATCCGATTGTCTACATTTTTTAGGTTTGTGTGCAGGCTGAAAAACACAGCATTTAAAGTACGCACACACGCCTAAGTACATGTGCATCATAATAAAAGGAGTCAATGATGACAGATAAGAAAGCATACCTCTCAATTGACGGTGAAACAATCGACTTGCCCATCTTAACCGGAACACTTGGACCCGATGTGATCGATGTTCAAGGATTAACGGCCAAAGGCTTTTTTACGTTTGACCCAGGGTTTGTTTCAACTGCCTCCTGCGAATCTGAAATCACTTTTATAGATGGTGAAAAGGGTATTCTACTGCACCGTGGGTACCCAATTGATCAACTTGCAATGAAGTCGGACTACCTTGAAGTAAGCTATCTACTACTCTATGGTGAGCTGCCTTCACAGGAGGATAAGGCTCTATTTGAAACCAAGATCAAAAATCATACTATGCTCCATGAGCAGCTAAATGATTTTTTTACAGGCTTTCGTCGAGATGCCCATCCAATGGCCATTATGTGCGGTGTTGTCGGTGCTCTTTCTGCTTTTTACCACGACTCGCTTGACATCAGCAATGCAGAGCATCGTGAAATTTCAGCAATACGTCTAATTGCCAAAATGCCCACGATCGCTGCTATGAGTTACCGCTATTCGACTGGCCTGCCCTTTATGTATCCAGATAACACCCTGGATTATTCATCCAATTTTCTTCATATGATGTACAGCACCCCATGTGAACAAAAAGAAATCAGCCCGACTCTGGCTCGCGCCATGGATAGAATATTTATCTTACATGCAGATCATGAGCAAAATGCCTCAACCTCAACCGTTCGCCTAGCTGGATCAACTGGAGCCAATCCGTTCGCATGCATCGCTTCGGGTATCGCTGCTTTATGGGGACCTTCACATGGAGGCGCTAATGAAGCAGTACTGGATATGCTGGCAGAAATTGGCGATGTGAAACACATTGACAAATTCATAGCTCGCGCCAAAGACAAGAACGATCCTTTCCGTCTTATGGGCTTTGGGCATCGTGTTTATAAAAACTTTGACCCAAGAGCTAAGGTAATGAAACAAACAGCAGATGAAGTTCTCGCTGAGCTTGGACTAGAAGACGATCCATTACTAAAAATTGCCAAGCGACTTGAACAAATAGCACTTGAAGATGATTATTTCGTTCAGAAAAAACTGTATCCCAACGTAGACTTCTACTCCGGCATTATCCTAAAAGCGCTTAATATCCCTACTAACATGTTTACGGTTATCTTTGCCACCGGTCGCACCGTTGGCTGGCTGGCACACTGGCATGAAATGATCAGCAGCCCTTACCGCATTGGACGTCCACGACAGCTGTATACAGGCGCTGCACAACGTGATTATGTGGAAACTGATAAGCGCTAAAGCGTTGAGTATTTTTTTCTAACTATAAAAAGGCCATTACATGGCCTTTTTTTGTTCTTTACAATAACGGCTTAAACCTTTATGAAGCACTTGTTTCAAAAATGATAGTCAACTATACGAAAACTGCATTTCAAATCGATTTCTTAATTTCTGATTGCTCGTTACTTAAAGCACTTCTTTATTACTCGCAAATAAACATTGTGAACAAGCACAATTTTTAGATGGGTTTTTTTAAAGTGCTATCCATCTAAATATCAACATGTTATATGATTTTATTGAATTTATACTAAAATAATAGTAATTAATCTATCAGAGGCTTGGGCCAGGTGCGTTCACCCCATACACATATAGATAAAAACATGAACTAAACGAATACAATGAAACCTGTCATCAGCACACGGCTAATCAATCTAATACCCTTGCTTTGGTTGCTCGCGGCTTCTCTTTGCGTTGGCGTTGGCGCTGGCGATTTAACCAGCATAGACGAAATCGCACTCGATCAAACACTGACCAAACCACGCAATCTGGCATCACATTTTTATTATTTGAAAGACCCAGGTGGCCATCTAAAAGCTGAAGACCTTCTACATAATCTCTCGGCCTACCCCTGGCAAGAAAACCACAAAAACAAAGTTGATTTTAGCTTTACGGAAGATACTTATTGGTTTTACACAAATATTCAACATCACAATCGCAACTATTTAAAATGGCTAATGGAGATCAATGCTCCTCTCACCGATAGCATCGACATTTACATTATTCGTTCCGACAATACTGTAAACAAATTTAAAGTCGGCGACCTTCTCCCCCAAGGTGAACGTCCGATAAAGCACCGTAATTTTCTTATTCCTATTGATCTGGCACCCAACGAAAAAATCAAGGTATTACTGCGCGTCCAGGACAGTGATGAGTTGCGTTTTGATTGCCTGCTATGGCAACCCACTGTGTTTTGGCAGAAAGAACAAGGGATTCTACTCATGCTCGGTTTATTTTACGGCATGATGTTGCTGCTAATTCTGTACAACGGTTTTGTTTATATCACGACTCGTGTTCGATCTTTCGCGTCATATATTTTGTTTGTCATCTCTTCCACACTGTTCATCTCTGTGCAACAAGGCTTGGCCTATGAGTGGCTCTGGCCTGACCTGCCCTACTGGCATGAAAAGAGCGACCCGTTTTTTGCCATTACCACGGCTCTGACTGCTTTTCTTTTTCTATGTGATTTTCTACAACTCAAGGACAAACACCAGCTGACTTACCGCTTTCTTGCTTTCAACATGATTGCTCTACTCGTAGCTTTAATCATGAATTTCATGCTGCAACACAATATTGCCGTTCGCTTGACACTGCTTTTTTTGTTTCCCTGCTGCCTGATCAGCGCTCTCGTTTGTGTTCGTTTAGCGTTAAGAGGTTATTTAAATGCGCAGCTCTTTGCTACTGCCTGGTTGTTTCTTGGTATTGGCGGCATTGTTCAAATCACCAATAGTGTGGGCTATATTCCCTCAAATATATGGACTGATAACGCATTTATCATTGGCAATACGATTCATGTATTCCTGCAAGCACTTGCCTTAGCGCAACGATTAAAAAAAATTGAAGCAGACAAAATTAAAGCTTTATCAATGAGCGAAGCAAAAAGTGAATTTCTAGCAAAAATGAGCCATGAAATACGCACCCCCATGAATGGCGTGTTGGGTATCGTTGAATTGATGAAGGACACTGGCCTGAACAAACAACAACAGCGTTATATGGATGTTATCAATGCGTCCGGCCGTTCATTATTATCGATTATCAATGATATTCTGGATTATTCGAAAATCGAAGCCGGCCGAATGGAACTGGACCAAAGCCCTTTTAATATTTCAAGGGTAATTGAGGACGTCACTCCACTTTTTACTACCTATCTGCAACAGCAAGCTATTAATCTTAATGTCTATATCTCATCCGACCTGCCTGCTTATGTGATCGGTGACGCCGACAGATTACGTCAGGTGTTAATTAATCTGTTGGGCAATTCATTCAAGTTTACACAAGAAGGAACCATAACGATCACCGTGCACCCGGATGCCTCTTCTCCCCAGCACATCTATTTTGCGGTCAGTGATTCAGGACACGGCATTCCACCCGCAGACCAAAAACAGCTTTTCGAGGCCTTTTATCAAGCCAGAAGCAGCCAAGGCGGCAGTATTCAAGGTACAGGGCTTGGTTTAACCATATGCAAGCAAATCGTTGATTTAATGGGTGGTGATATAGGTTTAAAAAGCGAACCAGGCGCAGGTTCCACATTCTGGTTCAGTGTTCCCATGCCCGCTGCGGAAGAATCAGAACTGGCAAAACTGGCCGCCAATACATCCCAATTTATTTCAAGTCACTCTCTGCATATTCTCGTTGCTGAAGATAACAATACGAATCAGCTCATTATTCGAAACCTACTGAGCAAGCTCGGGCATAATGTCACGATTGTTGAAAACGGCCACCAAGCCGTCGCAGCGGTACAGCAACGAGGAATGGATTTCGATCTGGTGCTAATGGACCACGAGATGCCAGAAATGGACGGCTTGGAAGCCGCAAAAGCTATTCGCTGTTTACCCTCAGACTATGCCCAAATCACTATCATTGCACTCACCGCGCACTCAACCAAAGAAGAAAAACAGCGTTGTTTTGATGCGGGTATGGATGACTACCTGTCTAAACCTGTTGATTACGGTTTACTTAAAGAAAAATTGCAACAGCTGATCCTGGAGAGAAACACACATTCTGAAAACACCTTATCGAATACACTCAAAGCCACGCCACAAGAGTAAGAAGCCACTTGCCATACCATCCATTAGGTGAATCCTTCAGCATTTCATTGTATCATACTGCGGAATGTTATCAGTCATTAGGCAATTAAATACAATAATGTCATTTCTAAACCGACTCCCCACCTTACTAAACCACCCCAATATCCCGGTAGTGGTAATTCTCATCGCGATGGCTTTGGTGAGTCCATCCCTATTTTCCGGCTTGGTTGCTGATGACTACGTACATTACGCGCTATTTAACGGCGGCGATATTATCAAACAGCGTGCAAATGCCTCCTTTTTTGACCTGTATTCTTTTGTTGATGGCAACGCAGAGCGCAATCAGCAGCTCATGGACTACAGCCTGATTCCCTGGTGGACTGTCGAACATCTTAAATATAACTTCTGGCGCCCTATCTCCGAACTTTTCCACTTTATTGATTACGTCATATTTAAAGAACACCTGTGGGCAATGCACTTACAAAGTATGGCTTGGTTTTGCGCCTGTCTCTTTCTGCTACTGCAATTTTATCAAAAATTGCAGATCAGCAGATCTTTCGCCGTAATTGCACTGGCGCTCTTCGCCTGGGACAGTACTCATGGCGTAACCATTGCCTGGATCGCTAATCGCAACGCACTCATTGCAGCATTTTTCACGTTGCTGGTTTTGCAGCAACATATCAATTTCAGTGAACAGGGAAAGGCAAAACACCTGATTTTAGCTATCGTTTTTTTGGTTTTCTGCCTGCTCTCTGCAGAAACAGGCATTGCAGTTGGCGCTTACCTGTTTGCCTACGCGATTTTTTTAGATAAAAGGGGCGCGACGAGAGGCTTTTCTCTCTTGCTACCCTACGCGGTTGTAGTTGCAATATGGTGGTTTTTATACAAGTACTACGGTTACGGTGCCTCAGGCAGCATCCGGTATTATATAGATCCAGTCGAAGACCCAACCGAATTTATTATCGCTCTGTTCAAACGGATACCACTTTTTTTTGGTAGCCAGTTCGGCATTCTTCCATCAGAAAGCCGTGCTTTCGGTGAAAATCTCAACACGATTGCCACTTTATTGGGCTTTATTATCATAATATGGGTGTTTCTTTTAGCACGTTTTTCTAATCACAAGAAACAGGTCGCCTTTCTTCTTACTGGTACTTTTCTGGCAATGTTTCCCATCACGGCATCTTTGCCGCAAGACCGTAATCTATTGCTGGTAGGTATAGGAGGTAGTGGTCTTGCGGGGCTGTTCATACTCGACCTATGGTCCCAACGACATTCAGCGGCAAATCTATCAAAGCATTTCTTTACAGTATCGGTCGGACTTTTGGTATTGATGCACCTAATTCTGTCTCCTCTACTTCTTGCCGTCATGTCAATGTCGCCAGCAATCATATCGAATGGTGCCTTAAAATCACTCAACACTCTAAATATTAACAGTGATAACAGCAAACTGATTATCATCAATGGTCCTGTTGAGAACATATCCTATCTGGGACCCATGCTCCTGTATGCAAATCAACCAAACCCCGCTAAAATCTGGAACTTTTCCAGCAACCAGTCCACCACCCTGGTTAAACGAGTTGCCGATAATCAATTGAGAATCCGCCAACATGGTGGCTTTCTTCAGCAGGCTGATCAGGTATTCCGCCATGTGCCCAGCGACCCGATGAAACTGGGGCAACAAATTCAATTAACGGGAGCTGATATTTCAGTAACGGAATTACTGGATGATGGAAGACCTGCAGAAATTACGGTTACTTTTGCGCAAAACCTTTCAAAACCGGAATATAATATGGTCTATTGGCACAAAAACGCCTACCATAGTTTTTCACTGGCAAATGGCGAATCCATTGAAGTTCCTGGACCAACCTCTGGTAAGGCACGTTTCTCCGTCGCTGGAGAATAGACATCAATCATCCGATAAATTTTGTGTTGTTTCACCGTTGGCCTCCCACTGCCTAAATGCTTCAATATCATTTTTAACGGCATCCCATGTCCACTTAATTAACGCAACGTCATCCAGCAAGCCTAAACCTGTAATAAAATCAGGAACAAGATCAACCACCATTGCAAAATAAATCAGGCAGGCAATCATCATCAGGAGGCTTTGCACTGGCACTTTTCGGTACCGCCCCTTAACATAAGCATTTAGCAATCGCAGGAAGCAATGCAGCATATCCCATACTTCCGACACTGCATCATATACACGCTGGCGTTGCATTTTAGTCTTCAGTTTTTGCGCTAGAACGCTGATCCGCTCCGGATTCGCCAGATATTCTTTTGCCTTGGTCAATGCAAGACGATAATAAATAGAGTGGTTAACAAGACTCACCGAATTAAACTCGCGCACTTTGTTAGTTGAGCAACCATTATACAAATGCTCTGGAAAATACTTCTGCGAAGAAATATTTTGATATTGCGATTAATCATATTGTCAGCATCCAAATCCGTAAAGTGCCATGTCAAATTATTCACGAATTTTGCAGGACTAAGACTATCGACGAAAAACACATCCAGCTTATAATGCATCCCTACAGCACATCAACATGATCCCGCAAATGATTATACAATTACTTATGACCGGCTCTGAGCTAATGTCAGGGAATACCACTGATTCCAACTCCACCATGATATCTCAATCATTGGCGACACTGGGTCTGACAGTTCATAAAAAAATAACAATTGGAGACAATCAGAATCAACTGATTGCCACAATCCAAGAAATGGCTACACATAGCGAATTGCTTATTGTGAACGGCGGTCTAGGTCCTACAGTTGATGACTTAACCGCACAATCTCTTGCGCTGGCAAGCGACTGCAAACTTGAACAAAATGAGCAAGCGCTCGCACATTTACAGTCTTGGTGTGAACAACGCGGTCTAAAACTCAATTCAGCCAATATGAAGCAGGCTATGCTGCCCATTGGCGTCGATATCGTACCCAATAGTCGCGGTAGTGCTGTCGGCTTTAGCATGTACTGGCAAAAATGCCTGATTATTTGCACCCCTGGCGTGCCTAGTGAGCTGCGCACAATGCTATCAGAAGAAATTATTCCACTCATTGAATCCCGCCACCCCGACCATCCTAAAATTATCACAGAGCGATTTCAAACATTCGGTATCGGAGAATCCTCTCTGCAGCAGTTGATCAACGAACAATTACCGGACTGGCCAGACTCGATTGAGCTAGGTTTCCGCGCAGGCGCACCACAACTTGAAATAAAAATTCGTGCTGCCGAATCTGTACCGGCACAAGAAATAAGCAATTGGCGTAACCAGCTACAGCAATTACTAGGTGCTCATATTATTGGTAGTAACGATTGCCAGCTTGCACAATTGCTTATCTATCTGTTACATGAGAAGAAAAAAACGATTACCACGGCTGAATCATGTACAGGAGGGAGAATTGCAACCATGTTGACAGAAGTCGCAGGCGCTTCGTCTGTTTTTGAAGCCGGATTTGTCACTTATTCTAATTCGATGAAAAACAAATTGCTCGGTGTTAAAGAGCAGTCCCTTCAAAACTACGGGGCCGTCAGCCAGCAAGTCGTCACTGACATGGCTTTAGGCGCCCTTAATATCAGCGGTGCCGATTACGTGGTAGCTGTTTCTGGCATCGCCGGCCCTGATGGAGGTACAGAACAAAAACCTGTAGGTAGTGTATGGCTGGCCTGGGGGACAAAAGAAAATTTGAAGTCCTATTTCTTCAGGTTTCGCTATGGCCGCAAATTGTTTCAAACAATGGTTTCTGCCGCAGCACTGGATCTTATTCGCCGCGAATTGCTGGAATGCAAGGATACACCCTACTATCTAAAAGAGAAAAAAGCCGCTACTTAATAACAATTCTATTAAACCAAACCAAGATGACACAAAATCACGTTATGCTAAATCCTTCAGTCGACCAGTTGGTCAAAAAGTTGTTGCCTTTGGTCTTTATCCAGTACTTTGATAACACGATTAAACAGCGGTAACATTGTCAGTATTTGTGCAGTACCTTGAGCACTTTTCTCACCCTCCAACAACCCTACTAATTGTTCAAATTTTTCTTGTAATGCACTTATGTTAGAACGACGATCGTCCTCCTCAATTTTCAAAATGATAGATTGAGAGTCAGTATGTGAAGATAACTTTTGTATATCACAAAGAGTTGTCAATAATTCTTCCGCTGTGACACTTATTTTTCTACCAGGAACATACACCGCAGCCCTAATGGCAATCGGGATCAACTCCCCTTTCACCCGTACTTTAAAATTTGCTGCACTATCACATACACGCTGAGCCAATTCCTTTACGGCTTCATGTTTTGCAGTTGGCAATGACAATGCAAACTGTGCAACACCAATCCTGGCAAGCGTGTCCTCCTTTCTAATTGCATTTTGTAAGATACTGGACAATTGATTTAATATGGCATCCATTCCTCGACGACCAATCTTCAGGAACAGGGTTTTGAAGTCATCTAACTCTAACAACATCAACGCGAGAGTTTCTTCATGTCTTAGCACAAAAGCCCAATCTTTTTCGATCTGCGCAATATAACCCTGTCGATTGACTAGACCAGTGCTTTCGTCAAGATTAGAGCATTTCTTTAAGGCAGCAGCTCGTCTTTGATAACTGGCATGAGCTACAGCTCTTGCCTTTATATCTGTCGAATTAAATGGTTTGGTAATAAAATCAGTTGCACCTAAAGCAAAAGCCTTTTCTTTTGCTACTTCATCATTTTCCGCACCGGTGACAATAATCATCGGCAAATTTCTTATGCCTTCATCCTCATGCGTGCGTATCAACTCAAGCAGTTTATAGCCATCCATTTGCGGCATATCCAGATCACTGAAAATGACCTTAATTTGGTCATTTTTCTGAATCATGTCCCAAGCCATCTCTCCATTTTCTGCAACCAACACTTCAAATTGCTTACCTAGCATCTTATGTGCTGATTTGCGTATTAACTTTGAGTCATCAACAACCAATAAGGTAGCCATTTCAGACTGTTCTTCACTATCTACCGCTTTCAGTTCTTTTTCACTTACCACGAAGGATTTCCTACATCACAGATTGAGTATTTCTTACGTAGTAATAAGTATATTGGAAAAAAGCAATGGCAACAGTATTGATCTGCACTTAAAGCCCCAGAAATAATTAATTTTCCATTTAGATTCTTAAACATACTTTCTAACCGAGCCCAAATGGATACCAATATTGATATATATCCATTTGAACAACAAAACTTAGGGAGGAGTAGAACGTCAGCATAAATTGGGATATTTATTATTTTCGCTGCTCGTAATACAGGTAAGTTAGATATAATTTTAATGTTTTTAATTAATCCGCTCTCATTGAAATCCCAAGTAAATTACGCTATTAATACAGGGATGTTCACAAAGTAAACACCGAGATAATGTATGGAAGATGGCATTTTTGTTGATCGACGCGATAATAATGACCGTCGTCACCACAACACAAAAATCAACAGCTCACAAAGTGGTTGTCGACGCCAAGCTGACCGCAGGGGGAACAATGGCGAATTTTGCAGTCAGCCATGGTGGCTGAAAACTAATTATGTAGAACATATAGCATCACCCAAATTGTTATTGTTTCAAAGTAAAACACAGGGAGAAAACACCAAAAAGAACTGTAGGTCACTCACCAATTCAGTTGATAAGACAGATAAATCCGACTCAAACAGTCATCCCAAAAGCGCGTAATTAAGCACGTTGTCATTTTTCACCCTGATTAGCTCCATACTGCTAGACAAATACCTGATACTGAAAAAATCTGCGTATATGCACCCTTACAAGTCTTAATTAGCAGTGAAATACGGGGCGGCAATCATAGACTCATTCGTAATATTGCAACTTGATTTATAGCTTGTTTTGATATATGATGCTCCAACCTGCTGTTTTTATTCGTGAAATTAATTCAGCTTACTACACGAAGTATGACTACAAAGAAAAAGCCTTTGTTGCCTGAATATTCAGGAATAGTAGAATAAAAAATAACAATTCTAATAAATAAACGGACCGAGCTAATGAATAAAATCCTATTCTTTTCTGTTTTGTTTGCGTTTGTTGCCGGCTGTGGCGGTAGCTCCAGTGGTGGATCCAGTGATCCTGGTGTAAATACCAGCTCCTCAGAAAGCATCGAAATCGAACAAGTTGAAGGCTTTTCAGATAGAAAGTGCGGTACCGCCCGCTATAAACTGAAATACCATCGAAAAGACGGTAAAACACTGGATGTTACAAGTAATAAATTGGATTCGGCATGGTCAAGCAGCAACCCCGATGTCGCTGAATTCGTTGGCTCCCCAGACCCGTTTCACAAGAACCTGCTAGTGAAGAGCGAAGGTAAGACGACTATTACTGCGAGATTCCGAACGATGTCAGACAGCATCGAAATGGATATCAAACCTGGCATTGCGATAGAAAGTTTAGAACTTATTGCCGAAACTGATAATTATCCAGTCTGTTACCCGATTAAACCAAAGGTTTACGCAACTTACACGGACGATACCGAACCCGTGAATATCAGTAACTGTGCGACATTGAAATCGCTTGATTCAGATGATGATGACGGCATTGATGTCAAAATCTTCCCTGATGGCACTGTTATGGCAACTGAAGCGGGAGTAACCACCAATTTTCAAGCAAGTGTTGACGACGTGGTCAGCCCTCCTCAATCCGTGATAATTACTGAAAGCGAATTTACGGGCTTAACAGTGCTTCCTTCCGAAAAAACACTTAAACCAGGCTGGCAGGTTCCCTTGACTGCGACAGCCAAGTACGCCAATCGGTCTGATAAAAATATTAGCAGATACATCGACTGGAAAAGCAGTTCTTCCTCGGTTGTTGACATCGATTTTAACTTTTGGGCCAAAGACCCTGTGGTAGCGGTCGCAAACCCAGACAACTCGGGTATAGCCGAAATCACAGCTTCCTGTGGTGAACTTAGTGGTACCGCCAACATCACCTCTGACCCAAGTCAAAATGTGCTTGAATTGTTGGTGAAAGAGGCTGATTGGGCTGTGTTAAACAGGTTGTTTGGCGATTAGTCCAGCCAGGCATAAGGCATCATTAAAAAAACACGCTTACCCAGCGTGTTTTTTTGTTACTCTCAACATGATTGTCAAGTTACATCGTATGTGTCGGCCGATCCGATTCCAGTGAACCTGCCAAATAGGCTTCTATTTTTTTACTGGCCGTATCATCCTGATCGCTAAATTGCACACCTATACCGGCCGCTCGATTCCCCTGAGCCCCCTTGGGCGTTAACCACACAACTTTTCCGGCAACGGGTATTTTTTCCGATTCATCCATCAGATTCAGCAACATAAATACTTCGTCACCTAATTTGTAGGGTTTATTCGTAGGAATAAATAAACCACCATTTTGAAGAAATGGCATATAGGCGGCGTATAGTACGGCTTTATCTTTGATTGTCAGCGATAGAATTCCGTTTCTGGCACCGGCTTGAGCATTCATATTCTCTCACTTAACAGTTTTAAATCGCTTAATAATATTTCGGAATATAACTCACAGTTATAATCAAGCAATATTCAGTATAGCAGCTCGTTATCGACCCCGACTCCAAATAAACCATTGGATCAACATATTCTCCAACAGTAGTTGTTTATTGGGATTGGCACTACTCTGTAACTGTCGAATGGCTCTATCTATTTCATCATTCAAGCCAAACAAACCCCTATAGTCACCTCTCTGCTGGCACCACTGATAAAACAACAACTGCTCTCTATCAATGAGTCGGGTTTCCTCAGAGGAAGTCATCCACATAATCACATCCTGCACCCACTGACTCAACCAGTGAAGCAATAGGGATACATCCTCCTTGGCCCACTTCGCCATCAATGCACTTAGAGATATTTCCTGTTTAAGATATGCCTGCAATTCTTTGGCAAAGGCCACACGAAGTGAAAGCTGCTCGCCTTCCGCCATCTGTAAAGCAAGTAAAGGTCGGTTTTCTGCCAACCTGAATAGATGATCCAGTTGCAACTGCGGCACTTTGTCATCCAGCCAACCATCCAATTTTTCTCTTGAAGGTGTTTTTATGATCACAGTCTGGCAACGTGATTTAATTGTGGGTAGCAATCTGCCCGGCTGATGGCTAATCAACAGCAGCAGGGTGTGAGGAGTCGGTTCTTCAAGACTTTTCAATAAGGCATTGGCCGCATTATTGTTCATTGCTTCCGCAGGCGAAATAAGGATGATGCGGTATCCACCTTGCTGTGTCGTTTTTGTAACAAAATCAGCCAATTGTCGAATTTGTTCAATTTTAATTAACTGGCTTCCTTCCGAAGGTATCACCATCAACAAATCCGGGTGTGTACCAGCCGCAAGCAACTGGCAACTACGACATTGGCCACAACTAAATCCATTCTGCAGATCTTCACATAAAAGCGCATAAGCAAAAGCTTCACACAAATGCTGCTTACCAATGCCTCTAGGCCCACAGGCCATTAATGCATGTGGCAATCGCTGTTGTTGCCATAAGTTTTGTAGCGTTTCCCATTGTTCCTGTTGCCATACAAAAGGTTTTTTTTGGGAAGAATTAGCGATAGAGGTGTTATTCACGTAGTCGATTCTCAGCTATCAGTTCGTCCAAGGCATGCTTGAGCTGCTCCTGAACCCCGTCAAGCGAAACAGACGCATCAATCACTCTGTAGTTGTCAGGGCTATTCTCTGATCTTACCAAGTAACAGTTACGCACACGTTCATAGAAATCCAATTTCTCAGACTCAAACCGATCTAATTCCCCTCGCTTAACGGCTCTTTCCATTCCAAGCCTGACGGGAACATCCAACAACAAAACACGGTCTGGTCGCAAACTTCCTTGCACCACCGTTTCCAACAAAGCAATTTTTTTCATATCAACGCCTCTACCACCTCCTTGATAAGCAAAGGTAGCATCGGTAAACCGGTCACAGACAAACCACACTCCCCCTTCAAGTGCTGGCAGTATTCTTTGTTGAAGATGCTGGGATCTTGCCGCAAACATGAGCAAAAGCTCTGCCATCTCCGAAACCGGTTCGTCACGATTTGACAATAACAACTCCCGTATTTCTTCGGCAAATGGCGTCCCGCCCGGCTCCCTTGAAGCCTCTACAGTGATACCCTGCCGCTCTAGATAGCTAACAACGTAATTCATATTGGTCGTCTTACCGCAACCCTCTGCACCTTCAACTGTAATAAACACCCCCCTCTTCATTGGCTTGTATTTTCCTCGCAAGTATTATGGTTTTTTCTCTGGCGTTGATCGGTAATTGTTGGCCCTGCGATGCACCTGAAAGCGCTTCACCGCCTTATTGTGCTCTGTAATAGTAGCTGAAAAATAATGGCTACCATCACCCCTGGCAACAAAATAATAACTGTTCCCCTCTGCCGGATGAAGCACTGCGTGAATTGCTTCTCGCCCAGGCAATGCGATGGGTGTAGGCGGCAAGCCGTTAATTCTATAGGTATTATACGGCGTATATTGTTTCAAATGCTTTCGTGTCAGATTACCCTTGTATTGATCCCCCAGCCCATAAATGACCGTTGGATCCGTTTGCAAGCGCATATTTTTTTTCAGGCGGCGAATAAATACACCGGCAATCTGCTGGCGCTCATTGGCTACCGCTGTTTCTTTTTCCACTATAGAGGCCAATACCAACGCCTCGTAGGGCGTTTTGAATGGCAGGCCTTTCGCGCGCCCTTGCCATTCAACATCCAACACAGACATCATTTTCACATTGGCCATTTTTAAAATATCAATATCACTCATTCCCTTATGATATTGATAGGTGCTAGGGAAAAACAAACCTTCTGGATTTTCTTTTGCCGCCTTTAGTTGTAGTGTTTCAAAAACAGTTTTCGGGCTGCTATTTGTAATCTTTTTTTCTAATTTGTCTTCCGCCTGCAAATGCTGAATCAGTTGCCGGTAATGCCAACCTTCGGGAAAAGTAATCGAATATTGGATAATCTTCCCCGCTTCGAATAACTGAATTAAGGAAAAAGGTGTCATCGACGGTTCCAATAGATATTCACCAGGCAAAATGCGATTTCCTCTACCCGTCAGCTTTGCATACAACAGCAATATGCGCGGATCTTCAATTACCTTTCTCTGCGCGAGATCCTTGACAGTGGCAGTTAATGAACTGCCCCGCTCTAATTCATAGATCAATCCCTCAGAGGCTATCGGCAAAGTTGAATGTAGTGAGCGCACGATGATTTGATACCCAAACAAAGTGGCGCACAAACCTATAACAAACAATCCGATAAAAAGACGTTTACACATGGTGGCTTCTACCCCAGGCTTGCAATAGCTGCTCAGTAACAGGGCCCTTCATCCACTTAGTTGCTCCACACTCAATAACGGGCACAACACCAATAATACTGTTGGTTAAAAACACTTCCTCGGCATCCTCAAGCATGGACCAATGAACCTGCGTTTCTTTTATCGATAATCCTTCAACAGGCGCTAAATGGTCAATGATGTGCTTTCGCATAACGCCTGCCACGCCTGCACTGGTCAGCCTTGGGGTGTGCAATTGCTGCTTTCCATCAACAAAGAACAAGTTGCTCATAGTCCCTTCAATAATCAATCCGTTATTATCTTGCATTAAACCTTCAAAGATATCAGCATCGTCCCACTCTGCGCGAGCCATCACATTTTCCAATCGATTCAGATGCTTTAAGCCGGCTAAGATTACAGAAGAGCTAACGGTAGTCGTACAACGCCTAATGCTGACACCCTTTTTATATAACACTGCAGGAACATCTGGAAAACCGCTGGCTATGATAATTCTGCTGGCAGCACCACAAGCGCTCGTTCCATAACCTCTATGCCCGACGCCTCGCGTTACAATCACCTTGATTACCGCTGCGCTCACAGCCTGATGCTTTAAGTATTGGACACATTGTTCAATATCACCATCAAGTTGTTGCTCTTCAAAAAAGATATGCAAACGATCGCATCCCGACCTTAAACGACGACGGTGCTGACTAATAAGTTCACATTTTCCATTGCGGTAAGCGATTGTTTCAAACAAACCGTCACCATAGAGTAGACCACGATCTTGCACAGAGAGTTGATCGGTGGTTTCACCATTGACAAGAACAAAAGAGAATTCCTCAGCGTTTGGCACAAGTTCACCTGCTGAAGAAAATCAGGGCCGCGTAATACTGATACCGGTACTGATCCCAATACCGACCCATTTTAGATTCAGATTTTTCGGAACAGTAGACTACCGTTTGTTCCGCCAAAACCAAAAGAATTAGAGAGCGCAACATTAAGCTTCATCGCCTGAGCAGTATGTGGCACGTAATTTAAATCGCAGCCTTCATCCGGATTGTCCAGATTGATAGTCGCTGGAGCAACTTGATCGCGAATAGCCAACACACTGAATATCGCCTCCAATGCACCCGCTGCGCCCAAAGCATGGCCTGTCATTGATTTTGTTGAACTTATAGCAAGCTGCTTGGCATGATCACCAAATGCTGTTTTTACCGCCAAGGTTTCTGCCAGATCTCCGGCGCTGGTTGAAGTGCCATGAGCGTTGATATACTCAACTTCCTGGGGATTCAGGCCAGCATCTTTCAAGGCGTTGCTCATTGCAGCCGCTGCTCCTGAACCATTTTCCGGTGGCGCCGTCATATGATGGGCATCGTCACTCATACCGAATCCACATAACTCAGCGTAGATGTTTGCGCCGCGCTGTTTTGCAAATTCGTATTCTTCAAGCACCAAAACACCGGCGCCATCACTTAATACAAAACCATCTCTGTCTCTATCCCAAGGCCGACTTGCCGCTTCAGGATCATCATTACGTGTGGACAAAGCCCTGGCTGCATTAAAACCTCCGAGACCAACCGGGCTGGTCGCCATTTCAGAACCCCCCGCAATCATCGCATCTACTTCACCGTATTGAATCATCCTGGCAGCAAATCCAATGTTATGAGTACCTGTGGTACACGCTGTCGTGATCGCTATATTAGGGCCCTTGAATCCAAACATGATCGCCAAATGACCAGCAATCATATTGATAATCGATCCAGGCACAAAAAACGGCGATATTCTTCGAGGGCCACTGGTATTGATTATATCCCTGTTTTTTTCAATGGCAGTGATACCTCCAATACCTGATCCGACGGCAACGCCAATACGAGCTGCAATATCATCCTGACAAACAAGCCCAGCATCTTTAATCGCTTGAATACCTGCAACAAGACCATACTGAATAAAAATGTCCATTTTTCTGGCATCTTTTTTCTCAATATAGTCCGAAATATCAAGGTTTCTTATGGATCCACCAAAGCGCGTATTAAATGCGGACGTATCGAAATGCTCAATTGAGCCTATTCCACTTTTCCCTTTGAGAATACTATCCCAAGCCAGATCGACAGTATTTCCAACTGGAGATACCAAGCCTAAACCTGTAATTACGACACGTCTTTTTGACACAGATTCTTCCTCCAAGATAACACCCTGCCATGTTTAGCAGGATATAAGACACTGCTCGACCGCATACGGTCAACTGCTTGGTCAAGCACACAGCTTAGAGACTCAAGCAATAACGTCGATGAAATATCTTTTCGACTATGCAACCTTAACAGAGCATTAAAAAAGCCGCTCTATCTGCTTGAATAGAAACGGCCTTTAGAGTGCCTACTACAACTGTGTTACAGACTATGTTAGATGGGAATTGATATAGTCGATTGCCAATTGAACAGTAGTAATCTGCTCGGCCTCTTCGTCGGGGATTTCGGTTTCAAATTCTTCCTCAAGAGCCATCACCAGCTCTACAGTGTCCAATGAATCAGCACCAAGATCTTCAACAAAAGAAGCATCAGTTTTAACTTCTTCTTCTTTTACGCCCAATTGTTCGGCAACGATCTTCTTGACTCGTTCTTCTATGCTACTCATAGTTCTTGTTAACTCCTATTTAGATGGTCTAATTGTTCTGTCACAGCTAGCTAAATTTAACTACAAGTGAATCGAGCGCGCATTTTACTCTATTTTTTCTCACTTGTAATACCTTACGAAAAAAATAATAAATCAATATGTAAAACAATCAGTTAAGACATATACATGCCGCCATTCACGGGGATGCTGGCACCGGTGATATACCCAGCCTGCTCGCTGGCAAGAAAGCTGACGACTGACGCAATCTCCTCTGGCGCACCTAATCTTCCTACCGGTATTTGCCCTAACAACATGTCTTTTTGCACTTGCGGCAGTTCATTTGTCATGTCGGTTTCAATAAATCCTGGAGCAACCGCATTCACCGTAATATTCCGAGAACCCAACTCTCTCGCCAAAGCCCGACCAAATCCCTCTACACCCGCTTTAGTTGCTGCGTAATTGGCCTGACCTGCGTTTCCCATGGAGCCGACTACCGACGTAATATTGATAATTCGTCCCCAACGCGCTTTCACCATACCCCGCAAACAGGCTTTGCTCAGACGATAAATTGAATTCAGATTCGTGTTGATAACATCATCCCACTCTTCATCTTTCATGCGCATCATAAGATTGTCTTTGGTAATACCGGCATTATTAACCAAAATGACCGGCGCTCCAAAATCATCAATTACCGATTTAATAAATGCATCAACTGACTGTTTATCAGCCACATTGAGCATTCTACCCGCCCCGTTTACACCCGAATCAGCAAAGAAACTATCAATAGAGCCAGCGCCATTTTCCGTCGTTGCAGTTCCAATCACAACGGCTCCCTGCTTACCAAGCTCTAACGCAATGGCTTTACCAATACCGCGACTGGCACCAGTCACTACAGTTATTTTTCCATCAAGCCCCATACACTAAATCCTCACACTTGCCGCCTATAACGAAATGAACTTTAAGGCAAATCTCATCACACCTTCATTGTAAAGAGGATTGAAACTTATCATCAATCAGCTCAACAAACTGGCTACGCACTGCAACTAACGCTTTATCTATAGCTTGCGAAAAACCATAGTCGTCAGCATTACCATGGCTCTTGATTAAAACTCCCTGCAAACCGAGAAAGCTCGCCCCATTAAATGTTCGCGGGTCAATTTTTCGATGAATTGCCGCAAACACAGGCGATGCCAGCAAACCCAGCAAACGACGCGTAAGAGTCGACTTTAATTCTTGATTGATTTTTCGAGCAATAAAAGTTGCAACGCCTTCACTTGCTTTGAGCGCAATATTACCAGTAAATCCATCACAGACAACGACATCAGCATTACCATCAAACAAGGAATTTCCTTCAACAAAGCCGATGTAGTTTACCGATGGGTCATCCTGCAAAAGCTGAGCTGCTTCCTTTTCTCTACTTGTGCCCTTGATTTCCTCATGACCAATATTGAGCAATGCGACGCTTGGATTCGCATTGCCATCAATAGCGCGTGCCAGCAATGTGCCCATAACGGCAAACTGATGTAAGCTTTCTGGATCACTTTCAACATTTGCTCCAAGATCCAGCAAATAACTGTGTCCTCGTAATGTGGGCAACGCAGAACAGATTGCAGGACGCTTTAAACCGGCTTGTTTTCTTAACACATAACTGCCAATGGCCAACAAAGCACCGGTATTGCCAGCACTCACGCAAGCTTGAACCTCCCCCGCTTTCAGTAAATCAATACTAACACGCATGGAAGAATCTCTTTTTCCACGCAAAGCAGAGGATGGTTTTTCATCCATCGAAACAGTTTGGGTTGTGTGTCGAATTTCAAAGCGTTTTTGCAAATCACCATCGGTTCGACTGAGATGCTCTTGAATAAGCGACTGGTCCCCGACCAGAACCGCCCTCAACTCTGAATGACGTGCAAGACTCTTCAGTGCCGCCGGGACGGTAACGCAGGGACCAAAGTCCCCGCCCATAACATCAATGGCAACGGCAATGGATCGATTCAAGTCTTAATCGTCATTACCGGTTTCTATAACCTTTCTGCCACGATAAAAGCCATCGGCAGTGATATGATGGCGATAATGGGTTTCACCGCTACTTGAATCAACAGACAAGGCTGCTGAACTCAGCGCATCGTGCGATCGACGCATTCCACGACGAGAGCGGGTTTTTTTGCTTTTCTGTACGGCCATGCTTGTAAAGCTCCTCGTTAATTATTTGCTGGATTTCAGCTTTTCCAACACGTTAAAGGGATTATCTCTGTCAGAGCGAATCTGATTAGTTTCTTCTTTCTCTACAGCCTCTACAGCACACCTGCTGTCGTCTGCACATTGCTCCGATTCATGATAACTGACAAAAGGCAGGCTCAGCAGCAGTTCATCTTCTATCACATCCACCAGATCGACAAACTCTTCCTCTACAATCAGCGGATCATAGTGTTTAGGAAGATGTTTTGCCTGTTCATCATCCCAAACTACACCAATATTCATCTCGGATTGAATATCAATACTCACTGTACCCAGACAACGCTGACACACCACCTCAACACGGGCTGCCAAGTTACCTCTTATGTAGCGAATTCTCTGCTCATCAATGCCAAAACTCAGATGCACGCTCACATCTCCCGCATCGCTAGCCAGTGCCTCAACGAGGCGTTTTAGCTCTGCTACAGGCAAATGCGAGTCCAGATCTACCTTTTTGGATGCCAGTTTCCTTGGGTCAACCTGATGGGTCCGTGGGTCAGTCAACATAAGCGCGCAATCATAGGCATAGTACGGACAACTGTCAAAGATTTTCAGGCGTTTGGAGGGCTTTTAAGGCTATAATAAACCATTATTTCATGAATATAGCAATATATGAGAATCATTCTGGCATCCAGCTCACCCTATCGACGTGAGCTGTTAAAACGTCTTCAACATCCTTTTGAGTGTATAAATCCTGATCTGGATGAAACCGCAAAAGCACACGAACAGCCTCAAGACCTGGTAAAACGCCTCTCAGAAGAAAAAGCTCAGGCTGTAGCCAATAAATTGGCTGATAAACAGGCTTTGATTATAGGTTCTGATCAACTGGCCACACTCAACAATAAAGTTTTAAGCAAACCCGGTGGCTATACTAAGGCATTTGCACAACTGCATGCTTGCAGCGGTAAAACGGTTAGTTTTTTGACCGGGCTCTGCCTGTTGAATGCCTCTAACCATCACATGCAGACAGTCGTAGAGCATTTTCAGGTTAGCTTCAGAGTATTATCTGATAGTCAAATAGACCATTATCTTCGCAAGGAAACACCCTACGATTGCGCAGGCAGCTTCAAAGCCGAAGGGCTGGGTATTTCCTTGTTTGAAAAAATGTCCGGCGACGATCCCAATAGCCTAGTGGGTCTACCACTAATCAAGCTCGTGACTCTATTGAAACAGGAAGGCATTGATATTCTAACTGATTCAACAACCTGAAAGTCCATGCTTGAACTGGCTCCTAGCCCAACACAGCTTCTGATGGACACCAATCGAGAATTTTCCTGAGGTTACCGATAAGCATACAGGGCTTGTATGGCCTTAACCTTTCTGGAGTATGCACCCCATAATTTACCGCGATACGGCGCACACCGGCGCTGGTCGCCATCGCCATATCATATTCAGTATCACCCACCATAACCGCGCATTGGGACGAGCATGCCAATTCACTCATGATTTCATATAACATCAGTGGATCCGGTTTGGACGCTGTTTCATCCGCACATCGCGTACTATCAAAAAAAGACGTCATTCCCTGGTTAGCAAGCGCCCGATCCAACCCCTTTCGGCTTTTACCCGTTGCGACCGCCAATTGATGACCTTCCGCCCGCAATTGAATCAATGTCTCCTGGACGTCAGGAAAAAACGTACAAGGAATCTGGTCTGCAGCTATAAAATAGCCCGAATAAGCCTGACAAAATGCGTTGACTGCCCCCTCATTTAGTTCCGGGAAGAGTTCAGAAACCGCCTGAGGCAGGCCTAACCCAATGATATTTTTTGCTTGTCCCGCATCAGGTACCGGCAATCCCTGGCTGGAAGCTGCCTGCTGCATGCAAGCGACTATTTTTTCGGCTGAATCAATCAATGTGCCATCCCAATCAAAAATGAAAAGCAAATTGTCTCTCCTGTACGCAATTAAACAACTGAAGAGCAGCGTTCTAACACATGCTGCAAGTCCGAGGGAAGTTCAGCCTCAAGACTCAAAGGCTGGTTTTGCTTTGGAATACGCAAATCAAGACGCCAGGCATGCAAGAATAAACGCTTTAAACCCAAGCTTTTTTGTAGAGAAACACACTCAGCATCAGCATATTTGCTATCGCCCAATAAGGGATGCCCCACATATTGGGCATGCACTCGAATCTGGTGGGTGCGTCCGGTCAGTAATCTGGCCTCCAGCAATGTCGCCTGCGGATATTGCTTGATAACTTTGAATTCAGTGACTGATGGCTTCCCCTCATCATCAACACAGACAAAGCGCTCTCCAGACCGCAATTGGTTTTTCTTTAATGCGGCGTTTACCCGACGGCGACTTGTGGGCCAATGCCCCTTAACCAACGCCAGATAACGTTTTTGAATACCGTTATTCTTAAGTTGCTCTTGCAGGTGAATAAGCATACTGCGTTTTTTAGCCAGCATGATACAACCGGATGTTTCTCTATCGAGACGATGGGCCAATTCAAGGTATTTCTGCTCTGGACGCATCTGTCGAAGCGTTTCTATCAATCCAAGACTGATACCACTACCACCATGAACCGCCAATCCCGATGGCTTATTAATAACCAGAAGATCAGCTGATTCATAAAGCACGGCATTGGAAAGCAGCTCTCTCAGCCCCCGACCTGGCACCACAACATCCGCTGGCTGCGGCATTCTTATCGGTGGAATTCGCACAATATCGCCACATTGCAGCTTGTAATCCGGTTTTATTCTACCTTTGTTAACTCGCACCTCTCCTTTGCGCAATATGCGATAAACCCTTGATTTGGGAACACCTTTTAGCTTGCCGAGAAGATAATTATCGACCCGCTGCCCCTCGTTTTCGTCGCCAATTTCCATCCAGCGAACGGCTGATTTTGCTGCTGACTTCGCTTCATCCTGCATAGAATTTTAAACACTAAACCTCATTAGTTTGAAGCACTTAATAAATACTGTTATAGTCCGGCCTGCGAGTCGGTTGGCAAAGCAGAATTTTTCTAACTGTCGACGACTACTGAGAGAGCCCAAGCCCGAATTAAACGGTAATAGTACATTCTGCAATCAAATCGTACTCAAGAAAGGGCCAAGATTTTAACAAGTATTAGCGTGCTTACTGTTGTGACCAGAGTGCAATATCAATGAATTGACCTCTGAGAGACCTCTAAAAGGGTGTAATAGTAAGCGCAAACGACAATTGCGTAAACACTGCATTTGTCCCTTATGTGTAACGTTGAATCCATTTGATAGTCAGTGAAGAAGAAAATTAGCTAGCATCGAACCCGGTTGATGGTCGTATTTGAATAGAAAATTGAAGATATACAGGCATCTTAATCCAAGACAGTCAGTCTTGAATTAACATCAAAGGCCTATGAAGAGAAAACTGCCGGAACACGTATTGCAATAACCTGGAAGCAATCCAGGCATCAATAAAACCGAGAGTTTGATTAGCTTGTATTTATACAACTTCTAACAACTACTAAAAGAGTATTATCACTGGCATATCGCATAGTTCACAAACATGCTGCCAGCGGTTCGAAGACCCTAAAGAACTGAGTCACTCTCAGATCTAAGTGGTTTTGCAACAACTTAAAATGTGATTTAACGGTGCCAGGGGACGCGTGTTAACGCCACCCATATAAAGTGGTACTTAAATGAAAAGAATGCTGATAAATGCAACTCAGCCTGAAGAGTTGCGCGTAGCACTGGTTGACGGCCAGCGCCTGTACGATCTCGATATTGAAAATCGAACCCGAGTCCAGAAAAAATCCAATATATACAAAGGCAAGATAACCCGGGTTGAACCTAGCCTGGAAGCTGCCTTTGTCGATTTTGGTGCCGAACGCCACGGATTCCTTCCCATGAAGGAAATTTCCCGTGAATATTTTTACCGCTCCCCTTCCGAGATATCCGGTCGATTTAAAATAAAAGATGTCGTGAAAGAAGGCACCGAGGTCATCGTACAGGTTGATAAGGAAGAACGTGGCAATAAGGGTGCTGCACTATCCACATTTATCAGCCTCGCAGGCCGGTACATGGTACTGATGCCCAACAACCCACGAGCCGGCGGTATTTCCCGACGCATTGAGGGCGACGAACGCACAGAGCTCAGGGACACCCTGCGAAAAATCGATATTCCCAACGGTATGGGCGTCATCATTCGCACGGCTGGTGTGGGACGCAATGAAGAAGAATTGCAGTGGGATCTCGATTATTTGCTACATCTTTGGGAGTCCATCAACAATGCTGCTGAGGAAAAAGCTCCTTTTCTTATTTATCAGGAAAGCAATGTCATTATCCGGGCAATCAGAGATTACCTGCGCCTAGACATCGGCGAAGTGTTAATTGATTCAGAGGATGCTTACCAAGAGGCTACCAATTTTATTCGCCAGGTGATGCCCCAGTACGAAAAAAAAATCAAGTTATACGAAGATAGCGTACCTTTATTTAACCGCTATCAAATCGAAAGTCAGATTGAAACTGCTTTTGAACGAGACGTGCATCTTCCTTCTGGCGGATCCATCGTGATCGACCCGACTGAAGCAATGGTTGCCATTGACATCAACTCCGCCCGTGCAACCAAAGGGGGCGATATTGAAGAAACTGCCCTGCAAACAAATTTGGAAGCAGCCGATGAAATTGCCCGCCAGCTTCGACTACGCGACATCGGCGGCCTCCTGGTAATTGACTTCATCGACATGCTCAATTCGAGAAATCAAAGAGAAGTCGAAAACCGGATGAGAGACGCACTGCAAATGGACAGAGCGAGAGTCCAGGTTGGACGCATATCCCGCTTTGGTATACTTGAAATGTCTCGCCAGCGCCTAAGACCCTCCCTCGGTGAAACAAGTGCAATCGTCTGTCCACGCTGCAGTGGGCAGGGTACTATTCGTGACACAAAATCACTTTCGCTCTCCATCATGCGATTGCTTCAAGAAGAAGCCGACAAAACGCGCAGTGCGGAAATCAGAGCTATCGTGCCACTGGATGTAGCCACTTATCTGCTAAATGAAAAACGCAATGAATTGATAGCTATCGAAAAAGAGCATGATACTCGCGTACTGGTAGTTCCTGACCCTAATATGGAAACACCTCATTTTACTGTGCAGCGTTTGCGTGACGATGATTCAGCAGCAATTAGAAAAGAAGCCAGTTTTGATATTGATCTTGAAACTCCTGAAGAATTTACTGGCTTTGGCAAAAAGACAGACATTGCCCCCCAAAAAGCGGCCGTGCAGGCCGTCAGGCCACCGAGCCCGGCACCTGCCCCCAGCAGCGCGTCTGGAGAATCTGACGCCAACAAATCAACAGGTTTGATTAGCCGGATTTTTTCCAGCCTCTTCGGCGCACAACAACAGGAACCAGCGGAACCTGAAAGCAAGCCAAAGCCAAAATCAAAACAGAACGCTAACAACAAACGCGGCAATAAAAGCAGGCCTGAAGAAAACAGACAAAAACCTGCCTCACAGGATAGAAAAGCCAAATCCACACCAACACAAAAAAGCGGTAAAAAACCCGCTCGTAAAGACAATGAACAAGGCCGCAAGGATAGTAAAAATACGGATAAACAAGCTGCTCAAACGCCAACGGCTGAAGCAGGTGATAAACCCCAAAAAAGGCCTGGCAACAAAAAGGGCAGAACACCCAGCCAAAGAAAACGCGGGCCTAGGGATAACGAAAGTAATACTAGCACCCAGGTAGACTCTGCCAAACCGGAGATCAGCGACAAACAGGAAAGTAAAACACAATCGCCTGCTAGCGATGCCTCCGCACGTCCTGCAAAATCCCGCCCACGCAAGGACACAGAAGACATAAGCAGCACAACTGACGAGCACAAGCCACAACAGCCGCCTGCCAGCACAGAAAAAAACAAACCGGCACCCGCAATTAATGTAACGGACCAAGGTAACACTAAGGCAATCAAAGCGGAGTCCTTAACAGCGGCATCTACAGATGGTAAGAAAGCCCCCAGCGAGAGCAGCTCAAATACTGCAAAGCAGATTACAGCTCCAGAAAAAGCTACTGCTCCCAGTACAGCTTCAGTAGCTGCTAAAGAAGAACCTGCAGATCCGATAAAGCAAAAAGAAACTGACAGTTCGTCAAACAAGCCTCGCAAACCAGCAGGCCGCCCTACCAATGATCCTCGAGTCAAAGCTAAACCAGTACAAAATATCGAAATCATTACAGAGGTCAAACAAGCGGAAGTGCGCAAACCCATTGAAATTTCTCGTCCAACTCGCGCCAAACCACAACGGGCAAGTAATGACCCAAGATTCGCAAAAACACAGGCAAATCAACCTGCTGAATCAGAAACAAATCAAGAGACAGACTAGAAGCAAATAGCCGGATGCAGGTAAGTGCACACCAACATTAACCTGCATCTTATTACCCTAGCTGACACCCTGTCATCTGGAGTACTTTCTGTCGTTTGACTTTGACAAATTGGGCGTTTATGCTCCCTACTTTGGGGGCGATTGGATCGCGTGTAGTTTTAAAGGAGGATAAGGGCGCTACGCTACTGAGCATTCGCTATGCGTTTATTAGACAAATAAAATAAAAGATATAAAGAAGGCTAACTATGAACATAATAAAAAAGAGTAGTGTTATTGCTTCAATGGGCGTGATCGGCGTCTACGCATCAATTGCTGGTTGTATTTCTGCTGGAGAAGTGTGTACTCCAGATATTGCTGCTTCGGCTATCTTTGAAGTAACCACCGATGGCGGTAATACAGCAGTCAACTGCGATTATACAGCGACATTATTGGAATATCCCGGTGACGAAGGTGCCATCCCTGTCGAAGTATGGAGTCATACGCCCAGTCCAGCCGAATGCATGCTCGATGGTGTGACGTTGACTGCCCCCATGGGCGTCGGCACTTTCAAATTGACCGTTACTGCGGTTGGTTACGACGACTTTGACTCTGGATCGTTCGAAACTTATTTAACCGATACGTGCGACACAACCAATGCAGAGAAAATGACGGTGAATTTGATTCCAGACGCCGGATAACGTGTAAGCGTTACATCATAGAACAAAAAAGCCCAGCACCGCTGGGCTTTTTTGTTCTATCTGTTTAGTCGCAAAAAGCATTCAATATATCGCCAAAGCTTAAATTTCTATTGCAGCTCACCAAACTTTTTAACAAGATAAATAGGCTTACACTCTACGATAAGACCACAATCTGCTGCTCTTCAGGGTTTTCCCCTGATATATTGCAAGTGCAATCATAATCATCACCGTACCAATAATCAAAGCCTTGCTAAGCACCTCATCATTTAAACAATACCCCAATATCAGCGCAAACACCGGTGTCATCAGCGGTATTACCGACATGGCGGCAACCGACATCTGTTGCACAACATAGAAATAGGCAGCAAAACCCAGTAAAGAACCGAAAGTGGCCAGATAAAGCAAGGACAACCCTGATTTCACACTAATCTCCGTTGGCACGGCACCATCAGTCAAATACCAACAAAGCAGCAACCCCGGCAAACTGAAGACCAACGCTCCAAGCGTCTGCTCAAACGCATCAACATTCTGCGACAGCTTTTTCACCCAGACGCTAGACAGCGAAAAGAGACAAACCGAGAGTATCATCAATGTTATCCCATCCATTGCATGATCACCTAATGTGAACTGTTCACCAAAAATGACACAAAGTCCCGCTACTGCCAGTAGCAAAGCAAATACACGCCCTGGCGTAAAAGGATTTTCCCTCAAAAAAAGTATCGACGCGAAACCAACCATAAAGGGAGACAAAGCAAACAATACCGATATCATACCTGATGGAATAGTTTGTGCTGCGTAATACACTATAGGCATATTGGGAAAAAGCCCCAAACTCGCCACAAAATAAAGTCGAGCATTTCTGCGCTTAAGTGAGGTTCGACGCTTTGTCAGTAGCGCAATCAACACACCCAGCAAAGCAGCGAGCAACATACGCCCACTCACTGCAGTAATCGGCGTCAGGCTGTCATTGCTCCACTTAATAGCCAACGGCGTTGTCGCCCAAATTGCGATAACACTAATATATGCGATATTGATGGATGATCGTGTATTGCTGACCAACATAGTACTACCCCCCTACAAACACCTGAACTCACAGATTCAGGTTTCAGATGGCAGCTTCTCAATACACGACTACAAAAAAGGCCGCAGTGAGAAGCTGCGGCCTTTGGAAATCGATGGTTTAAATTGTCAGGTATAAACTCCAAATAACGCAGCACGTTCGAATTGGCGCACTAGCCAAAATATGCGATGGGTAAAATGTTTTGCTGCGTTTGAAATTTTCACAACTATCCCGACTATCATTACTATTTTCAGATTTGTTACTAATGACAATTTAATGCATCTTCGTCGTATCTGAGTTTATACAACCCAGTGCTTCACATAATGAACCAAGCTTTCTGCCAAGGCAAGAAAAATGTGCCACACGGCAGAAACTTCTTCTTTCCGTTTATAATGGGGAACTGGCACAACATCTACAAATTTCTTATCATATTTTTTTACCAACAGACTCTGCAATAAGCTCTACAGCCCATCCCTTATGACCAAGCTGTTCAATAACCTCGCCGCCGTTGCGCTGAACGGAGAAACGCATTTTTTCTCTTAACGCGCTTTCTACGAAAGAGGAAAATACTTGCGAAATATTGCTTCCCAGATTAAGTTGCACCTGCATTTGCGCATTTTTGCTCGGCGTCTTTTTTCGTTTCATTAACCTACTGATAATTTCTTGTAATGTTGAGTCCTGAACTGATAATCCATTATTCAATAGTTGCTGCTATTGCTTTCCTCATTCTAGCAACAGTCTCCTCCATGTGTGGAAAATACCGACTGGCTACTGCGGGGCTTTTTTCATTTTTCCTGTGTTGCACCTTGTTTTTCGGCCTACGTGCTTATTTGAAACAGTTTTTTCCCTTTACGGATAAGGTTGAGTCCTTTGTTACCCTCTCAGTACTCATTGCCCTGTGTGGTCTGTGCTATCGTAAACGCGTCTCCAACAAGGAATTTACAGCGCTGCTATTTCTAGCGCTTGCCTCGGCTGTGACGATTTTTGTATTTGATGATTCTATACGCTATCCAACCGCTTATCTCAGGACCTTCTGGTACCCCTTGCATGTGCCGCTTTCATTTGCAGCCTACGCCTTTTGGTTTCTCGCCGGTATTCACTCCCTGTTCGAGTATCGCGAGATCAAGAACGGGGAAACAGCAGGAAGCACCCACTCATTAGTCACAGATTTAAATAGAAACGGCTTTATTGTATTTAGCTTGGCCATGATCTTCGGAGGCATCTGGGGCTATCTTGCTTGGGGCTCCTATTTTATGTGGGATTCCAAGCTGCTTTGGTCAGTCATCCTGTGGATGTTCTACGGCAATTTGCTTCACATTGACAGCCTGCCCCGGCTAACCAAATGGAAGACGCCTCTCTATTTGCTTGGTATTGTCATTATTCTGGTGACCTTTATTGGTACCGGGTTCTTCTCACGTTCCATACATAAGTTCTAATCATGGTTTATCGCGCAATTCGATTTCTGGGAAACCGTTATGCTGGATTTATCCTTTGCATGATGGTCATTATTAATCTGGCCATCGGCAGTCTGGTGATGAATATGCATGCTGACCTCTATCCTCCTTTTTTCCCTTTCGACCTCAATTTCTTCTTTAAACCGGTTAGTTCGGTTCATAGCTGGCTCTATGCCCTATTAGTCACCTTTAGCCTGTTTTCCATAAACCTTTTTTTCTGCCTTCTTGAATCATTTATCCGCCTCGTCAACTCCAGGTCAAACCGCCGTAGGCAGTGTGCAGCGCTATTCATTCATCTGGCACTGTTCCTGACAATGATCGCTCACCTACATGATGGTTTCAAAGGGCATACTGAACAGCTCATGATTACGTCCAAGGAAAGTCAGCTTACTGATCTAGGCTCTGTACGCGCAGAGTCCTTGAAAACACTATCCCACCCAGACGGCTCGTTAAAGGACACAGAAGTCATGCTGCAATTTACACTGAATAATGGACAAACCGTTGAGAAGCAGATTGCCTACAATGAACCAGCCATTTTTGATGGCGGAAAGCGCGAAGTCATTATCCAAGGCGGCGATAACCGACCGGCTGGAATAGTACTAGTGCGCCAGAGCAATCAGAGTGAAATCCGCTTGCAGCAACACCTGCCCTATGCTGTGAAAGGAGGACATATAATGCTTATGGAGGTCACACCGTCGCAATTGGGGATGCTCATGGCCCAGATCGACTGGCAGACAACATCAGGTGAACGCAGTAGAAAGATGCTTGTTCTGGATCATCAAGCCGGAATACACACTAAATTGCAGCTGGCAGGTGAGACCTACCAATATAAAGAAATATTCAAGATGCCGGTTGTGGGTGTGCAGTACATATACAACCCCTCTATCCCACTGATGCTAAATGCTTTAGTCATATCACTTCTGGGGTTGATTCTACTGATTTCCCTGCCTCGCGGAAACAGCAACTAACTCTAGCCCGCATTTTTTTATCGTTAAATCTCACTTTTATCAGTAGTAAGAAAAAAAGATACCGGCAGCAATATGTCATACAATCGAATAACATCACATCATTGCATAACTGGCGTTTACTTCGACCCAAAAATACTTACACCACCGACGACTGTTTGAAGTACCTTCAAATCCTTAATTCGTTCTGCATTTTCCAAAGGGTTTTCACTTAAGACAACCAAGTCTGCATACTTCCCTACTTCAATTGAACCTCGATTATCTTCCTGAAAAATCTGCCAGGCAGCATCAATAGTTGTAGCCCTCAATGCCTGTTGAACACTGATACGCTGATCTGGGCCAATCGCCTTTCCAGTGCTGGACAACCGATTTACCGTAGACCACAGTAAAAACAATGGATTCATCGGTACCACTGGGGAATCCAGGTGAACCGTAAACGGCAAACCAAGATCCAGCGCTGATCGTGTTGGGCTCATCATCGCTGCCCGCTCGGGGCCCATAAAAACATCACGATGACGATCCCCCCAGTAATAGGTATGCGCAGAGAAAAAACTTGGCGTAAGACCTACTTCCTTCATCCTGATCAACTGATCTTCCCTTGCCATCTGCGAGTGAATAACGATGTGACGTGGATCTTCTCGCGCAAATTGTTGTTGAGCTGCCGCAACAGCATTGATCACCAAATCAATAGCAGCATCTCCGTTTGCGTGTACTGCAATCTGTAAACCTGCCTGGTGTAATTTGCTTACAGTATCATTTAATGTTTGTTGATCGATAGCTGGGTATCCATGGTAGTTGCTATCACCATTGTGAGGTGTATGGTAAGGCTGACTTAGATAACCGGTAAACCCTTGTATTGAACCATCAGATACCAGTTTAACCGAACCTATCGTGAATTTTTTGCTGCCGTATGTCTGCGGATTAAATTCTCCGTCAACCCATCGCAAACCAAGCTCTCGATCAGGCCATACTTCCAGTCGCTGCTGCACAAAACCCAACTTCGACGCAAGAAATAATCCTTGAATAAGCTTCTCCGGCGTCAAACCTGACTGAGCAGTCGTTACGCCAACACTGGAATAATGCTCTGCAGCCGCAATTATCATGTCAATAAATTCAAAAAATGAAAAATCGAGCGCCAATTCAGTGATGGCAATTCTGGCATTCTCTTCAAGCACACCATTAATCCGACCATTCGGATCCCGTTGAATAAGGCCACCATAAGGCGCGCTGGTATCGTTATCAATCCCTGCAAGTTCCAACCCAAAACTATTAGCAACACCAATATGTCCTGAGATGTGAAGTATATAAATAGGTCGTTCCGTGGATACTGTGTCGAGGTCCCAACGGGTGGGATGACGGTTCTCTGCCAGGAGACTGTCATCGTAACCGACGCCAAGCAACCATTCTCCTGACGGAATTTCTTTTGCCGCGTTTTTCAACTTGGCTACCAACTGGTCTATGGAAGCAATTTTACCAATAGGTGGACTGTTTAGATCAACAAAAAGCCCCTCCCCTCCCCAACCGGGGAAGTGGCCATGTGCGTCGATAAACCCTGGAACAAGCGTTTTTCCGTTTAAATCATGTACGATGGTGTTTTCACTTCTAAAGCGAAGAATATCTTCATTGCTACCCACTGCAACAATGCGATCCCCCTGTACTGCAACCGCTTCAGCGACACTGTTATTTGCATCTATTGTCAAAACAGTAGCATTGATAAAAATCTGACTGAATGGCGGTTTATCGCTAAACAACGAGAGCAGCGATACAAGCGCCACCAGGAAGATTACCAATACTAATATGAAGCTGCGCATCAGCCAATTTTTCTCATTGTCGTGTTCCTGCATAAATCCTAACTGATCAGCCCGCGTTTCTCACAAGGTGGCAACTTAAGTATTTGCGCGAATTCAAGCAGTTTCAGGTCACAATCTGGTGGACGGGATATCTCATTACTTGCCCCTCCAATTTGCAACAAAACCGGATTGCACTTATAAATCTCGATAACTTAAATTCTTACAGGCACACTCATCACTGGCAAACCATTTTGCTTCTTCAGCCATCGACTCTTCCACAGGACGGGGTTTCCACTGAAGCTCCTTTAAAGCTTTATTGTTGTCAAAATCTTTTGTCAGTCGTGATAAACGCAAATTAGTAAAGGAAAACCGGGTTTCTGTGTTTCTTATATTTGCGAATGTTTCAAACAGGAAACAGGAAACATTCATTATTGTCATGGGCAATAGATAAAGGCGTGTTGCCAGCCCGGTAGTATCGATACCGATCTGAAAGATTTCTTTTATTGAAAGCAGTTTTTCAGTAATCAAATAGCGTTCGCCGAACCTGCCGTTTTTTTCAGCAAGGAGCAGGGCGTCTGCAGCGTCTTTAATGCCCACAGAACTGAAGTAAGCATCCCAGTAAAACGGAAACTTTCCAAGAGCGGCAAAGGCGAAGATCATGCCATGTGGGGTAGGCTCAACGTCATCGACACCGAAGGTCATGCCGATATTGCAGGCAACTCCCGGCAGACCTTTTTGACAATATTCAAAAAACATGTTTTCCGCTTCTACACGCACCCTGACATATTCCGGTGCTTCTTTCCACCAGTTAAATTCATCTTTTTCACTGGCAATACCGGAAGGATTTCGCCCAATGGTCATAAATGTGCTGGTGTAGATAAACCGCTCCACACCAGCGGTTTTTGAGATTTCCAAGACATTACGAAATCCCTCAATATTGGTTTCACGCAACGGCTTGGTGTTTCTTGTCCAGGCCCGCGTATCCACTACACAGTAATAAATCACAGAGCAACCCTCTACGGCTCGCTCAACAGTATTTTTATCCCTGACATCTCCGTAGACATGTTCAAAATCAAGGTGCTTTATTGTAGATATATTGCTGCCTTTGCGGGTAAAAATGCGAATGTCACGCTTCTGCTCCGCCAGTGCTTTTACGACATGATTGCCGAGAAATCCACTGGCGCCCATCACCAACACTTTTCCATTCATTTATTATTAATCCTCTTTATTATTTTCAATATTCCCAGATATTTTTCATACAACTTATAAGTAAATCATGATGAACTCTTAAAGAATTTTGGCTTTCACGTATCCTGTGCACTTTGCAAACTTCACTATACAGCAGCTAAGCGTTACTTGTTTTAAAAATACAAACCTGACCGTTCGGTCATCATTTTAGCAATCACTTACACAAATGAGTAGGAGCTTAATTTTATTTGCCAGTTTCTAGAGGCATCGCTACGCCTAAAATCAGCAGGAGATAAGAAAAATGCAGAATTTGCATTGATTAAACAGGGGAGTCCATATATATCTTACTATTAACTCCTCTTGCTATTATTTCCGCCGCCGCCAAAAACGGCATCGTGAAATATCAACACGCACCATGGCGATGATCTAAACCGTCTGTGCTCATTTGCTGCGCATCAAGCTTGAGTATTTCGTCTATACAGTTAAAAGAATTTGTTTCAATGAGACATTCCGCCAGGCCAGTACTGGAGAATCTGCTTTCTGGCTCATCTGCTACAGTGACTTGCAACGACTTGACGCCTGTCTCAACTACACCTAATTCAACTACACCTAACTCAACCACACCTGATTCAACCACACCTGATTCAACTACACCTGATTCAACTACACCTGATTCAATAACAGCCGATCCCGTGGATGGGGGAACTGCGTTACTAACACCCATCATTACTACGCATATCGTGATTACCTGCAGTAAAAAATACTTTATATTCATGCTCGTATACTCCATCAAGGGATGGATTTTTGCTTTCAGTAGATACAGCACCTTTCATCATCATCCCTTGTATAAGATAGAAAGATTAAAGCCTCTAGATCTGTGTGTATTTAGAATCGCTCGCCTCCTGATATTTGATATATATCAAATGATATTCCTGCCAACATCTAACAACAAATATCATTTACGCATAAGTGGATACGTTAAAATTACGTTGAAACATTAAACCTATTTGTCCATGAACCTCCAATGTTTCTTAATGCGTATAGAGGCGGATATTGTGAAATAGAGCAATATCCATTTGAAGTTATGTGGGAATATTGCTGTCAGCAAACAGAGTCGTATTACTACATGACAAGAAACACACATTGTGCAACACTTATGTTTATAGTTAGATAGTTGTATTGATGACCTCAATATTGCTGTTAGCACACAGAAGTGTGCAAGAGGTTAGTTATGTCTCCGTTTGAGTCACCGCCCGATTTACGTGCCTACCCCGATTTAATGAAGTCCTGCCAATCCATTGCCGATCTGGTAGGCAGAGTCTGCAAAGTACCGGCAACTCTAGTTATGAGGAAAAATACCGACACCATTGAGGTTCTGGTTTCGTCCAATCACCCTGATAACCCCTACCATTCGGGTGAAAGTGAAAGCCTTAACAATGAGCTTTATTGTGCAGCGGTGATGAACAGCCAACAGCCCTTGCTTGTGACTGATGCCCTAAGCGACCCCGACTGGGATCATAATCCTGATATTCAGCTGGGTATGATTTCCTATTATGGCGTACCTGTGAACTGGCCAGATGGTTCACCGTTTGGCACATTCTGCGTACTTGATCGAAAAAAAAGCCTTCTGCGTGCTAACGAACAAAAACTGGTTAACGAATTTGCTGGAATCATTGAAAACCTATTGCAGCTGGCCATCACGCAGGAGGAATTACGTCGGCTTGCCGAATATGACGCCCTGACACACATCTACAGCCGCCGAGCTTTAC
The DNA here is from genome assembly GCA_003353945.1 of Gammaproteobacteria bacterium. Classification (GTDB taxonomy): domain Bacteria; phylum Pseudomonadota; class Gammaproteobacteria; order Pseudomonadales; family PIVM01; genus PIVM01. Next base: position 38,582 of record PIVM01000029.1, read on the forward strand.
TGCATCGACTCGAGCAGGAATTTGATCGTACTCAGCGCTACCACAACGAACTCTCAATCATTTATCTGGATGTGGATCACTTTAAAAAAATCAATGATCAATATGGCCACGGTGTCGGCGATCACGTTTTGCAAACGTTGGTTGATACGCTTAAAAATATGCTGCGCCAAGCAGATTTTATGGGACGACTGGGCGGTGAGGAGTTTATCGTCTGCTTGCCAGAGACTGGTCTGGATGGCGCTATTATGCAGGCAGAGCGTTCGCGAGCAAAAATTAACCAGCTGCATATCCATCATGAAAATCAAACCCTGCAACTGAGCGTAAGTTTTGGTGTTAGTCAGTTGTGCAGTGATGATGATTCCATTGAAAAACTAATTAATAGGGGGGACAAAGCGCTATACGATGCTAAACGAGCAGGCCGCAATTGTGTGGTTGCTCTGCCAATAGCGCAGCCCCAATCAAGAGTAAATCTTAGCGCAGAGGTAACCCAGGGTACCTATCGGACTTAAAAACGAAACCAGACTCTTTTCCCTAAAATATGCAAAATATTGGATGATAAAAATGGCGGACAGTCCTCGATACCCGATCCTAGTCCGCATTACTCACTTGCATGGCTGCATGTTCCTGGTAAAACTGTATGCAAGCATCAACATCTCTCACATGCAATGCAATATGCGTCAGTGTCACTTTCATACACAATCCAGCAATGTAAAATGCAATCAACTCTCAGAAAAAAATCATGAATCCCTGAGATTGCCGATGACATTACCACTGATCTTTCCATGATTGATGTTCTTGAGCAGATCACAGTAATGCGGGTTATCCATTTTCACCAGGGTTTCATGGTCGCCTGCCTCGATATACACCGAGTTAGTCATGAGTAAGTGATCATCCACCACCATGTCCATACCATAAGCCTCGCCCAGAGCCGGAATAGCGCCAGTTTCACAATCGGCAAACAGTGACTCAAGCTCTTTTTCTGAAACAATTTTATATTGTCCGCCTTGTAAACGGTTTAAGGCCCCATACTGCAATTTTCTACACGATGGCAGCACGGCCATAAGGTATTGGCTGTTTTCATCTCGCAGGATAACTGCTTTTGATACTTGCTCACTGGGAAGATGAGCAGACGAAGCAGTATTAAATGACGAATCACTATGATGATGTTGTAACAACTCATATTCTACATTGTGATCATTTAGATATTCTTTTAAAGTGAGTGCAATAGCCATAATATAGCTCCGATTGTAATTGTTTTATTGATAACGCCCGCTATTCATTTTCTACCCATCATCTATATCTACAGTGTTCGTTTGATAGATAATTCGGTAGCGTTCATATTCTGTCCGTCCCTCACGATACTGATTAGATTTTAGAGTTTTACCCATTGAATAGTCATATTCTGGGCGCATTTTTGGTAGTTTAAAGCTAATTGGAAAAATAGCGATATCATTTCTAACGATATACATATGTCCTTTATCTATTAGACATGTCGCTGCGGACTTTTTACGTAGCTTATACGCTTCCGCATACATTATGCCCGTCAACAGGAGAAAATCAGAATCTTATTGATGAGAGAGCAGAGGGACGCCGCCTGTCAGGCTTTTCGACAGTGCATTTTACTATTGAAGGGCCTTTTGGCGAACGTCACTCTCTAAGACTTTCAGATAAAGCCTGTGTAGGATATTAGCTACAACAATTTCTATATTCACTATGTACTGGCGCAGTGTTATAGCCATCAGGCAGGACAAGCTAAAGATTTATCTTTTTTCGAAAGACTTGCTTCAGTTTATCTATATTACTTTCCGTTTTTTGGCTGAGTATCAGCTTCTTGCGCAATTTCTCTTTTAGTATCGGGTCTTCACCGTTGAGACGCTCATCTTCCTGCAGCTCCCGCTCACCCGAGAAGTTAAAGTCAAAATCTTGCGTATGTTTAGCTTCTTCAAATTGCCTAAGTGTCTGCGGCCCTTTGAAATGTGAGTTAATAATCCAAGAACAAACGTATACCCTTTCGTCCTTTATTCGGCTGACCACAATACCCTCAATAAAGGGAGGGGGGCTACCCACGCAATCATCCTCACAGGGATTCAATGGGATGTTCTGGTTAACGCCATAGCTGCCTATATCAAGATCCATAGTTTGTCTAGTTTGCATAGCAGTACCTCCAGTTAGAAGTTGTTTCACAACGCAGATCAAGCCTCAGCTTTATCTATTTTCGACCCGCACTCTGCAACTCGTAAACACGATGCTTTCATTATGAAAGTTAAAAACTCTATAGATTCCTTCAGAGACTTCATCTTTCGTTAAAGCATAATTCTATCTGTGAGTGTAGTTGCTGAAAAGCCTATTATGCCGTAGGTTTATGTGGCTTTAGCCTAAAGATGAATTTGAGCGGTAAATGTAAGCTCAATATAATATATGCCTTCCGTTAATGGCCTAATTACTCCAGCGAAGCAAGCTGATTATTTGCAACTATACTGATGCAAAAGCCCAACGATAAGGAAGGCGTATGGGATCTTATTGGCGCAAATTATTACTTCTCTTCCTGCTGGTCACCGTCCACCCCTCTGGACAGGCAGCAGGATCTGTTTGGGTGCTTGATATCAAAGGCGCCATCGGACCAGCCGTTGCAGACTATGTGTTGCGTGGTATAGCGGATGCCCACCATCAGAGCGCCCCCTTTGTCATCCTGCGCATGGCTACGCCTGGCGGATTGGATAAGGCCATGCGCCAAGCAAGCAGAAGCGGAACGGGGACGTCGTGCCAAAGTCATTCACGCAGAAGGTGAATTTGAGGCATCGGAAAAGCTACTCAGTGCCGCGAATATCCTGGCTAAACAAACACAGGCTTTACAGTTGAGATATTTGCAAACATTAACTGAAATCGCTGGGGACAAAAACTCTACAATTGTTTTTCCACTCCCCATGGATCTGCTGACAACTCTAAAGAACCTAAAAGGGGATACCTAGTTAGCGTCCGGCAATGGCCACACTACTGCGTCAACATTTGGGCAGGAATTATAGACCATTGAATTTGTAAGGACTAAAAAATTATTTTTTTAGCTAATCTGATCCGCTCTAACAAGATGAATACTCTAACCTTCTCTACCTGCTCCAGTCAGAGACTAATCCGTTGGCGTGATTTTTCTGGTCAATGACAATTACAGCTCACGTATCTGTTCGACCATGTAAATACAATTGCAACACTCTGTCTGTTTTTTCTGAAAATCCATATTGTCAATATTGTTATATTCATTTTTATCATCATTGGTTTTTTTTGAGAAGATAATTCATATATAAAATAACTCTGCGACAGGTGCGCTCTTTACGTTGAAGGTCGTTATGTTGAAGAGCGTTAAGTTCCGGCAAATATTGTTTCTTATGTTTTTAAAATCTATTAATCATTAATGTTTAGTTGACGTTGAGAATAATAAATTTTTTAGCGGGTGTGTCGCTATAAAACCGTAATAATAAAAAAGGCGAATATTTGTAACTGGCCTTATCAATCGACACTATTCTGTGACGATACTTGCTATAATATGCATATGTTTTACATCTACAGATGTATTACGCGAGGAGTATTATTATGACAATTCGAATAGGTTCAAAAGCGCCTAACTTTAAGGCTAAAACAACGCAGGGTACTATCGCCTTCCATGACTGGATTGGTGATGGCTGGGCAATACTTTTTTCTCACCCGAAGGATTTTACGCCGGTTTGTACGACTGAGCTTGGGTACATGGCTGCACTGCAGCCAGAGTTTACAAAACGAAACTGCAAAATAATTGGTCTTAGTGTCGATCCTGTCAGTGATCATAAAAAATGGGTAAAGGATATTGAGGAAACACAGGGACACATGCCGACGTTTCCGCTAATAGGTGACCATAATCTTGCTGTGGCTAAGCTCTATGATATGTTGCCGGAGGATGCGGGCGACCGCTCCGAAGGGCGAACGGCTACAAGCAATGCGACCGTACGCACTGTCTTTATTATCGGCCCTGATAAGCGGATTAAACTAATGCTAAGTTACCCTATGAGTACAGGGCGAAATTTTGATGAGGTGTTACGCGTCTTGGACTCCGTCCAGTTGACTGCTGACTATCAAGTTGCTACACCGGTTAACTGGAAGCAAGGTGACGATGTTATTATTGTGCCTTCGATATCGGATGATGAGGCTAGGTTAACATTTCCTGACGGTTGGAATGCACCGAAACCTTATTTGCGGATAGTCCCTCAGCCCCATTAACCATACTATATATCTGCTGAAGCCGATTGGGTTTTAGCTATACAGCGCAACACCAGTGAAGAGACCACTGCATTGAGCCACAGGGGTCTCGGGCTAAAACCCGACTGTCCATAAACGGTTTTATATGTTTCGAGCCATACCTGTTTGTTGGACGCGGAATGCAAGCAAACCGTCAATTATTCAAATTCTTCAATATGCTGACGTTACTATTGTAAAACATGCTGGATAAGCAAATAATTAACGCGACAATACGGATTATATTGGTCCTGATAGCGATAATATTAAGCCGCTCAAGTTTGCCTATTCAATATGTATTCAGTCTATATTAGGAGGATGCATGATGTCTACATTCAGGATTGAGAGAGATAGTTTCGGTAGAATTGATATTCCAAGTCAAGCACTCTATGCAGCTCAGACTCAGCGTGCTATTAATAATTTTTCCATTAGTGATTTGACGATGCCGCAGGAGTTTATAATCGCCTTGGCACAGATTAAGCAGTCTGCAGCGAAGGTTAATGCTTATCTTGGACTTCTGGATAAGAATATTGCAAATGCTATTGAGAATGCATGCAAAGAAATTGTTGCGGGTAAGTACATGGATCACTTTCCCGTGGACGTGTTTCAAACTGGATCTGGCACCAGCACCAATATGAACGCTAACGAAGTAATTGCCACTCTTGCAAGCAGATCATCTGGACAACTTGTCCACCCCAATGATCATGTCAATATGGGACAGAGCAGCAATGACGTAATCCCTACGGCTATTCACTTAAGCGCAGCGACATTGCTGAGCGTAGAACTGGTGCCTGCACTCACACATTTGCAGGCAGTGATTAATGAAAAATCCAACTCTGTTGATGGCTATGTAAAGACCGGCCGAACACATCTGATGGACGCCATGCCAGTACGCATGAGTCAGGAACTAGATGGTTGGGGCGCACAAATAGAACAAAGCATTCAATCGCTGGAATCACACCGTTCTCGATTGCATAAGTTGGCTCAGGGAGGTACAGCTGTGGGTACCGGAATCAATACAGCGAGACAATTTGCTGGTTTATTTTCCTCTGAATTGAGTCGGATTACGGGGCTGGAATTACTGCCCTGCGACAACTTCTTCGCGGCTCTTGGCAGTCAGGACACTGCAGTTGCACTTTCCGGTTTGCTTAAAGCTGTTGCAGTCAGCTTAATGAAAATTGCCAACGATCTCCGTTGGATGAACTCAGGACCTTTGGCTGGACTTGGAGAGATTGAGCTGCAGGCTTTACAACCCGGATCATCCATTATGCCGGGAAAGGTAAATCCCGTTATTCCCGAAGCGGTCGCCATGGCTTCTGCTCAAGTGATCGGCAATGACGCCACCATTACTGTTGCAGGGCAATCGGGAAATTTTGAGCTAAATGTGATGCTTCCTGTGATTGCTTTCAATCTGATACAAAGCCTGCAATTGCTAACCAATAGTGCCCGATCGATCGCAGATAACGCGATAGCCACATTTGTTGTGAAAGAGAGCAATCTGGAGTCTGCCCTAGCGCGTAATCCGATACTGGTTACGGCTTTAACTCCGATCATCGGTTACCAAAAAGCCGCAGAGATTGCGAAGCTGGCCTATTCCACAGGAAGACCAATTCTGGATGTCGCAGCCGAAGAAACACAGATCGATCGTAAGGAATTGCGTCGTCTGTTAAATCCTGCAGCATTAACAAAGGGTGGATTGAAAGTTTAGATCAGCGAAAGAAAAAAGAGATACCGTGTCAGCATATCGAAATGCGCCAACTCTTTCTCGATTTACTACCTGGTTATGAAACATCTGGATATGAAATAGTCTCCGCAAAAACATCACAAAATATGCCAATCAAGGCTTGGTGGTTCAGTGATGTCCAGTTCATAGACATATCAGACATGCAGGCGACTTACACACTCTCTACGCTTGCGGTCCGTGCGGAAGAAACTCCAATACGTGAAGGCATGCCAAGATTCAGTTGTGCATAGCAACATAGGCAAACAGCGTCTATAGTTGATAAAACATCAATGATTTATACACGATCCACTTATATCAATTCGCTGGATACACTGCAAAGGGAATGGAGAGACAGGCATGGAAAACCACTCTGTTGCTATTAAAATCAAAAATTTAAAAGTGGGAATGTGTGTTGTTTCTCTGGATCGTCCCTGGTTGGAGACTCCCTTTTTGCTTCAAGGTTTTTCAATCACCGATGAAAATCAAATTGAAGAGCTGGATCGTTATTGCAAATATGTGTATATAGAGAAGGACACTGTTCCAACTGATTATATAGTTGCTCGTACGACAATAAAGCCTGAAATCAAGGTCAAAAAACTCGACGAGATTTTACCACAGAAGAAAACTGGACGATATGAAGACAAAATTTCGATCAAGGATGAGATGGAATCGGCAAAAATTGTTCAGCATGATCTAGAGTCGACAGTCAGCAATCTTTACGACACCCTTCAATCAGGCAATGAAATCCAAGTCGCCCACATTAAGTCATCAGTCAATCCGATGATAGACAGCGTGATTCGCAATCCTGATGCGATGATCTGGTTAGCCCGGCTCAAACAAAAAGACAACTACACATACCGCCATGCCATTGGCTCGTCTATTTGGGCTACAGCATTAGGTCGGCAGTTAGGGCTTCCAAAATCCGACTTACGGCTATTAGCTGTAGGATCTCTTTTATGTGATATTGGCAAAGCAAATGTCCCGCAGGAACTGTTAACCAAACCGAGCAGGTTAAGTGAAAAGGAGTTTGTTGAGATACGCAAGCATGTGCAGTATGGGCTTGATTTATTAAAGAGGAGTAAGGGCGTACATGACCAGATCTTTTCCATCGTTGCATACCATCATGAGCGACATCAGGGGCAGGGTTATCCAAAAGGGTTCTCTGGTGATCAAATTCCGGTATTTGCCCGAATAGCCGCTATTGCAGATTGTTATGATGCAATTACCAGTCATCGATACTATGCGAAAGCACTTAGCTCTTCATTAGCAGTTAAAAAACTGTACGAATGGCGTGATGTTGAATTTCAAGCTGAACTCGTGGAGGAGTTCATCCAGGCGATAGGAATCTACCCCGCAGGAACATTGGTTGAGTTAAGCAATAAAGAAGTGGCGGTAGTGATTGCAGAGGGGCGTCGACGCCGTTTGAAGCCTACGGTTATGTGCTTATTAGACAAGCATAAAAAAACCAAACGGGAGATGTCAGTAATCGATTTAATGCAGCATGAGATCGATCACGGTGAGTCGCTATGTATAGATCACGCGCTGGAACCTGGTGCGCATGGCATCGACCCTGAAGAACTTTATCTGTGAATATTTGATATGGATTGCGCGCCGACAATTATCCAGCACTCTCGGCTACTAGAGATTATTGACAAGCATGTTCAGCAATCAGTCTCGCACGACAGAATAGCCGGCTTCATTCTATGTGACATAAAACGTTTCTCTAGCATTAATGAGATTCATGGTTATGAAGTAGGTGATGCCGTTTTATACCAGATTTACCAACGCCTTGAAGAAATAGTGCGGGCAGATGATTGTATCGCACGTAATGGCGCAAATGAGTTCGCATTGATTTTACCGTTTCTCGCCAACCCCTTCGTGGCGAATCTCGCGGTACAGAAAGTACTGGCAGCCTTAAATGAACCAATAGAAGTGTCTGGTAAGTCAATTCGATTACATCCTGTTGCCGGTGTTGGCCTGGCGAATCAAAAAGATCCAGATGCGGAAAATCTATGTCTGATAACTGAAAAGGCACTGAAAGAAGCAAAAAAAACGAGCAAACCCTTCTGCATATTGCATAGCGATGACAAAGTTCACTCAGCAGATGCTGATATGGAATCCGCATTAGAACAAGCGATTGAAAATGACGAACTCGAGCTGTATTGTCAACCCAAAATTGCTATAGACAGTGGAATTGCAGTCTCGTGCGAAATGCTGATACGCTGGAAAAGGGATGGCGGAGATTACGTATCACCCGGAATTTTTATTCCATTTGCAGAACAGACGGGGCTAATTCAGCCGATTACTCGCTGGACCCTACACAATAGTTTGCGCCAACTGAAAAATATGCCGAAAAAATGGGAAAATGTTACTGCTGCAGTCAATATTTCAGGAGCCTGTTTTCAGCAAGATAATTTGGTGGATGAGGTTAATAATGCACTAAAAATTTGGTCTGTAGATCCTAAGCGTTTGATTCTTGAAGTGACCGAAACAGTGTTTATGCAGGATCTGGAGAGCACTGGTGCAATCTGCCGTGCATTGCGTAATGATATCGGTGTGCAGATCTCAATAGATGATTTTGGCACGGGTTTTTCGTCAATGGAATATTTTAAACACATACCGGCAGATGAACTGAAAATTGACCGCTCCTTTATTTCGGCGATGTATGACGAGAAAAAAGATCGTCATATTGTAGAGATGGTGACTAAGCTAGCACAGGGCTTGGGTTTGCGGGTTGTTGTAGAAGGCATAGAGGACCACAAAACGCTTGCCCTAGCTGCTGAAATTGGATGCGATTACGCTCAGGGTTATTTTATCTCAGTACCAGTTAGTGAAAAGGATTTTGTAACCTGGTTGGAAACCTACAGTCGCGCAGTACCTACAAGATACAATACATAATCTGACACATCTTCTTGAAAAGTAGAGTTACTTAGACATCATGTATTGACCTGCCCAACCTCAACGCTCGTGGGTTACCATGGAAGTTGAGAAAACAAACCAAGTGGCAGAGCCACATTGAGGAGGGCAGGCATGAAACAGTTTAACC
>PIVM01000004.1 GCA_003353945.1 Gammaproteobacteria bacterium
CGCGTTGAAATTCTCGGTGCTGTGCAGGACGAGTTGCCGGATCTGCCGGAGTTAAATCCAGACGATTTGGCAGAGCTTCGAACGCTGGGTCAAATCGTTGATTACATGAACGCGAATGCCGGGGCAGTGGCTCCTGTTGCGGCGACCGCAACAGCAACGCCCACGATCGATGTAGAAAAAATCACTGGCACTATGATGAGCGTGGTAGCGGATAAGACGGGTTATCCCGCTGAGATGTTAGAGCTAAGCATGGACATGGAAGCGGATCTGGGCATTGACTCGATCAAGCGCGTTGAAATTCTCGGTGCCGTACAGGACGAATTGCCGGATCTGCCGGAGTTAAACCCGGACGATTTGGCAGAGCTGCGAACGCTAGGTCAAATCGTTGATTACATGAACGCGAATGCCGGGGCAGTGACGTCTTCGTCCACCGTTGTTGGACAGAGCCCTACGCCAGTCAGCATTTCCGTTTCAGAGCAGGCACCTAGTAGTACGGTGACCGTAAAAAAGTTACAGGCACCTGAGGCCGCGAATATCACTTTGCCTCAGGATGCTTTGGCACTGTTAACCGATGACGGTACTGATCTGACGGCCAAGTTAGCCGATGCGCTGATCGCAAAAGGTTGGAAAGTGGCCGTATTGCGCTTACCAAACAATGTGGTGTCAGAGCAGTCGAGTCTGTCTGCTAATGTGAAAGCGGTGGCGCTCGCTGATACGGATGAAGCGACTTTGCAAGCGGCGTTGAAATCCATTAGTGATTCGCAGGGTAAAATCGGCGCAGTGATACATTTGCAGCCACAACTGCAAATGCCGTCGGGAGCTATCGAGTATTCTCTGGCTGGCAAAGCGTTATTGCAAAACACGTTTCTGATGGCTAAACATCTCAAGGTCTCGCTAAATGAAGCGGCCGCTAATGGTGCACGTGCAGCCTTTATCACAGTGTCACGCATGGACGGATCTCTTGGCTATGGTGAGGCTAACAACAGTGATTTGATTCAGGGTGGTCTGTGTGGGCTGAGTAAAACCGTGAAGCTGGAATGGCCTGATGTGTTCTGTCGCGCGGTGGATATTTCCCCGGATTTGGATCACGGCAGCGCGACATCGAGCATTATGGCTGAGCTGTATGACGCCGATTCGTCGTTGGGTGAAGTCGGTTACGGTGCACAGGGGCGTGTCACACTGGCGGGTGAGCCAACCAATAGTTATCAACTGGCGCCTGGTACTGGCATAAACCGAGATTCTGTTTTTCTGGTCAGCGGTGGTGCGAAGGGTGTTACAACGCAATGTGTTGCACGATTGGCGCAACAATATCAGTGTAAGTTCATACTGCTTGGCCGTTCTGCCTATGACACAACTGAGCCGGATTGGGCTCAGGGTTGTGATGACGAAGCAGAATTGAAAAAGCGTGCCATGCAGCAGTTGATTGCACAGGGTGACAAGCCCACACCGGTTAAGGTTCAGCAGTTTATAAAACCACTATTGTCCAGCCGGGAAATAGCGGATGCGTTAGAGGCGATAAGTAGCGCTGGCGGTCAAGCTGAATATATCAGCGCAGACGTGACAGACAGTCAAGGCCTGAAAAGCAAAGTACAGTCAGCTGTCACTAAGCTGGGTAGCATTACGGGGATCGTGCATGGAGCAGGCGTATTGGCGGACCGCTATATCGAGCAGAAGACAGTCGCTGATTTTGAAGCCGTATACTCTACCAAAATAGATGGGTTGGCAGCCATGCTCAACTGCGTTGACGCAAACAAGCTGCAACACCTTGCATTGTTCTCTTCAGCTGCTGGGTTCTATGGCAATACTGGGCAGTCCGACTACTCCATTGCAAACGATATTCTGAATAAAACGGCTATGCGGTTTAAGAAGCAGCATCCGGCTTGTCAGGTGCTCTCGTTCAACTGGGGGCCTTGGGATGGTGGCATGGTGACTCCAGAACTTAAACGGATGTTTGCTGAACGCGGTGTTTATGTCATACCGGTAGATTCGGGTGCGCAGCTCTTTGTTAACGAGTTGGCGGCAGCTGATAATCGTAGCCCCCAGGTGTTGATTGGTAGTGATATGGCAGGCAATTAAGCCAGGCTGCTAAGCCCGGCAACTATGTCATCATTCATTAGGTCAAGGTAAACACCAGGTTGTGCTTGTTTTCTTTGAGTGAACAACACAAAGGTAACAAGTACAGCCAGAACCTCACTGGAACATAAAAATAACAGGAAAAGTGAATATCATGGAAAAAATTGCTGTTGTCGGTATTGCCAACTTGTTTCCAGGGTCGGTGACCAAGGAGGAATTCTGGCAAAATCTGATTCAGAAGAAAGATACTCGCACGATGGCGAGTAACCGTCAGATGGGTGTTGATCCCGAATCCTATAGCGGAGAGGAAGGTGATACCGATAAGTACTACTGCATGCGTGGTGGTTATATACAGGATTTTGAGCTGGACTGTGATGATTTTGCTTTACCTGCTGACTATTTGCAAAAACTGGATGACATGTACCAGTGGTCGCTTTATGTCGGACGTGAAGCGTTACGAGATGCGGGCTATTTAAATGATGATGATGTTCTGCAACGCTGTGGTTTAATTCTGGCCAATCTGTCATTTCCGACAAAAAGTTCCAACCATTTATTCTTACCGCTTTATCACAAAACGGTGAATCGTGCGCTGAAGTCTTTGCTGGGTAATGAGCAATTTGAACTGAGTCATTTTTCGGATGCTAAACAGGTGCACCCTGCTAATGCGTTGATAGCCGGTTATCCATCCGCCGTGGTTGCTCAGGCCTTGAGTTTGGGGGGTAGTCACTTTGCCCTGGATGCGGCATGCGCCTCTTCTTGTTATTCGGCCAAGCTGGCTTGTGACTATCTTAATACTGGCAAGGCTGATTTGATGTTAGCCGGTGCAGTGAGCGGAGCGGATCCCTTTTTTGTGAACATGGGATTTTCAATTTTTCACGCCTATCCGGAAAACAATATCAGCGCGCCGCTGGATAAAAATAGTCGTGGCCTTTATGCCGGTGAAGGGGCCGGTATGATCGTGTTAAAACGCTATGCGGATGCCGTTAGAGACGGCGATAATATTTATTCCGTCATCAAGGGCGGTGGTTTATCTAACGACGGAAGGGGTGAGTTTGTACTGAGTCCCAATACAAAGGGTCAGGTGCTTGTTTATGAAAGGGCGTATGCCGATGCGGGTGTTGATCCAAAAACAGTTGAATATGTAGAATGCCATGCTACCGGTACGCCCAAAGGGGACAAGGTAGAGCTGGGTTCGATGGAAACCTTTTTTGGCCGTTGTGAAGCAAAACCATTGATCGGTTCGGTTAAATCGAATTTGGCACATTTGCTAACAGCAGCCGGTGAACCGGCAATGATGAAAGTGATGTTGGCGATGAATGAAGGTAAGCTGCCGCCAACAATCAATCTGACAAATCCAACCAATTCCAAGACCGGATATATCGGCCCGGAGCAAATACCCACTGAGGTCATCGACTGGCCAGATCGAAATGACGGTGGGCCGCGTCGAGCTGGCGTGAGCGTATTTGGTTTTGGAGGTAGTAATGCGCATCTGGTATTTGAGCAAGCCACCTTGCCAGCAGGCGGTGAGACGCCAGTTGAAACCTTTGAGTCCATGGCAGTTGTTGGCATGGATGCGCATTTTGGTGGCTGTGATGGCTTGCAGCAGTTTTCTGAAACGTTAGTCAATGCCAGGCAACAGTTTCGTGACTTGCCACCGCAGCGCTGGAAAGGCATTGAGCGTGAAAAAGATTTTTTAAAAACGATGGGAATCAAAGACGGTAAGGCACCGAAAGGCGCCTATGTAGAGCAGTTTGATATGGATTTTCTGCGCTTTCGCATACCGCCAAACCCAAATGACTGTTTGATACCACAACAGTTGCTGATGATGAAAGTAGCTGATTCGGCAGCCAGCGAAGCCAGATTGAAACCAGGATCCAATGTCGCCGTACTGGTGGCTATGGGTATTGAGCTGGAACTGCATCAGTTTCGAGGGCGAGCAAATTTAACAACGCAGTTGGAGCAGTCACTGAGCGAATCCGGTATTGAGTTGAGTGCAGATCAAAAAGCTGAACTGGAGAAGATTGCAAAAGACAGTATGCATAATGAAGCACAGCTGAACCAGTATACCAGTTTTATTGGCAATATCATGGCTTCGCGGATTTCTAATCTGTGGGATTTTTCAGGTCCAGCTATTACTGTTTCAGCAGAAGAAAACTCGGTTTATCGCTGCCTTGAATTGGCTGAAACCCTGTTCCAGAGTTCTGATGTGGAAGCTGTCGTTGTTGCAGCGGTGGATCTTTCCGGTGGTGTCGAGAACGTTGTATTGCGTAATCAGTTTTCGAGACTTAACAGTGGCCCACAGACTTTGAGTTTAGCCGAAGGGGTTGATGGTTGGATGGTAGGGGAGGGCGCTGGAGCCGTTGTGCTGAAGCGACTGGATGATGCGAAGCGCGATAGCAACAAGATTTATGGGGCTCTCGATGCAGTTGCCTTTGATAATGGTGTAGACGCATCGTCAATTAGCAAAGCGGCAGATAAAGCGTTAAGTATGGCGGGTTGTAAAGCTAGTGATATTGATTATCTGGAGCTTTACGGCTCGGGTGTGGCAGAACAAGACAAGGCCGAAAGCGATGGGCTTAAGGCGCATTATCAAGGTGTGATCGCCGGCTGTGTAAAGGCCAATATTGGCCATACATATTCAGCTTCTGGCATGGCCAGTTTAATCAAGGCGGGATTAATGCTGCATCACGATTTAATCCCGGCAACGCCTCAGTGGGGCAGAGCAAAAAACGGTGTGCCATTCAATGTTATCACGCAGGCGCAAGCATGGTCAGATGATGAATTGCATCGAATAGCGCTGAATGGTCTGGGTATGGATGGTGCTAGCAGTCATGTTATTTTATCCGGTGTCGAAGGTTTTGATGAGCCGCCACAAATGCCGGACAGCGCATCAAATGAAAAACCAAAGCCAAAACTAGTTAGAACCATTGTGCTTGGAGGCCCAGTAATACAGGATATGATCCTATCAACGGAAAATAAGCAGCGTTTTGCCTCAGTGCGCCAAACGTTGCAGGGCAAGGAATTGTCGCCAGTCAGTCGACCGCTTGTGCTTGAGTCGAATACACAGACAATTGTTGTGCCCGGTGTCACAAAAAGCAAAGCTACGGTGACGCCGATATTGTCAACTACAACAACACAATTACACAGTGCCGGTGAGACCAGTGCTGACGCCAGGGGAAATGCCGTGTCAAACAGATTTGATAAAGATAGCCAGTTGTTGAATTGCTCGCAGATATCCCGATCGCACTTGGCTTTCTTGCAGTCTCGACAGCAGTCATCAGAACAAATGGCTGAGCTGGTTCGAATGCAGGCGGCTGTGGCTTTGAATCAGCCAGTTACAGGTACTGCGCATGCGGTGCAACGAGTTAGGCCGCAAATGCCTCCTCTGGTTGAGCGATACAGTAAGCCCATTAAAGTGATTTGGGATCAAGAGGCGCTCATTGAATATGCAGAGGGTGACATCCAAAAAGTGTTTGGCTCTGACTACGCCATTATCGATACCTATTCACGTAGAGTGCGCCTGCCTACTACTGACTATCTGTTGGTGACGCGTGTGACCGAGTTGGATGCAACGATCAATGAATACAAGCCCTGCAAAATGGTGACTGAGTATGATATTCCCACTGATGCGCCTTACCTGATTGATGGGCAGATTCCCTGGGCGGTATCGGTCGAGTCTGGTCAGTGTGATCTGATGTTGATTAGTTATCTTGGCATTGATTTTCAGAACAAAGGAGAGCGAGTTTATCGGCTGCTTGATTGCACCCTGACATTTTTAGAGGATATGTCCTTTGGTGGTGAAACCTTGCGTTATGAAATTTATATCGACTCCTTTGCGCGTAATGGTGACACTTTATTATTTTTCTTCCATTACGATTGTTTTGTTGGCGAAAAAATGGTTTTGACCATGCGAGGTGGTTGTGCAGGCTTTTTTACTGATGAGGAACTGGCCGAAGGTAAAGGTATTATTTACACCGAAGATGAACTGGAGGAGCGGGCAAGAATTCCAAAACAGAGCTTTGTTCCTCTGATAACGAACGAACGAACACAGTTTGAATATGATGATATTTGGAAATTGATTCAGGGTGATATCGTTGGCTGTTTGGGGTCGCAGTATGAGCAGCATGGATTGAATCCGACGCTGAAATTTTCTTCCGAAAAATTTCTGATGTTTGAGCGGGTCACTCAGATTGAGAGAACGGGTGGGCCATGGGGCTTGGGTTTGTTGGAGGCAGAAAAACGCCTGGAGCCAGAACATTGGTATTTTCCCTGTCATTTCCAAGGCGATCAGGTGATGGCAGGTTCGTTAATGGCCGAAGGCTGTGGTCAGTTGGTGATGTTTTTTATGATGTATTTGGGTATGCAAACCGGTGTGCGCAATGCGCGTTTTCAGCCAATGCCTGGCGAGCCGCAAAAAGTACGTTGCCGTGGACAGGTGTTGCCACAATCCAACACGCTTACCTATCGCATGGAAGTCACTGAAATTGGTATGCAGCCGCAGCCCTATATGAAGGCTAACATCGATATTATCCTTGATGGAAAAGTGGTGGTGGATTTCAAAAACCTCGGTGTACTCATGAAAGAGCAGGGAGCAAATGATAAGTATGTCTTAGCTGTTCCAGAACAGGCAATCTCTTCCGTAAAGACTTCTGCGCCTGTTGTTGAAACACCGAAAGTCGAAGCACCAAAAGACCCGTTTGCCAATCCTAATGCGCCGTTAATGAAAACTGAGCCTGACCTGGAGGCGCCGACGAACAAAGGCGTTATACCGATCAAACATTATGAGGCGCCGATTATTGAAGGACAAAACCGTGTTCCCAATACCGTGCCTTTTACACCTTGGCATTTATTTGAATTTGCGACCGGCAATATCAGTAATTGCTTTGGCTCGGACTATGATATTTATGCAAACTTGACACCTCCGCGAACCCCCTGTGGTGACCTGCAGTTGACGACAAGGGTGGTAAAAGCAGATGGTGAACGTGGGAACTTTAAGAAGACCTCTTACTGTCAGGCCGAATATGAAGTGCCGACAGATGCATGGTACTTCACGAAAAACAGCGAACCGGGCGTGATGCCTTACTCCGTATTGATGGAGATATCATTGCAGCCAAACGGATTCCTTTCGACTTACGTTGGAGCGACGCTCGGGTTTCCTGGAATGGAGTTGTTTTTCCGCAATTTGGATGGCACTGGAAAATTACTACGTAAAGTTGATTTGCGGGGTAAAACGATAGTCAACGACTCCAAACTGTTAAGCACCAGTATTGCGGGCAGTAATATAATCCAGTCCTTTACTTTTACCCTCAGTGTCGATGGTGAGCCGTTCTACGATGGCAAGGCTGTGTTTGGTTATTTCCTTGCCGATGCTCTGGCTCATCAGCTAGGTTTGGATAATGGTCGTACTACCCCGCCTTGGCATGTTGAAAACAATAGACCGGCTGAGCGTATAGAATTGACCTCAGCAAATGCCCCCATGTTCCAGGCACCTGCAGGTAAACCGCACTACCGTCTGGCGGGAGGACAGCTGCACTTTATCGATACGGTGGATATTGTTGAAGGGGGTGGTAAAGCCGGCAAGGGGTATATCTATTCTGAGCGTGAAATTGATCCGCAGGATTGGTTCTTCCGTTACCACTTCCATCAGGATCCGGTAATGCCAGGTTCGCTGGGGTTGGAGGCGATTATGGAATCCATGCAGGTATATGCGTTGAAAAATGACCTGGGTGCGCATTTGAAGAATCCGCGCTTCACGCAGATTCTAAGTACGATTGTCTGGAAATACCGTGGGCAAATTAACCCGCTGAACCGGCAGATGTCACTGGATATTCATATCACGGATGTGATTAAAGAGACAGATCGCGTGACGATCATCGGTGATGCCAATTTATCAAAAGATGGTTTACGCATCTATGAAGTAAAAGATATTGCCATCTGTCTGGAAGAGCTTGTCTAGTCGAGAAAGTCCCCTCCAGTGCTTGCTTGGGGGGGGGGTAAACAGCTAGGGCGACTCAAGAAACAATAGAAAATAACTCGAAAAAGTCCAACGACGAGGACAGCTTTTATGACAAACACTCTGAGCATTACTGCTGATAATCAGGTTCAGTGGGGCTGGAAAATACCACTGCAAAGCGTTGCCTATGATGCAGCGGGTATTCAGCAGAAACTACTCAATATCAGCTCCCCCTGTTATGTTGTCCATGATAATGGTCGTGTCGGGGTCAGTAATGAAGCCAGTGCTGATGGCAGTGGCCTTGATACGGTTGCTTTTGCTCAAGCATTGGTGCCGGAACAACTTGGCGATCCGTCTTATAGAAAAGATCACGGCGTCAAGTACGCCATGTATGCTGGCGCGATGGCTAATGGGATTTCATCGGAAGAATTGGTGATTGCCTTGGGTAAACAAGGCATTCTGTGCTCCTTTGGTGCAGCTGGTTTGGTGCCCGACCGGGTGGAGCAGGCGATCAGAACCATTCAGGCTGAATTACCCAATGGCCCCTATGCCTTTAATCTGATTCATGCACCGGCAGAACCGGCTTTAGAAAGTGGTGCCGTGGAGCGCTTTTTAAAACTGGGTGTGCATACTGTTGAAGCGTCTGCTTTTCTGGGGCTGACGCCGCATATTGTGCGGTATCGCGCTGCCGGATTATCCCGAGATGCCAGTGGCAATATTGTGATTACCAACAAGGTGATCGCCAAAATATCGCGCACAGAAGTGGCTAGAAAATTTATGGAACCGGCGCCGGCTGATATGTTGCAAAAACTGCTTGATGCCGGGCATATCACGGCGCAGCAAATGGAGCTGGCTCAACAGGTTCCTATGGCCGATGATATTACTGCTGAAGCAGATTCCGGTGGACATACGGATAATCGGCCTTTTGTCACTTTGCTTCCGTCAATACTGTCTTTGCGTGATGAAATACAGGCGAAATACAATTTCAATCCTCCGTTGCGTGTCGGTGTTGGTGGCGGAGTAGGTACGCCGGATGCTGCGTTGGCTGCATTCACCATGGGGGCAGCCTTTATTGTTACCGGTTCGGTAAACCAGGCTTGTTTTCAGGCGGGTGCTTCTGAACATACGCGCAAGATTCTCGCAGAAGCGGACATGGCCGATGTGGCGATGGCACCAGCTGCTGATATGTTTGAAATGGGCGTTAAGTTGCAAGTATTAAAGCGCGGTACTTTGTTCCCTATGCGGGCTCAAAAGCTCTATGACCTTTATAGTCAGTATGATTCAATTGAAGATATCCCCGCGCAAGAGCGTGAAAAGCTGGAGAAGCAAATATTTCGTCAATCGCTCGATGATATCTGGAATGGCACGGTAGCGTTTTTCAAAGAACGTGACCCAGAGCAGATTGAGCGTGCCATGAAAAATCCTAAGCGCAAAATGTCGTTGATCTTTCGCTGGTATTTGGGTTTGTCATCGCGGTGGTCAAATATCGGAGAGGCGGGTCGCGAAATGGATTACCAGATCTGGGCGGGTCCATCTCTGGGCGCTTTTAATATCTGGACTAAAGGCACCTATCTTGAAGATTACACAAAACGTGATGCGCCACAGGTGGCCTATCATCTCATGACAGGTGCGGCCTATCTTGAGCGAATCAATTTATTGCGTCAGCTCGGAGTGAAAATTCCTGTGGAGATTGCCAGCTATGTACCTAAGCCAGTCAATTTGAGTTAACTAAAAGTTCATCCATGGCACAGGACGTGCTCTTTTATTGCCCTTCTTTTTGATTAAAAGGAAGGGTATTTTTTTGATATAAAGCACCTGCTTTATCCGTTGAATCAGTTTTTCGGGGGCGCTATGTTCTCTTCTTTCAGAGAAAAACTGCCTAATGCCCTAAGCGACACCCATTTTCTCTAACTTGCTAGTAACAACCTCTGGAGCCTTGATCGGATAACCCTTGCCATTAATTAAAACCCCTATCGTTTCTGCTTCAATGCACAGCTTATCGTTATGGTCTAAATATATCTTTTGAATAAACTGAAACTGAATGGGGGATATCCTTATGATCGAAGTGGTGACGTAGAAATTGTCATTTGCTTTTAGAGGGTAGATGTATTTTTGCTTTGAACTGACCTGTGTGAATTTGATGTTTGACTCTCTCGATAGGTCGGCGAAATCGATTCCATTCTCTCTTAGATAGGTGTTTCTAGCGTGCTCTAAGTAGCAGAGGTAAATAGAGTTATGAACAACGCCAGATGTATATACTTCATGATCACGGACAACAAAATCTACTTTATGCATCGTTTTTTTCCTGCAGGTAAAGCATACATATCAATATTTTGGGCTTAACGGAAGGCATCTGACATATCAAAGATCTTAGTTGACAGTATCTATAGCTGGACTATAGGGCAGAGTCCTTTGTTTAGGCTCCTATTTGTTTAGGATTCTAGTGCAACCCATTTTCCCAAAAAGATCACTCAGCGTAACACGCTATGGTAATTCCCTTTAATTTGGGCCGAAGGGCAAGAAAGGGCAGCATGATATCACGGTTACATTCTGATTTGAAAGATTGGCTCAATTTTCCAGCTACTCCTGCTGAAAATATATTCAGCAGATTTTGGGCTGGTGCACGCCAATGGCGTGAATTGCCGAAATTCAGCACATAACCAACCCCACCGTTCAATTCCGGCATCTGCCATCAATCGACAGCAGGTAATGATCGTCCGAATAGCTGAAGTCCTCCAATCCTTTGCTGCGTTGCAGTACGCTGAATAAACGGGAGTAGGTTTTACGCGGGATCTACGCAATCGAGTCGTTCTCGCAGGTGGGTGTCGCAGGTGGGTGTCGCAGGGCGCTTGCTCAAGTAAGGGTTGTGTTGTTGTTCTGTTGGGGATGTTCCCGGTTAGGCGGTGGAGCCCGAGGAGAGATTTTGAATTCGAAAACGGTGTAACGGAAATGCCACCTAAAATAGTCGTTGCCATTATGGCCGAGCCCGCTCGCCAGACGCCTGAGCCGACAATTTTAGTCGCAATATTAAGCAAAGATCAGTTTTTTTATAATAAAATAAATCACTTAATCGGTTGATTGCTTCGCAAACCTTGGTATCCTGTTTGGCCGGATGTGATACAGGTAGTTTTTATCCCTTTCTATATTGGGTGGTACGCCATTTCGGGAGGGCTATCTGAATAAGCTAGCTTACCGCCAATATCAATGCCTACAGAATAATACGCCGGTTTATTTAAACGCCTATGAGCAAACTAGATCTTAAAGCGACCAACAAAGTGACCTTTTACCTCAACCGCATGGCTGCACGCGGATTTGACAGTGTGCAGGTGCTGGAGGGTACGGGTTTAACCGTTGATCAAGTCGATAGTGACTTGTTTCGCCCCAATCCGGATCAATATCGACGTATTGTGCTGAATATCAAACAGCTGACTCAGGATGCGACGATTGGTATTGCTTTGGGTGCAGAATTTAAGATCAGCAATCTGGGTGTTTTAGGTTATGCCGCGCTAAGCAGCTCCAATCTGGCGCAGTCGAGAGAATTGTTTTCCAAGTACGAAGCGCTGAATGAGCATATCGTAATTCCGGCCAGCAGCATCCATGATGGCAAGTGGACCACGGAGCTCAAGGAAAGCTTTCCGCTGGGTGATCTGGTTTCTTTTGCGGTTGAGGAGTTTGTCAGCCGTACCATCGAATTGGCGTCCAGCCTAACGAACAGGCCGTTTCCGGTGTTGGAAATGCGTTTGACCTATGCGCCGCCCGAGCAGATGCAGGCGTATCAGTCACGTTTTGATTGCCCGATGTTTTTCAATCAGCCACGCAATCTGATTGTTTGGGATGTCGCTCGTCTTGACGATCCGATCAGTCTGGCCAATGAAGAAGTCTTTAAACTTTGTGAACAGCAGTGTCAGGCGTTAATCAGCAAACTGGCCGATGGCGATCAGCTGTCGAGCAAAATACGTAATTTGCTGGTGGAAAATCCAGGTGAGTTTCCTACCCTCGAGCAAATGGCGCAACGCCTGAAAATGAGCTCGCGCACTTTGCGTCGTCGCCTGGTGAAAGAAGAGCTGACCTACCAGCAGATCCTCGATCAAACCCGCAAGGATTTAGCAATCCAATACCTTGAATACACCTCGTTAACACCCAAGGAAATTGGTTACTTGCTGGGTTACAGCAGCGTCAGTAACTTTCGTCGAGCTTTCAAAGGTTGGACCGGTAAGAAACTGACAGACTTCCGTCAAAACGGATAAACCTGTGTGGAACGGATAAACCTGCGTGGGATAAATCATTGTGACTGACTCTGCGTTGACCGGGCGACGTGTCCTGGAACTTGCGGATGCAAAAGGTGTTTACTGCGGTAAATTGCTGGCAGATTTGGGCGCTGAGGTGTTGAAAATTGAATCGCCCTCGGGTGATCCGAGTCGTCACTGGAAACCGGTGTGGCAGAATGCTGGCCGGGCTGATGACAGTCTGTTTTTCCTCTATATGAACAGCGGCAAAAAAAGCCTGGTGCTGGACTTGCAGCGTGAGCAGGACCGGGATCAATTTCGCCAGCTTGCTGCAGCTTCTGATTTGATTATTGAAACACTGCCACCCGGTCGCATGGCCGAAATGGGTTTATCCTACGAGCAGCTCAGTATTGATAACCCAGCCTTGGTGATGACCTCCATTACCGGCTTTGGGCAGACCGGCCCTTATGCCCAGTACAAAACCAGCAACAGCGTGGCCAGCGCCATGGGTGGGGCCATGGGTGTGACCGGAATGCCGGAAGATCCGCCCGTGACATTGGCGGGTTCTCAGGCCTATGTGATGGGTGCCACCTTGGCGGCGGCCAGTAGCATGATTGCCTTGCATCATGCCAGTGAAACCGGTCAGGGCCAGCAAGTGGATATTTCGTTGCAAGAGGCCATGCTGGCGGTCACCAGCATCAGTGGCGTGGGTAAATGGCTGGATGACGGCATCATCCCTCAGCGATTTGGCACGGGACTTTTTGCCGCTGTCCCATCGGGTGCTTATTCTTGTAAAGATGGCTCGATCTATCTGATTATCAATCGCCCCAAACACTGGCTGGCGTTGGTGCAATGGGTGCGGGAAATCACCGGGATTGAGGAAATTGCCGATGCGATGTTTGAAGGGCCTTCATCCGTACGCCAGCCCTATCGGGAACTGCTGGATATTTATATCAGTGAGTTGACCCAACATTATACGGTTGATGAATTTTACCGCGAGGGCCAGCGCCGGCATCTGGCTGTCACACCATTGAATACGGCGCATGGCGTCCTGCAGGATAAACATCTCAATGCGAGAGGATTCTTTCAAGTGCTGGATCACGCCGGTCGCGAGCTTCGTTATCCCGGAGCACCCTATCATTTTTGCACAACGCCTTGGCGATTAGCGTCCCCAGCTCCCAGTCTGGGCGGGCACAATGGTGAATTGGCGCATTTGCTGCGACGTGGCAAAAAATTTATTGAGAATGGGGGTGATTCACAGGCGCAAGCGCTGGATGGCTTGAAGGTTGTTGAATTTGGCGCCGGCATGGCAGGACCCTGGATTGGCCGTTTGATGAGCTGGTGTGGTGCGGAAGTGATTAAGGTGGAATCAAAACGTTTCCCCGATGTAACCCGTCTGTATGTGCCGCCCCGCGCGCCGGAGCAAGGTGCGCAGTCACAGCGGTCACCTTGGTTGACTGACTGGAATGCGGGCAAATGTTACGTATCGTTGGATCTGACACAGGCTGAAGGCATCGATCTGGCTAAACAACTGATCGCGACAGCCGATGTGGTTATCGACAATAATGCCAGTGGAGTACTGGCAAAATTGGGATTGGATTTCACCGAGTTACAAAAAGAGCATCCTGAATTAGTGTTGTTTACCAGTACGGGTTACGGCAACAGCGGCCCGGATGCGCATTACATTTCCTGGGGACCCAATATTGAAACCTTGTCGGGGCTGGCGAATCTGTCCGGATTTGCCCATCGAGACTGCACCATGACCCAGTTTGCCTACCCGGACCCCTTGAGCGCATTGCATGGCCTGTTCGCCATTATGGCAGCCATTGACTACCGGCGACGAACGGGCAAAGGCCAGATTATCAATCTCTGCCAGTTGGAAGCGGTGATCGCCTCCATGGGTGATGTCATGATGGATGTCCTGGCCAACGACCGGGAACCGGAAAAGTTAGGGAATCGCTCCTTGCAGTATGCGCCACAGGGCTGTTATCCCTGCCAAGGAGAACATGCCTGGTGCGTGATCAGCGTGGAAAATGACGAGCAGTGGCAGGTCTTGTGCAGTGTATTACACAAACCGGAATGGTTGCAGGACGCACGTTTTACCAGCCATGAGCAACGCCAGCACAACTGGCAGTCACTTGATGAGCTGATGGCCTCAGTCACAGGCCAGCTCGATCGTTTTGCATTGATGAAAGAGCTGCAGCAGGCGGGTGTGGTGGCCGGTGTCGTGCAGGACGTGGAAGATCAATATTCGCGGGATGCGCATCTTGAAGCCCGTCAGTTCTTTGAACACATACCACATGTTAAAAAAGGCACTGTCACTGCACCGGGTTTACCGATGGGTCTGACGCGCACACCCGGCAAAACTGCCCATGCAGGCAAGGCGCGTGGTGCTGATAATCAAACCGTGTTTTGCCAGGGATTGGGATTGTCTGGGGAGCAGTTCGAGCGGTATTGTCAGCTGGATGTTATTGAAGAGCCTGAATAAGTGCAGAGGCAGTGTCGCTGTCGCAGATTGCCATAATTGATATACGAACGACCGAATCAGAGTGCCGTTACACCCTTTCAAATCGATAGAAATCACTTATTGTTAGCGCCATTGACGGGAGTCTATTCTCGGACAGCCTCTTCGTGCAGGCTAACATTCATCTTAGGAGAGCATACTATGAGCGCAGAGCAAGCCCCTTTAGCCGGACTTAGGATTATCGAAAGCTCCATCCTAGGCCCCGCAGCCATTACGACTTCATTTGCAGATATGGGTGCTGAAGTCATTAAGGTTGAATCACCCTCCGGTGACTATATCAGGCAAATGACCTGGCCGATTATCGAAGAAGTCTCGCTGATGCATTACCACCTTAATCGGGGCAAGAAGAGCCTTACGCTGGATTTGAAAACCGAAGAGGGCCGACAGATTTATCTTGATCTGGTCAAAGATGCCGATGTGGTGATTGAGGCATCCCGCCCGGGAGCGCTGGCCAAACGCGGTCTGGGTTTTGACGACCTGAAAAAAGTGAATCCGAAAATCGTGTTTTGTTCGGTATCAGGTTACGGGGCCAGTGGTCCTTATAAGGATATGCCTTCACACGGTATTGCCTATGACACCTGGTCTGGCACCGTGAGTCCAGCCTATGATGACGATGGCTTTTGCTACATTCCCGAACATGTCTCCATTGGCATTAATGCAACGCCCTTCGTAGGTGGTCTGGCCGTGTTGGCAGGCGTTATTCGTGCGCGCGAATCCGGCGAAGGCTGCATGATGGAGCTGGGCCAAAGCGATGCGGCGGCCTATTTTGACTGGTATCGCAGCGAGAGTTATATGGCCTATCGACGCCCGGAAGATGTGGTGACTGGCAATAAGGCCGATGGCTACAAGCGCCGTCCGGTGGCAACCGCCGGCATGAAAGAAGGCGTGCGTTACCAAATGTATGAATCCAGTGACGGGCATATTCTGTTTATGGCCTCTGAGCAGGCCTTCTGGAAAAACTTCTGTGAAGGCATCGGTCGAACCGAGCTGTTTGAGAAGTGGCCCGGCTCCAAGTTTGCCGATCATGCGCGAGGCAATCGTGAGTTGCAGGCTGTATTGCGTGAGATTTTCAAAACACGCACAACCAAGCAATGGCTGGAATTCAGCATTGAGGCGAACACGCCTATCGCACCGGTAAATACGCCCGAGAATATTGTCGAAGATCCGCAGTTTCAGGCTCGCTTTAAATTGCTCTCACATGAGACGCATGGTGCCGACATGATGGCGTTTCCGATTAACTTCGAAGGCGAGAGCCTACCTGAGCCGTCAATGGCGCCGACTGTTGGTCAGCACAATCAGGAAGTACTGCGCGATGTGCTGGGCTATGACGACAGCAAAATCGACGCCTTGACGCAGGCCGGTGCAATGGGTGCTGCGAAGGAATAAATCCATTGTTTGCAGGGGGCAGTCCAGTGTGTTTCATGCTGTCCCCTTCTGATATTCAATAGTCCGATTCCGATTTGTCACACATCTGTAAGTGACAAGACAAGTGGCTAGAATCAGAGCCAGTCTATTTATTATTAACATAAAAGTATTAACTAATCACCACGGGGTGAGGCGAAATGAATTTTGAATTTTCCGAAGAAGAATGCCAGTTTCTGCGCGAGGTTAATGAATTCCTGAAGGAACACGACGACCCGGATGTTATGGATGTGACCCGTGAAAATATGGCGCAGATTAACGATACTCCCAAGCGCCAGGCGTTTATGAAAAAGGTCGCCGAGAAAGGCTGGATGGGTATCACCTGGCCGAAGGAATACGGTGGCCAGGACGGCGAAGGATTTTATGAATACCTGCTAAACGAAAAACTCTCGTCCGTGGGTGCACCACAAATCGGCAAGGGCGTCGGTATTGTCGGCAAAACGCTGATCAATAAAGCCTCTGAAAAACTGAAAAAGGAATTCCTGCCGAAGATTCTCAATGCGGAGATTGAATTTGCCGTGGGTTATTCTGAGCCCAATGCTGGTTCGGATGCTGCTGCCATGCGCTTGAAGGCAGAGCGCCAGGGTGACGGTTGGATTCTGAACGGCCAGAAAATTTTTACTACTTCGGCGCATTTTGCTGATTGGTATTGGATTGGAGCGCGTACCGATCAGGACGCACCCAAGCACAAAGGCATCAGCCTGTTTTTGCTGCGTATGGATGATCCTGGCCTGACCCTCCACCCCATGCCGACCATGGGTGGTGAGCGCACCAATAGCGTCTTCTTTGATAATGTGTTTATCCATGATGACTATCGAGTGGGCGAAGTCAACATGGGCTTTATGTATATAGCCGAAGCACTGGATATTGAGCGTTTCACCCTGTTTACCTTCTCACCCATTCGTGGACGCGTTCAATTGCTGTGTGATTATGTGAAAACTGCGACCAAAGACGGCAAGCCACTGAAAGATGATCCGATTGTTCGCCAGCGGGTTGCTAAACTGGCGACCGAGTGTGAGGTTGCCCGATTGCTGGGTGTGAAGTTCGTCGATGCTGCGCTACGAAGTAATAAAGCGCCGACCTTTGAGGCGTCGTCTTATAAGCTGTATGCCACCGAGCTATCCCAGCGTGTTGCTGATGCCACCATGGATATCGTAGGACCGGGCGCTCAATTGGCCCTGGGCGTAGAAGATGCACCGTTAAAAGGTCGCGCGGAAAGCTGCTACACCTATACCGTGATCGATACGATCGGTGGTGGTTCGTCTGAAGTTCAGAAGAATATTATCTCCAGACGAGAACTGGGTTTGCCGAAAAATTTCTGATGACGGATGCGCTATTCCCTCTCCGTTTAAAGGCGAGGGGGAAACAGCAGAATTACAAACCAGAGTTTCAACCAGAGTTTCGTTCGATTGATCCAAGAGGATAAATAATGTCTTTTCTTGAAGGGCTGACAATTCTTGATCTCGCCAGTGTGGGGCCAGCGGCTCGCGCCTCTCGCGTATTGGCCGATTACGGCATGAGCGTGATCAAGGTGGCGCCCGTTGCTGCTAAAGGCGCAAAGCAGATTGATCCGGTTTTTCATGCCTATGGTGCTGGGCGTGGCATGAAAAAAATTCGTATTGATCTCAAGTCAGAGGAAGGTAAAGAAACCATTTACCAATTGGCGGCCAATGTTGATGTCATTATGGAAAGTTATAGACCCGGTGTGGCTGATCGACTGGGAGTGGGTTACGAAGATATCAAGAAAGTGAACCCTCAAATTGTGTACTGTTCTACTACGGGTTACGGTCAGGACGGTCCCTGGGCTCAATGGGCGGGGCACGATATTAATTACCTGGCGGCGGGTGGTTTTCTTGCTTGCAGCGGTCGTGATGAAGACGGTGTGCCAGCTATTCCGGGTGCTACCGTGGCTGATAGTGCTGGCGGCGGATTACATGCCGCCCTGGCCATTGTCTCCGGTTTAATGAACCGTATGCGTAACGGTGAAGGTTCTTATCTGGATGTATCGGCTACCGACGGCGTGCTTAGCCTGATGTCCTTGTATCTTGATCAGTACACGGCAACTGGCACGGATACGCGCCCGAACGAAGCCGTTCTTACCGGTGGTTATGCCTGGTATGGCGTCTATAAAACATCGGATGAGCAGTTTATTTCTTTGGGTGCTATCGAGCCGCATTTTTTCAAAAACCTGTGTCGTCTGTTGGAGCTGGAACAATTCAGCGATGCACAATACGACACCGCTAAACAGGCGGACATGAAACAGGCTTTTAAAGAAAAGTTTTTGACCCAAACGAGAGATTACTGGACAGAAAAACTGGCTGCAGAAAATACCTGCATGGCGCCGGTGCTGAGTATTCCGGAAGTCATTGAGAACGAACACCTGTTGGCGCGCAATACCTTTATGAAAGCCAATCATCAGAAGAAAGGTGAGTTTACGCAATTGGCTCCGGTATTGGCTGGTGGTGAACGACAGCAGCCCGTGCATCAGGTTAAGGCTGCCGGTGTTACTGACACGGATGAAGTGCTTAGCGCCGCCGGTTTCAGTGATGAAGATATAGAACGTCTGCGCGCCAGCGGTGGCGTTGAGTAAAACCCGAGGAGCATAAAACGTATGTCAGAGGAAATTCCGGAAATTTCTCCAGAGGTTGAAACCCTGATCGGTAAGCCTCTTTACGAGGAAGAAACCGAATTCGATATCGAAATGGGTTATGTCTATAACACCATGGCGGCCGTACAGAACGGCAATCCCTTGTATTGGGATAAAGCTGTTGCGCAAGAACTTTGCGGCGGTCAGATTGCACCGCCCACGATGTTATCGGTCTGGTTCAGGCCGCATTACTGGTCGCCGGGTTTTGAGGGTGAGCGCACGGCGCTGCAAACTCATTTTGATCTCAAGCGCATGCTGGAATTGCCGGAGGCCATTATTGCTGGCAACGAATCGATTTTTGGTGTGCCGGTGCGCATCGGCGATAAATTGAAGACCCATCAGGTGATTAAATCGATCAGTGATGTCAAAAACACGAAAGTCGGTGAAGGCCGTTTCTGGGTGATTAATGTGGAGTGCGTTAATCAACACGGTGAACATGTCGGTACTGACATCTACACCTGCCTCGGTTACAGGAGACCAGCAAAATGAGTGTGGCAGAGATAAAAGGCCTGACGGTTGATCAAATCAAAGTGGGTGACGAATTGCCACCGCTAACCCAGCCGGTAACTGCGACTACCGTTGTGTTGGGAGCGCTGGCTGCGCGGGATTGGCGTCCCATGCACCACGATAAGGATTTTGCCGTCAATCGTAATGGTGTAAAGGATATTTTTATCAATACGCCCAATAACGCGGCGTGGTTTGAGCGTTATATTACTGACTGGGCTGGTCCGAAAGGTCGCTTGGGCAGAATGAAATTCAAGATGAGCAGTTCGGTATTTCCAGGTGACGAAATGGCGATGTCCGGGAAAGTGGATAATATTGTCACTGACGATACGGGTTGTTGCTGGTTGGAGTTAAGCGTTGCGGTTTCTGTCGATGGCAAGGTTTCCACCTCCTGTCAGACTCGCATCGCCGTACCGAAAGATGAGAATGATAATCCCTGGGCTCGTAAAGGGGATGATTGGAAACCATAGGTTTCAAAAGGTTCGTTAGGTATATATGTAGGGTGCAATAAGCTTGCGCATTGCACCTTCGGAATTGGGTAGAATTTAATGGCATTGCTCGCAAGCGGTAGCTTAAGCATGTGCCATTCATTATTAGAAAAAACCAAATAAATTAACCGTTAATCAGAATACAGCGTTAAGAGAGGCATCTTCCATGGATCTAAGTTTTAGTGAAGAGCAAACTATCCTGCAGGATATGGTGAAAAGTCTTTGTGATGATTGCAGCACTACTGAAGTCGTCAGAGAGATGGAAAATGATGCCATCGGCATTCCTGAAAATCTTTGGAATCAGATCAAGGAAACGGGTCTGCTCAGCATTATGTTGCCGGAAGAACACGGTGGCATGGGCTTGAGCCTGCTTGACTGCGCCATTATCTATGAAGAGCTTGGTCGTGGTCTGTCACCAATGCCGCATTTTGTGAGTGCCGTGATGGCTGCGGGCCTGATTGTGAAAGCCGGTAGCGACGAGCAACAATCAGAGCTGCTTCCGGCGATTGCCAGTGGTGATCTGATTATGACGCCAGCATGGATGGAGCCTGACAATGGCTTCGGTCCAGAAGGCGTGCAAGTGCGTGCAGAAAGCGCCGGTGATTCCTACACAATCAATGGTGTGAAGCGCCACGTATTGTATGCCAAGGCAGCACAAAAACTCGTTGTATTGGCTAGAACCGGTGATGCTGAAGAAGCAATCGATTTATTTGTGGTTGACACTGATGCGCCGGGCGTTGAATTGGAACAGCAATTGTCCATGGCTTCTGATACCCAATACAAGGTGACTTTCAATAACGTGAAAGTGCCTGCCTCAAGCCGTATCGGTGCTGAGCAAAGTGGTTGGGCTACCTGGCAGGAAGCCATGTACGAAGGCATTGTCCTGTTAGCGGCCCAAGCAGTGGGTGGTACAGATAAGGCGCTTGAGATAACTGTGCAGTATTCCAAAGAGCGTGAGCAGTTCGGTAAGCCAATCGGTGCATTCCAGTCACTGGCGCATTATATGGCAGATGCAGCCACAGATATTGCAGGGGCCAGAACCCTGGTATGGGAAGCAGCCTGGGCGCATAGTGAAGGTAAATCCATCAAACGCTTGGCGCCCATGGCCAAACTGTTTGCCTGTAATGTGTTTCGTGAAACCACGCAAAAATGTGAGCAAATCTATGGCGGTTACGGTTTTACGCTGGAATATGATATCCAGCTCTATTTCCGTCGCGCCAAGCAACTGCAGTTAAACTGGTGGGATTCACGTTATCTTGAGGATCTGGTCGCTGCAGAAGTGCTGGATTCAGGCGAAAGAACGATTCCTGATCCATTCAGCGTTTGACCTTGACTTAAAAAAAGGGGTCAGAGTTAATTTTTCTGACCCCTTTTTTTGTTCGCCAGAAAAATTGACTCTGTCCCCTTTTTTATGTCATTTATTCTCAATCCCGAATACGGCACTGGCATTTTTCGCAGACGAATTTACTTGCAGTCTGAGACCGGCCAGGTCCTGGCAGAACTGGAAGACACGAACCACGCTTTTCGTGTTTACCTGAAACATGACGGTCAGCAGGTGCTGGCCATAGAAACTGAAGCTGTTCGCTTTCCATACAATACCTGTCCGTCAGCCGCAGAAGAGATTAAAAAACTCGTGGGAGTTGCCCTGGATGCCGATACCATTACCATTCGTCAACTAGCCGATCCCGGCAGAAATTGCACGCATCTGCATGACCTTGCGAGCTTGGCTATGGCCCATAGCCAGCGTCAAGAGCAGGAAAGAGTGTATGATGTGCAAATTCCTGATGAGCTTGATGGTAGTGCGACACTGAGCGTGTTATGTAATGGTCACACCGTGCATAATTGGCAGCTGGAAATGCCGCACAAAATAGCCGCTTCTTCCTCGTTTGAAGAGGGACCGTTATTCAGAGGTTTTTTTGCGTGGGCAACACGCTATTTTTCTGGTGATAACTTGGAGGCTGCTCTAGTATTGCAGCGCGGCTATTTTGTTGCGCAGACCCGACGTTATGATTTTAAAAACTTTACAGGAAGAGCTGCTGCAGAGGATAGTCGACGACCCGATGCATGTTATACGTACAATACTGGCATTGTTGAGCAAGCGTTTCAGGTAGAGAATGCCATTCGGGATTTTACCGATACATCCGAAAAATTATTGAAATTCGAATAAAGAAAAGGAAAGGAAAATGGGGTCAGAGTCAATTTCTTTTGAGGAAGTAACTCAGTGCTCCCTTTTTTAAGAAATTGACTCTGACCCCATTTTCCTTCTTTCAACCCAACCACACCGGAGGAAAAAACATGTCCGATGGAGCATTAGCAGGTATTAAGGTAGTCGACTTCGGTCAAGTCGTCTCCGCACCGTTTTGTGCCAAACTATTCAGTGACTATGGCGCCGATGTCATCAAGGTAGAATTGCCCGAAGGCGATGCTGCCCGACATATGGGGCCCTTTCCCAAGGATGAACCGCATGTGGAAAAAAGCGGTTTGTTTTTTGTTAACAACACCAACAAGCGTGGCGTGACCTGCGACGTGCGCACCGAGGCAGGAAAAGCACTGTTTCTGCGATTACTGCAATGGGCGGATGTGTTGATTGAAAATAACCTGCCGCAACAGATGAAAGACTGGGGCCTGGATTACCAGAGCATGGCAGCGGTCAATGATCAACTGGTTGTCATCTCCATCACGCCTTTTGGTCAAACTGGGCCGTACAGTGCTTGGAATGGTTATGACCTCAACGCTTATCACTTATCAGGTGCCAGCTCGCGTTATTGTGGTCGCCCCGGTGAAACACCACTGGAGCATGGTACGTTCGCAGCGGATTATTTTGGTGCGGTATCAGCGGCTACTTGGGGTATGGCGGCAACCTATGGTCGCAAAAACGTCGGTGGTGGTCAGCAGGTTGATGTTTCCACAGCCGAATGTATTGCTGCTGCGTTTGTTGGTGGGCAGAACATTGGTGGTTATGCCCAGGACGGTAAGTTCGATAAGCGCACTGGTGTGGGTATGCCCTTGGGGGCGCCGGCTACCATCATGCCCTGCAAAGACGGTCATGTCTGGATGTTGGCGCTGGAGCCAGGGCAGTGGTCTGGACTTAAGGACGTGATGGGCAATCCCGAATGGGCGGAGATGGAATTATTTGATGATATGTTTATGCGCGCCCAGAACGCTGATGTTATCTATCCCTTTATCGAAGAGTGGACCCTGCAGCACGGTAAGATGGAAATAATGGAAAAATGCCAGGCTGCGGGCTGTCCGATTACGGCCGTGTTTACTGTGGCTGAAGCCGCCGAGCATCCACATCTTAGCGCTCGCGAGTATTTTGTCGATATGGAGCATCCGGCGCTGGGTAAACTGAAAAATATCGGCGCGCCCTTTAAGCTGCCGGCGAGTCCAGGTGGCCCCACGACAGCAGCGCCACTGCTGGGTCAGCATAACCAGGAAGTCTACGGATCTGTGCTGGGTCTTAGCGAGACGGAAATCACTCAACTTCAATCTGATGGCGCCATCTAGGCGGGAGGAAACAGAACATGGCAAATGCACTTCCGTTACAAGGTATTCGCGTGGTCAATTTTGGCTGGGTATGGGCGGGTCCGGTCGTCGGGCAGACCCTGGGTTTTCTAGGGGCTGATGTCTTTAAAGTTGAATCCTATGCGCGGGTGGATATGACGCGTAACCTGCCACCTTTCGCTAATGGCGAGCCAGGACCCAATCGCAGTCTGTCCAATCACGCCTGCTGGGCGGGTAACGGCTCGGTTTCCCTGAATCTGAAAAAGCCTGAAGCTAAAAAACTGGTATTGGAATTGATTGCACAATCCGATGTGGTTATTGAAAATTTTGGTCCTGGCGTGATGGATGAGCTGGGTTTGGATTATGAAACGCTTAAAAAAGCCAAGGAGGACATTGTGATGTTCTCCATGCCTGCGGCGGGGTTAAATGGACCTCTGAAAAATGTGCGCACCTACGGTTTAAGTCTGACTTCGACTACCGGGCTTGACAGTTTGGTAGGTTATAAGGGCGGTGGCCCGATTCCGGTGGAAAACGCCTATTCCGATCCATTTGCCGGTATTTTTGGCGCTTTTGCCATCCTGACCGCGCTGAATCATCGCGATAACAGTGGCCAGGGTCAGCATGTGGATTTCTCCCAGCAGGAAGCCATTATGCAGATGGTAGGTCCGGCCTATATGGATTATGTGTTAAATGATCGCATCGGCGGCCCCAAAGGTAATGAGCACCCCGTTGCGGCGGCGGCGCCTCATGGTGTTTTCCCCTGCGATGGCGATGACCGCTGGATCAGTATCGTCGCCGGGAATGATGCAGAGTGGCAGCAACTGGTGAAGGCGATGGATGATCCAGATTGGACCATGGCAGACGAATTTGCCACGCTCGATCAACGTATTGCCCATATTGATGACCTGCATAGCAAGTTGGCGCAGTACACGGCGAACTTTGGCGATCATGAATTGTCGGAGAAGCTACAGCAGTTTGGAGTGGCTGCCACGCCCGTATTAAATGTGGCTGATCTGTATAACGATCCACATTACAAGGCACGCAATACCTATGTGGAAGTCACGCATCCGCTGGATTTTCAGGAAACCATCTACGGAGCCTATGTCAAAACCAGCAAAACCGAGGCGGATATCAAGCCCGGCCCGACTATCGGTCAGGATAATGAGCGTGTTCTAAAAGGCATTTTAGGGCTGTCGGATGCGCGTTATGATGAGCTGGTTGAGCAGCAGGTGATTTACTAGAAGGTAGATCGCCGATACTGCTTCACTCTCTTGTTGGGCTAAGCTGCTAAAGTATGTAGGGTGCAATAAGCTTGCCGCATTGCACCGATCTTAAATGAGTTCAGAGGTGCAATGCGCAAGCTTATTGCACCTACAAGGGTTATTTATACTGCAGCGTTTAACGGCATTGACCAACGGGAGAGGCTTCAAAACTGCCCCCTGCGTTTTCTCGTTTCCATGCTGCCTATGAGAACCAACAGGTCCATCTATGAAGCTGAAAATAGGCTTGTTATTGCTTAAGCATTCCCTTCTTTTCTTGAGTGGTATGCTATTACTGAGTTCCGCCGTACAGGCCAGCAGCTTTACACTGGTCTATTCCGGCAACCTGAATGGCGAGCTGGAGCCCTGCGGTTGTTCCGCAATGGCGAATTTCGGTGGTATTAAGCGGCGAGCGACAGCGTTGTCAGCCCTGCGCCAGCAACTGGCGGAAAAAGACCAGGCATTGTTTGTGGTGTCCAATGGCGGTTTAATCACCGAGCACGACAGTAGTGACCGCATACGCTCCGACTATATTTTTTCCGGCATGGCCTCTCTGGCTTACGATGCCATTGCAGTGCAGTCTCATGATATGGGTTTTGGTATTGACCTGATGTTGCCGGATCAACTGCCCTGGGTATCACCGCATCCGGCTTTTCCTGATCGACGCCTGCTGAAAACACAAGGAACAAAACTGGCCGTGTTCAGTTGGCCTGAATTTCAATGGGTAGCAAATAGCCAGCTAAAAAAAGTCGATGAAGATTTGTCAGAGGCGCTACGTGCTGCCAAGAAATCCGGTTATATAACCCTGTTGTTTTCGCCGCTTGAAAAAGACGATGCGTTAAAAAAGTTGCCAGCAGGCGCGATCGATATATTGGTGGTACGAGGCCGTGATGAACAAATCAAGGAACCCGAATTGATTAACGGCATGCTGGTCATAAGTCCTGGTACACGCGGTATGTTAATGGGACAACTTGAATTGCAAACCGATGCTAACGGTGCGATCACATCGCATTCTCACCAGATTATCGAGTTGAGTGATCAGTTGGCAGATGCAGAATCCCTCACTGGTTGGTATGAGCAATACAACGATGCCATCAGTCAGCATTACAAAGCGCTGGTGAAAAAGCGTAAGGAAAAAGACGAGGGGCAATCTCCCTATGTGGGTGCGCAAAGCTGTGGCATTTGCCATGTGGAGCAACACAAAATCTGGCAGGAAAGTCAACATGCCAATGCGCTGGCCTCATTAACCGAAGTGAAAAAGGATTTTGATCCGCATTGCCTGGGTTGTCATACGGTGGGATTTGAGCAGGCGGGCGGATACCTGGATCAATATATTACGGCTGAATTAGCCAATGTGCAGTGTGAAAACTGTCATGGCACCGGGAGGGAGCATAGCCAGAATCCCACGATAAAACTGCCGAATCAGCAATTACTGGAACAACCCGTTTGTTTGAAATGTCATAACCGGGAGCACAGCCCGGAGTTTAAGCTGGAAGAGTACTGGCCTAAGATCGAACATGGTCTGGCTAAGCCGGATGAAAATCAGGGGATTTCCGGTTAATATACGATACTTGGAAAATAAAAAGGAATGGACTGGAAAGTCTGGTGAGTGATTATGAAAGTGATATTTAAAATTTTGCTACCCTTCGGTTTGGTATTGTTGTTGACTAATTGTATTTTTGATAGTGATGACGATGATACAAAGAGTGATGATTCTGAAAATGACCCTGTGACAGATTGTGATGTACCGGTTTTTTCTGAAGACGGCGATGATGTAACGGATTTACTGCCGTTGTTTAGTTTTTTTATGGTAAACGATGATGATCAGGAAGGATTCAATGATGACCATATAGGCGCAACGATTGTTAACCACGAAGCGCCGGTAGATATTGAGGGGGATACTTGTGATGAGGATGATACTGAATTACAAGAGAATATTTTCGATCTGTCAGCACTTAGCTGGCGAGACAAATCAGGTCGACTTTGGCTCGATACGCCCATTGCACCGAATGAGGTTGATCAAGCAATAGAAACTCGGAACTACTTTTTTTTACAAGAGGATAATAGCTGGTCGGAAGTTTCTGATACCAATGAAGTGAAATATACGGCTGTCGAGAAAGATATTATCGAAACTCATCTCGGTGTAGAAAGGCGGTGGATTGCAGACGAACCGGAGTTGAAAATAGAGGTTGATGGTGTATTGCGACCGTTTCAAGGAGACATTGATAATCGAGATGTCGAAACCTATCGAGCTTGGGTGGCGGCTCTTGGTCTAGTTCGAGATGCAGACAATTATAATTGGGCTATAGAAAATGAGCATATCGAAAATATGGAATTCAGTGAAGGCGCGGAAGTACATTACGTTTTTAAGCATGTGCTGGAGCAGCGTTATCAAGTTGAACAGGTCAATTTTCTAGGTCAGTATAAATACTTGTCAGCGTACTTATTAGATTCGACGAATACAGATTATGCCTTATTGAGTTCGGGTGTTTACCTTGATGTGGATAGCTCTGCGGGAATAGTGCTGCAATTTACTTTTCCTCAGGACGTAATAATAAATTGCGATAAAGATGGTGAAGCAGTCGGTTTTGTTGATTTCTATGATATTAAGACTCTTGACCCCGCAAATTTGAGTGAATCAACTATTTCGGCAGTGATTAACCCGACAAATCAAATCAACGATATCGATCCGAGTACGGGTGAACGGAGCAGGCCGTTGGTTACCCTGGATTGCCATGGCGATCAACAACTACTGATGATTGAAATGAGTGGGACTGAAAAACAGCGAGCCGGTATGGATGGTTCCTACGATTTATTTCTGGTAAATACTGACGATATTAACGATGGCGGTGCCATCTATTACGGCAAACGCTATAACGTTACAACGAGTGACGAAGATACTGTTAAAGCGGAAGGTTTGGTACCGGCGCTTTATTACAATCAAACTGCCATTGATGATATTAAAAATATCTTCAAGACCTGGCGTGATGAGGATTACGATGACGCGAAAAATTGAATGTAAGAATATCGCTTAGGCCACAAGTTTGAGCGACTACACATAAATTGTGAGGGGAGGAACCCTGTTCCTCCTTTTGCTCACTCAGATAGAAACTCACAGACCGAGCATTCCCTTTAATTTTTTCTTTTGAGGCAATTCTGCCCGCCGTATAAATCTGACCTCAAGACTCATATCAGGATCCTTTAGACTAAACTGATGATGATTCATCACCGAGCCCTCAAGAAATAAGTTGATCTCTCCCTCGTTGCCAAAAATCAATATCGATGTGAGTTTTTTTTGGTCATTTATAATTCTAAGATTGGCTTCTAAAATACCATTGGCATATTGGTATGAGCCCCTATAAACGAATGAGGAATTTCCGCCCAATATTCGGCCTTCTTCCAAAATCACGACACCCTGACTATCAACGTTCATGCTGGATATAAACTCAATTCCATAAAGTGCGTCTATCATTTAGTCATCCGTATTCGCTTGTTTCACGTTTAACTACCGGCCCATGCTGCGCGGCTTATTATTTTAATTCAAAAAAGAATAATAACTGTACAGGATATTTGTTATTTGCTCTCCGGTTAATAAAGGTAGTGATAGGGATTTAACCATAGAATGTGGGTGGAATGGAAGCGGTGTTGTTTCCGGCTATGGTGTACGTGCTCTGTAGCGTACAACAGGGTTGTTTGTTTGTGAAATGATATTCCGGCAACATCAAAGCGCTATGACGGTACCCTCTTTGGCCAGATGGAATGCTGTTTCCGGTAGGTCGGCTCGTTCCATGATGTCCTGATAGATCGTATCCAGCTGTTGGTCGGTTCGCGTGGGATCATGGTGGGTGAAATAAAGACTTTGAATATTCGCAGCGCCAGCCATTTCAATCACCGAATCAAACGCGCTGTGACCCCAGCCTTTTTTCGTCTGGTAGTCCTCGTTCGTGTATTGTGAGTCGGCTACCACCACATCGGCGCCATCGATAAACTGGTTCAAGTCCTGTATACGTTCTTCGACCAAACTCTGGTATTCATCATACGCGTCGTGTTCGGGTTCATAGATATTTTCAGGTTGTTCATAATCACCGGTAAAGAAAAACACCTTGCCGTGTGATTCCACTTT
The DNA here is from genome assembly GCA_003353945.1 of Gammaproteobacteria bacterium. Lineage (GTDB taxonomy): Bacteria > Pseudomonadota > Gammaproteobacteria > Pseudomonadales > PIVM01 > PIVM01. Next base: position 28,724 of record PIVM01000004.1, read on the forward strand.
ATAGCCAAAATTGAGGACGGGATGATTGATCAAAATTGAGGTGACCGTAGCAGAGCCCACCTTTACGGATTGTTTGTCCCGCAGGTTTGTGTAGGTGATGGATGCGTTTAATTCGCACTCCCTGACAGGGAAATAGCAGTATTCCATTTGTTGAGCAAGAATGGTTTTTAGGTCCTTCATATAAACCGGATCGAATGATCCATAGATGTCGATCGTGTTGCCTGGGATAAACAGGGGCGCAAAGAAAGGTAAACCTTGTATATGATCCCAATGAGTATGAGTAATGAAGATTGAACAATTGACCGGCAATTGTTTCAGCATATCATTGCCCAAGGCACGTATGCCGCTACCGCCGTCAATGATGATTTTATCTCCCTCATCGGTTTCAATTTCAATGCAGGTGGTGTTGCCACCGTAGATGACCGTATCAGGGCCAGGAGCGGGAATGGAGCCTCTCACGCCGCGCAAGGTAATTTTCATATCCGTGTCACTCTATAGGGCCATCATTTTAGTTTGACAAACATCGCAGCTTTATTCATCTCATCCATCAGGTTTGGAATGGATTCGGCTGCTTTTTCGATGGGAGCTCCCAACCACTTTTCAACGACTTCAGGCAGTGCCTGTGCTTTGAAATCTTTTTGTTGGATCTGATGACTGATCTGATCTGCGGCAAAAATAGCCATGCTGATAATGTCATCCGCATCGGAGAACTGTGTTTGATGATGACGTTCCATACCGCAAAACAGCTCTTGGGGTAAGTGCCATTCCTTCGCCAAAATTGCCCCGACATCACAATGATTCAAGGTGAGTAATTTTTTTTCGGCCACATAAATAGGCGTGCCACTTTCATATGACTCGGTTAGTGCGTCTTTGTATTCCATTGGAAAAAAATAGGCGAACAATATCTTGCCGATATCGTGTAGCAAACCTGCCACAAAATAACTGGACACGTCCGAGCCTTTGACGTCCCTGTTGCTAGCTAACTGTTTTGCAATAACACCCACTGATAAGGAGTGATTCCAAAACTGATTCATGTCTAAACCGGCTTTATTGCTTGTCGGTAAAGCGCCTGCCGTAGCGACACTAATCGCAAGGTTTTTAATAGTGTTAATGCCCACATAGATAACGGCTCTATTGACGGAATCAATTTCTTTCGACAGGCCAAAAAAAGCGGAGTTAACCAGTTTTAGTACTTTCAATGTTAATATCGGGTCACATTCAATAACTGACACCAGTTCTTTTGGGGCGCAATCGGCACTGGCAGTTAAGGCGAGCACCTGATGCACGCTATGTGGAAAAGCGGGAATCTTGTCCACCATCTCAATTAACTGTTCATGCTCAATGGGCATAACCGACCTATTTGGCGTCTGTTTTCAGATAATTATAGTGGAGAGGTGCTGTATTATCCTGATATCCATAGCAATATTGACCCAGTAGAAACAAACAATGAGAACTGTGTCAGTCTAATTTGCACAATTTTGATCCAAGAGTGATGGGGGATTTTTGCACGGTGAATAGAATGCATTGGAACGTTCACATCACAGGGTAAGGGCTTTGGCCGATCCTGTAGAAAATAGTTCTGGCTCACGAACTTGAATTGGTGGGAGAATGCGGTAAATTTGTTAATGATTGATTTGTCGACTGCGAGTGTAATCTACGTTCGTGAGCCAGTTGTTGCCAAACCTGCCATCTTACTGACTCCCATAGGGCACGGTCATGTCTGTTTTCCTGCTCAAAATGTGGGTAGTAATCCAGTGGTGCAGAAATGCTTCTGCCATTGACCAGTTCAATAATAATACGATCGTAATTAACGTTTATTGATTTAATCCGGCGGTCATTCAGGTGAGTGATATGCATTTGTATTACCACTAACATTGCATCTAAGTAAAGACTAACATATAGAGTGAACTAGTCTGTATTGGTTCCGATCTAATCTGAGATTCAAGTTTAAGTACTGTAAGCAGCTAAGCAGATATTGCCCTTTAGGTTTTTCCGTTATTTCCCTTCGCCAGCGGCCTAATTTATACGAGTCTTTTATTGGGCGAGCTGCTTTGAAGGCAGGGGGCATTCCGTCCTGTTAGGTATTATCTATCCTGTTAGGTATTAGGTGCAGTCAGGTATTACGTTGTCCCAAACGCTTTGCCGGGCTTTGCACCTCTTGATACACCTTGAAGTTGAAGCGACACCTTTCCAATCTTGAGTCAATCATTCATGGTTTTTATGCAAAAAACAAAGAGGCAAACCCGGTGGGTAACCGCTAGCCGGGTTTGCAATGTGATGGTTTTTGCTTGTTAGAGAGTCAGACCGACCACTTTACGAGGGTTTGGGCTAACAAAAGCTCCCAGACCCAGTTGACCGTAATTGTTCTCTCCCCAGCATTTAACCTGGCCTCCTTCCAGTTGAGCACAACTAAAGTCACCATTGCTGCTTATAGCCGTTGCATTGTTGATGTTATGCACCACTACAGGGGTTGTACTATTGGTTGCATTACCATTGCCCAATTGGCCTTCTTCCCCGCGACCCCAGCAGCTAATAGTTTTATCGTAAAGCAGTGCACAGGTATGATCACTTTGAGCGCTGATTGCAATCGCATTTTCAATGCTGTCGACTTTCACTGGGGCCTCATTTCTATAATTATTTGAGCTATTTCCCATTTGGCCCAAGCCACCGGAACCCCAGCAATACACTTCTCCGTTCAGTAGTAGCGCACAGCTAAAGCCATCAGCCGCATTGACCTCTATGGCATTATCAATACCAGCAACTATAACAGGGTCAAACGAATCAATATGCGATTCATTTCCTAGTTGACCTCGACCATTGTCACCCCAGCAATAAACGACACCGCTTTCATCGTTGCTGTTCGAGATAATGACCGCGCAGCTGTGTCCATGACCTGCACTGATCTGTTTGACTTTGCTTAAACCGTTGACGATATCCGGGTAGTCGCTATCTCGATCGTTGGTGGCGTAGCCAAGTTGCATGCTTCTATTGCTCCCCCAGCAGCTGGCGCGTCCGTCATTGAGCGCTGCGCAGGCGTGGGTTTCACCGGTGCTGATTTGAATGGCTTTGGCGCCATTAAATGTTGTGTCATTGGGGTCATTGATGCGCTGTACGGGGCTGGCACTGGCTGAAGTTGTGTCTGATCCTAGTTGGCCATAATAATTATCGCCCCAGCAAGAGATGGCTCCTTCATTATGTAGCGCACAGGAGAAATTCCCCCCAGCGTGTAGGGTGGCAATATCGGTTAGATTTGTTATTGGGGACGGCAAGCTATTGTTAGCGCCATCGGTGTTGAGTTGGTAATCCGTATCAGCACCCCAGCATGCTGTCGAATCGTCAGTTAGCAATGCACAGCCGTGCTGGTTTCCAAGACTGATTTGTTGAGCATTGTGTATTTCATTCGCTAGGGGCTCAGTGATGTTTTCATCAAGCGTTGTGCCATCACCCAATATTCCGGAAAGTCGTGTAGTGGCTGATGGAGTGCTTGAACGGTGGTCTCCGTTAGATCCCCAGCAATTAATTTGGCCGTTACTTATCAGAGCACAGCTTCTAGGGCTGCTGGCAGCAACAATGGACTCTAAAGAGCCTGGGAGGGTGAGGGCTTGTGCGTATAGCTGATCATTGTAGTGGCCGAGTCCAAGCTGGCCGAGTTGATTGTGACCCCAGCAGTACGTCGCACCGGTGTCCATAAGTGCGCAGCTGTGCTCATTGCCCGCGCTAACCAAAACGGCGTTATTGATATTTTGTACTTGCACTGGTGTGGAGCTGCCGTATTGCATACCGTTACCCAGGCGGCCGTTACCTGCTTCACCCCAGCACCAGATCTCGCCGTTTGTCAGTGTGGCGCAGCTGTGCCGATAGCCGGCGCTGACGGTGATAGCAGTGGATATATCCTGCACTTTAACCGGAATGGAGCTATCGCTGTAACTACCGTGACCTAAACGATTGTTACTCCCCTCTCCCCAGCAGAGTACTTCGCCATTGGACAGTACGGCACAGCTGTGTCGAAAGCCGGCGCTGACAAATACAGCACTATCAATGTTATTTACTGCGTGAGGTACGGTTTTAGTCTCCTTATCGCCCAGGCCGAGTTGCCCGCTACCGTTGTTACCCCAACACCAGATTTTACCGTTATTGATCAGGGCGCAACTGTGGTTATCACCAACACTAAGCTGTATTGCATTGTTGATACCCTCGACTTCTGGTAAGGACTGGGGTGGATGGATGTTTTCTTGTGTTTTATTGGCACCGCCCAGCTCATTATTTGAGTTGTGCCCCCAGCACTGTATTTTGCCCGTACTTAACAGGGCGCAGCTATGGAACTCACCGGCACCAACGGAAATAGCATTGGAAATACCGACAACAGAGACGGGTATGCTGGTTTTCAAAATAGGGCTAGGGCCGTCTGGGGTCGGGGCGATATTAGGGCTAACGCCAAGCATGCCCTTTTGGTTGCCAACTTCATTGCTTCCCCAGCAACTAACACCGCCGTCATTACGCGCTGCGCAAGCGTGATAGCGGGCAATATCAAAACTGCCTACTGTGCGCAGGCCTCGAACTGTGTTGTCGGTTGAGGCTATGCCTTCAAACACATCAAAAGTGCCATCGTTATCATCGTCGGGGTCGCAAGCATCAATGACCAAATCGCCATCGGTATTCAATAGCAAGGGATTGGCACTGCTGGAACAATTGTCAGCTAGAGGTGTTTCGTCACAAGCATCACCCGTGCCATCTTCATCGCTATCCATTTGCTCTACATTGCTGATATTCGGGCAGTTGTCGAGGTCATCAGCAATCTCATCGTTATCGGTATCCATCGCGTTGTTGCACGCATCACCAATGCCGTCGTAATCAGTGTCTGTTTGATTTGCATTTGAAATATGTGGGCAGTTATCATCATTGCCGTAGTATCCGTCGTCGTCAAAGTCTGCAGGCTCTTGGTCGGGCACATCTGCAGTTGAAGCGTAGAAGAAAAAATCACCTTCTTTGTCGAAGCAAAGAGTGTTTTCAACATAGCTGCACTCAATTCGACTAAAACGAATGTAGGCTTCAGTCTGTTCAACTAATGTAAAAATCTGGTATTCATAACCTCCAGGGTAGGATGAATCAGCTTGACGCATCTCCATTTTACCGTCAGGCATTATTCTGGCTTCTCGCCACGTGAACTGATCACTTCCGTTGAAGTAGGGTACGTTAAACCAACCCGCTTCAGCAGGACTTAGAATATCAAACTCAAATCTGATGATTTCCGTACTATTAGGTTCATACCCGTACCAGTTTTTTTGCTTTGTGAGAATTGCGGTAATTATTGTTTGCTCGGTATTGTCGCAATCACTGCTAAGCTCAAGCAGGCATAGCTGTTCTTGAACAGTGCTTTGGTCAACCGTGCCGTTAATAAAGGTGATGGTAAGGAAATGTTCGTCAACAGTATCTGTCGTTGGATTTCGTTTTGTTGTGTGTTCGATGATAATGTTGCTGTCTTTTGTATGAGATATGTTTGTCTGACCAAGGGGAGAGCCAGTACGATAATTGAGTTCAGCTAAGCTGCAGTCTGGTCCGCAAGGTAATGAGCCAGGAATGGAGTCAGTGTAGCTTCCGCTGTTTGTTTCTGAAGGAAAAGGTTTGCAATTATCAGTGCCATCTGTCCCCTGGCTAGTGAGGCCGCTAGTGGAAAACTGCAGCTTATAGCCTAGCTGGGCATTGGGGCAGCGTGAAGACCAAATAACGGACTGCATGGTCTTGCCGGGTAATGTCAATACAATATCGTCCGGCTGTGGGATGTCATCACAAGCATCACCGATGCCATCACCATCCGTATCAGATTGGCTGGCATTCGGTGTTTCCAGGCAGTTGTCATCGCTATTGGTAACGCCATCGCCATCGCCGTCGCCATCAGCTTCACATACGCCACCAATTCGGTATTTGCATAACTGTTCGTTCACGATATTTTCGTTTATTTCGCCATTGATAAAAGTGATAGTGATCCAGCGTGCTCCTGCAGAATTGCCGCTGAGTTTTCGTTTATATTCAACAATAATATTACTGCCTGCCAAGTGAGAGATTGTGATTTCCTGCTCATAGGTATCTTCATCCGGGAAGGAAACAGTTTGTGTGAGGGGGCCGTAGTTTAGGTTGTCTATCGCACAAATCGGGCCGCAGTAGAAGTGGGTGTTATAGGGCCCGCTTATGGTTTCTTTTGTGTTTGGAATGCATTCGTCATGTGTCCCGTCCGTACCCGACATTAGGACTGAATCATCGGAAAATGACAATTCATATCCCATTTGCGCTTGCGGGCACATGGCGCTTCTGATGACAGACTTCATCGTACGTCCGGGCAGCACTAGCAATTCGGTTTGAGCTTTGTTGTAGTTCATCTGCGCCTGTTCCACGCTAATGAGTTCCGTTTTTTCTGTGGTATCTTGTATCAGTCCAAGTACATCGCCGCTTTGTGCAAAATCGCCGATAGCCAGATTAAAATTGATATGGGAGATATCAATACTAATGTTGAAGTTCGCAAGATCGGGCAGTTGAATGCCGTCACTATGGTCGCTATTGAGGTCCAGGGTTTGCAATAGTCTCAACATGTTGATGAAGGCATCGGTGTTACCATTAACCAAATCTTGAGGTGTAATCACGCTGGCGCCATAGGCTTCGCCTAATTTTAGGTCACCGTAACTGAACGTAACTATTTCGCCTTCAAAATATTGAAACCTGCCATTCATATCGGTAGTGCCACTATGGTTTGGCGAGTGATAACTTAGCCCTTGTACGGGGCCATCAATGAATATGCCTGTGCCTTCTATGACAGGTCCTTCTTCTTCTCCACCACCACTACTTCCAGAACTGCTACAACCACCTATCCATAGTGCGAGCAGTGTTATTAGAAGTGGATGGTTGAGGTTGTCCATAAATTGTCGCATATTTCAACTCCTGGTTTGCGTAATGTTTACTGATTAAAATTATCATCGAAAAAATAAATGCCGACTCCGGTGCAGCGTTGTTTGTTATTCAAATTAGGATCGGATGGGTTTTCGTTTTGGCGCTTTGCCTCAATCTCTTGCGCCCATTTTTGTAATATTGCATGACCTTCGCTTTTACTGAATTCAGCAAAGGCTTGGGCGCTCCGGTTGCTGAGTTGTTTGAAATGTAATTCTGCTTGCAAGAATCCGCTGTCCTTCTGGTGGATATCGGTATTGTGGTCGATAGTGTGCAGCAAGCGCTCAAGTTGTCGACTGGCTACTTCCAGTTTGTCGATCGCATTTTGAGGGATAAATGTACGACGAAGCAGGGCGACGTCACCATTGGTCGTTCGTGATGCAGCACCGTTGCGCTCGAGTTCTTCCAGCATGCTCGGAGCGGGAATTCCACCGCTATGTTTCCTTACTAGCTCGCTAAAACTGTTTGAGCCACTAAATGGAAGTATTAGCGGTTTGTTGTTGTCTCCTGTTGGCCAATTGGTGGTTACTTTGGCGGCTCTGTTCAGGGTGTTGATCTGATGATTTTCATCGACGGGATTTCCAGATCGGTCCACGCCGCGGCGCATTCTTGAAACTTCGTTGCGATCAAGCCCAGTAATAATGGCAATGCGAGCGTTGGTAGGAGAGGCGTTGTTCTGTTTAATTTCAGTCTCAGCGGCTTTGATAAAGGCTTGTTTAATGCGCAATACAGCTTCTGCTGCTGTCATATTTTGACGCAACATGATTTTGGCGAGAGGGTTCAGGATTCGCGCAAAAATGGTTTGGGCGCGGTGAGAAGAAATGGTGGCGCTTCCTTGCTATTGAGAGGTGTTTGTGTTGCACCCTTTGCTGAAATTAACAAGGGCGCGCCAACTATACTTGTGCAACATATGATGCACAAGTGATTTTTGGTTTATTTCCAAGGCCCTGAGTTGCTTGTTGACGTGATTGATTGAAATTTACGAAAGCAGTCTTTATGCTGTCTTGTAGTTGAGAATGGTGAGCTGGAAGTTTTTATTATCAGCAAAACATCGTTCATTCATATCGTTACTTTTATATTCTTACTACAGGGTGATAACGGTGAGCATAGGCCATTTACAATTTCATAAAGCGCTAATCCTGTACTTCCCCAAGCAGTTGACCTTGTTGCGAGAAAGTATGAATTTGAGCAAAGAGGAAATGGCGCAAAAATTATCAATTGAATTACCTGAATATAAACGATATGAATCAGGTCGAGCACATCCAACACTTGATTTCATTCATCATATTGTGAAAACAACGGGTGTTGAACAGATTCAATTATTATCAGAACCGAATGGTAATATTTGATAAATGAGAGCGGATAAAAAAATGCCCCAATCGTGGGGCATTTTTTACGGTCTTTAGATCATCCTAGGAAACTAGAAGCCATATTTAATATTGAAGGAAATATGGTCGCGGTCACTCAACAAGCGTTGGAATACATCCTCTTTACTGCCAAAGTAGGTTACATAAGACAGCCCTGCTTCAACGGATGTGAGATATTTTGCAGTGAGACCAATAGAAAATGTCACTTGCTTTTTGCGGTAGCCGGAGTTGAACATGGCTCCGTTAACACCATGGTTCACATAGATGGGTACGGAAAGGTTAACTCCCTGCATGACGTTTTTGTGCTCAAAGGACCATAAGAAACTATAGCCCCAGCCTTGAGCTGTGTTTTGTACGGCCAGGCGAGAGGGGTCGTGCGTATCATTTGAATTTCGCCCGCCAGGGATATGCCACGCAACAGCTTCTGCCGTTAGCACTGCGGAATCGTAAAAATAGGAAGGGCCAAAGACATGCAGTGCGTTTAGGTGTGCATGCATGATTTGGTCGCGGGCGGGGAGCCTATTTACTGTGGCGGTCATTACAGGCGCATTCGGGCGGTAAGTCAGTTCTGCGCCAATGCTGCTTGTACCAATCACAGTGCTATAGCTTAAGCCGTAGAGTCGGATATCTTCAAAATACTTGATCGTGTAATCCATGGCATCGGGTTGAATTGTGAAACCGTTGAGCAACATCAGAATTGCGTCTTTACCCAGTTCTGAGGACAGATCCTGTACACCTTTAAACGGCAAAAAACCCGCCTCACCCTCTACAGTGCCGCCATTTACAACGGTTTCGATGACGGGCGCCCATTCGTCGAACGCGTCTAACGGCAGTATCCAGCTCGGGGTTTTATCGTGATAGCGGACATAATAAAGCCCCAACTCTGCACCGTTATCAAATAGGTAATGGCCTGCAATACCAAATTGTCCATCATCTCTGGCATAAGCCTTCTCTTTTAAATGGGGTACCAATATGGTGTTAGAGACTGTATCGCCTGCGGTAGGTATATAAGGCTGAAAGTCCTGGTCGGTCAGATCAATGCCAAACATGCGAGTTTCTTCACCAGTGAGAAGCATAAAAGTCTCTCCCCCATAACCTATAGAATCGAACTGAGAGAACATACTGCCCACAGGATTAACAAACGTAGCTTGCCATTCATATTGGTAGTAGGTTTCAACAATAAGATTTTGTGTAAGGTCAAACTGCGCATAAACCGCACCGTTGGGTAAAAACATTTCCTTTATTTCAATTCCCGGCACGTTCATGATTTGTGCATCAACAGGATTGATGGCTGAAGAGATTCCTCCGCCGGAAAGAAGCGCTTCTCCCCAGCTAATGACTTGACGGCCGATTCGCAGATTTAAACTGCGATCACCCATATCAAAATTACCGTAGGCGAATGCATCAAGAAAGCGTGCGCTTCCGCCGTTGTATTCTTCGGTACTGTCAATATGCTCATACTGATTTGCATTGTGCCCACCGTTGGGGCCAAATGCAGGGTTGGCATTATTACTGCCGTAATCTTCACTGTCGGTGGATTGATTGGCGTAAACGGTGTCTATCCACGCTTTGCCCCGAGCAAAAAAACCGAAATTGTTCCACTTCAAATCGGCTTCCATTAGAACGCTTGCTCGATTTGAAGATAATCCAGTATCAAAATTGTTATCGCCGTCGTTACTGTTAATTAAGAAGGCGTTATCAACCACTTTTAGGAAGGAATCCAGTTCTCCGTTAGCACCGTTTGAGCCTTGAGTTAGATCCTTTTGAGGGCTTTGTACGCGCGCTTGTGCGCCGTAAGTCATGGTGCTATCCCAATCAAGGGTAACAGAGTTGCTTAGCTCAAACGTTGCTGAATGAGATGCAGCGGACGCCAATGAAAATGCGCAGAGGGCTGCAATGGATTTAATCTGTTTGGGAATGTGAGATTGCTGCCTGGAATGTATATTAGCCCTCGTTTGGACTGGGTTTCTCCATGTCATCGAAATCACCACTTAAAGATATTGATTGGGTACCCAAAAATAGCCAGGGTTTCCTTGTCGGAGGCAGATATTGAATAGTCAATTTCATTTTTTTCGGTTTTTTCTTTTCTCATGTTTATCATGACCCTGATTTGGGGTGATATATCTGAGAGGTGTTCCTAGCACTGTTTATGACTGCCACCACTAAATTTTAATTAAACTGCTAGGCCGCTAAGTTAATATAGTCTAACTCTGCGCTTAGGCCAAATAGTAATATGTGACATTGTTAGCGTTATGTAATATTGCTTGCGCGCTATATTGATGAAGAGATTAGAAGAATGTATTTTTAATCGTGAAGATAAACCCTAACGCATTGAAGCATAAGCCTTATTTTCTTGTTGAAATAAAATTCATGGACAAGGGGGTAGTATCAAAATGAGAAGTTGACGCTGCTTTGTCAGTAAGGGTTTGACGTTGGGCGAAGCAAATATAATTGGTTGCATATGTGAAAATAGCATAAGCATGCTTGGCGACCGATTAGCATGATAGTAGAAATGGGCTAGTTTTCAGCTTGTTATGGAGTGTGTGTCTTTTTATCGATAGTCCAGGTTTTAATTTGGTGGTGGAGGTGTTGAATATTCACCGGTTTGGGAAGGTGCGCGTTCATTCCCACGGCCATGCTATGTTCTTTATGCGTATCCATAATATGCGCGGTGAGTGCGATGATGGGTACTTTTTCGCATTGTGTTTCTTGTTCCCATTGACGGATTTTCCGTGTTGCTTCAAATCCATCCATCACAGGCATTTCACAATCCATCAGTATCAAATCGACAGGATTGTGTTGGTATGATTCTACAGCTTGCAATCCGTTGTTTGCGATTGTGTATTGGATGTCGAGTTTCATCAGCATATTGGCAAGGATCTTTTCGCTGACGGGATTATCTTCGACCAACATTACTGTTAGCGGCCTGCCGTCTATTTCAGGCATTTTCAGCTCGTCGATATTCTGAATTCCTTGAAAAGAATCGATGTAGTTGAGTTCTTCTGCCAGTGTAATTTTCAGGGCTTTGCCGGTGACGGGTTTGGTGAGGACTCGGCGAATGCCAGCTTCGCGGGCTTTTTCCTGGGTCGGTGTTTTGCTGAGTCCTGTTAACATAATCAGTAGTGGATATTTTGCCAGAGATAATTCATCCTGTATTTTCCCGGCAAGCTGTAAGCCGGTCATATTAGGCATCTCGTGATCGACAATTACAATGTCAAAGGGGTCATTGAGATTGCTTTTAGCACGGATCATGGCTAATGCTTCATTGCCACTGTGTGCAGTACTGACTTTCATGCCCCAGCTGCCGGCTTGTTGCTGAATCACTTTTCGGCAGGTTTGATTGTCATCAACCACCAGCATGCGTTTGTTGCGTAACCCTGTATCAATATCGTGGGCAAGTTCTTTGCTAATATGCTGTGCTGGCAGAGCGATGCTGAACCAGAATTTGCTGCCCTTGCCCAGCTCGCTTTCTACACCTATCTCTCCATCCATTTTGTTAATTAGTTGGCCTGAGATGGACAAGCCGAGCCCGTATTGAAATTGCTGATGGCTTCCAATGGGCAAATTAGATACAAATAAGTTTTTTTGATCTTCTTTACTGATTCCGCTGCCCGTGTCGCTAATGATAAACATGATACGTTCGTTTTCCTGAGAGGCATCGTTGGCGACCGTCAGTACGATTTCTCCTTTTTCGGTATATTTGAACGCATTACCAAGCAAGTGTTGCAATATTTGTCGTAGTCGAGCTGCATCACCGATAACCAGTAGGGGGACATCGGAATGAACATGGCTGATCAGCTCAATGGATTTTTCTTCTGCTTCAGCGCGGTAACTGTCAATACAATCGTTGACCAACTGTGCTAGATCAAATGGCATTTTTTCAATTTCCATTAATCCAGCATCAATTTTATTTCGGTCGTGGATATTACTAACCAAATTGAGTAGGGTTTTACCCGAGCTTTGAATGGCTTCAAGGTGGTCATGTTGAGTGCTTGTTAGAGGCGTTTCAAACAATAATTCAGTCATGCCCAACACACCGCTTATGGGGGTTCTTATGTCATGACTGATTCGACTGAGGATGTTGGCTCGTGCACGGATCTCTGCATCAGCAACTGCCTGTTTGTGTTTTTCCTGAAGGCGTTGATTTTGCTGTTGCAGACATAGACCGAATAGACCGATTGTAATCAGGAATGCTTCAAAATTAATGACATGGGCAATCCAGTTTCGGGCTATGTTAAATTCGGCAACTACGCCTTGCACTGCAAACAACGCAGTTACAATCGCCAGAATCAACCAAAGACGCGCGACAAGAATTAGAAATGTGAACCAGTTGTGTGTGGCAAGATAACAGTGTAATGGGGCGCCGATCAAAATGAGCGCAGCAGCAATTTCGCCAAGGAAAATCATCGCGTAGGATGGGGAAAACGGTAGTAGAAAAACACAGATAAATGCAATTATATTTAATGCGCAGGCCAATCCGATCACACCCCTCCATTTCTTATCGAGATCGTAGAAGTGCAGAAGAAAATAAGCAAAAGACAAGGCTAGACAGTCTGAGAGGCACACAAAACCATAAAGGATATTTTCATGCCAGGAGCCGGTCCAGGGAAATACGTTTGACAAATGGCCATCGGCAGCCGCTAGAAAGACGCTCAAAGACAGTAAGTAAGCACTGTAGCTCAGTGGTAGAGAATTACGGCTGATGACTGATAGCAAGATGTTTAGCAGAACCAGCGTAAATAAAATACCGTAAGTGAAGCTGGATAATTTGGCTTGGCCGATAGCATAGCCGGTAAATTCCGATGGGGAATAGAGGAATAAATCCATATTCAATGGCGTGCTTGAGGTAATACGCACGTAATAGGTGGATACTTTTCCGGCACTGGCATCCAGCGGAATTACCTGGGGATACTGCTGAATAGCATTGGGTTGGGATCGATCAATTTTGCGTATTGCCTTGAAGGGCTCATTGCCGTGTTCCAGTTGAAACAGTTGTATTTCATCAAGATCAGGAGGTTGTATTTCAAGCCACAAGACATGATCTTTTTCAAGGTGATTTTGTACGCTAAACCGCAGCCAATAGGCGGCATATGTAAATCCAAAACGTAAACCTGTTCTTTCAGGTGGTGCAAAGTGATTGATTGTAGGAGGGGCGGTGACATCGCTGAAACGGAGCGTGCCCTTAGGGTCAACAAGGACGTCGATATGTTCGTTAATTGATATGGCAGCATCTGGTTCGGTCAGATGAATGAGAGGGGCGGCATAGAGCAGACCGGCGCCCCATAACGAGCTAAAGAGGCAGATGGCGATCCGTCGAATAAGGTTGACGATGTACTTGTGTTGTTGGTGCTTTACCACGACGTGGTGATCCTTTTCCCCTGAGTGCTTAGTCAGTTTTCGTTTTGTTCCCTTTTGACGGCGCGATATCCAATGTCCTGACGATAATACATATTATGCCAGTGCACGCGTTTTGTCAGGCGATAGGCGTTTTGTTTTGCTTCGCTTACATTTTGACCCAGTGCGGTTGCACACAAAACCCGACCACCATTGGTCACTACCTGCTGGTTTTCGTCGAGTGAGGTGCCGGCATGAAACACTTTCTCTGTGGCACTCTGTTCTGCAGGCAGGTTTTCAATCACATCTCCTTTGGTATAGCTGCTGGGATAACCACCTGCGGCAATAACCACACCCAAAGCGGGACGGGGGTCCCATTGGGTTTGTTGTTGATCGAGCTTGCCTTCCAGGGCTGAGCAACATAAAGCAACCAGATCGGATTGCAGGCGCAGCAAAATGGGCTGTGTTTCGGGATCACCAAAACGACAATTGTACTCAATCACTTTTGGATCACCTTGCGGATTGATCATCAGGCCTGCATAGAGAAAACCTGTATAGGGATTTCCTTCGGCTGCCATTGATTTTACGGTCGGCTCGATAACCTGTTGCATGATTTTCTTATAAACTGCATCGCTTACGACCGGGGCTGGCGAGTAGGCGCCCATGCCGCCTGTATTGGGTCCCAGATCACCGTCGCTTAAACGTTTATGATCTTGACTTGTCGCCATGGGTAAGATGTTTTTACCGTCTACCATGACGATAAAGCTTGCCTCTTCTCCCTGCAGGAATTCCTCAATGACGACACGATGCCCGGCATCACCGAAGGCATTGCCAGATAGCATGTCTTTGACTGTCTCTTCTGCCTGTGTCAGTGTTTCAGCGATAATCACACCTTTGCCAGCAGCCAGTCCATCGGCTTTGATAACAATAGGCATGGTTTGCTGACGCAAGTAAGCAAGTGCAGCATCAACATCAGTGAAATTCTGGTAGTCAGCCGTTGGAATATTGTGACGTTGTAGAAAATCCTTGGTAAAAGCTTTTGAGCCTTCCAGCTGTGCCGCACCCTGGCGTGGTCCGAAGCATGGAAGATCCTGTCTATCAAAGTAATCGACGATGCCTTCGACCAATGGAGCTTCCGGGCCGACGATTGTCAGGCCGACAGAATGCTGTTTGGCAAAATCTGACAATGCAGCAAAGTCCATTGTATCAATGGCGATATTTTCAATCTTATCCTCCAATGCGGTGCCCGCGTTACCCGGTGCAACAAACACTGTGGATACCTTATCAGATTGAGCAGCTTTCCATGCCAGGGCATGCTCACGACCGCCACTACCAATGATTAATACATTCATCTTCTACCTCATATCAGGAGCCTGCCCGAGACAGACAGGTCCGTAAGTACAGTGCTGTTTAGTGTCGAAAATGCCTCATTCCCGTGAATACCATAGCCATATCGTGTTCGTCTGCTGCTGCAATGACTTCTTCATCACGAATAGAGCCGCCGGGTTGTATGACACAGGCTATGCCGACAGAAGCCGCGTTATCGATGCCGTCCCTGAAGGGGAAAAATGCATCACTGGCCATGACTGAACCTTTGACAACCAGTCCGGCCTGTTCGGCCTTGATGGCGGCGATTCGAGCTGAATTGATGCGGCTCATCTGGCCGGCGCCCACGCCAATCGTCTGTGCGCTTTTTGCGTAAATGATGGCATTCGATTTGACAAATTTTGCGACCTTCCAGGCAAAGAGCAAATCGTTGATTTCATCGGGCGTGGGTTGTCGTTTACTGACCACTTTCAGGTCAGTGCTGCTGACCATGCCCAGGTCGCGGTTCTGCACCAACAGGCCGCCATTGACGCGCTTGAAATCGTAGGCGGTGGCGTTTGGTTGCCATTGTCCGCATTCCAGCAAACGCAGGTTTTTCTTTTCACTGACAACCTTACGTGCTGCTTCACTGACCACAGGCGCGATAATCACTTCAGCGAATTGACGGTCAACGATGGAAGTTGCGGTTTCGGCATCCAGCTCACCGTTAAAAGCGATAATGCCGCCAAAGGCAGACTCGGGATCGGTCGCAAATGCTTTTTCATAGGCGTTCAGCAATGTATCGCTAGTGGCTACACCGCAGGGATTTGCATGTTTGACAATCACGCAGCTTGGTTCTGAAAATTGTTTGATGCATTCCAGTGCAGCATCGGTATCGGCAATATTGTTGTATGAGAGTGTCTTGCCTTGTAGTTGCTGGGTTGTGGCGATAGAGACTTCCTGCGGCTGTTTTTCTACATAAAATGCAGCGTTTTGGTGGGGGTTTTCACCGTATCGCATGGATTGGGATTTAATAAATTGCAGATTGAATGTGCGAGGAAAGTGCTCGTCTCCGCCACTTACCCGGCGACCAAAGTAATTGGCGATAGCACCGTCATAGGCTGCAGTGTGTTCGTAGGCTTTGATGGCTAAGTCAAAGCGCGTTTGCTGGCAGGTGGCGCCATTGTTATTTTTTATTTCATCGATGATTGTTGGGTAATCACCCGCATCGACAATAATGTTCACATACGCATTGTTTTTTGCTGCCGCACGTACCATGGTTGGGCCGCCTATGTCGATATTTTCGATGGCGTCTTCCAATGAGCAATCCGGGTTGGCGACAGTTTTTTCAAAAGGATAGAGGTTGACTACGACCATATCGATGGGTGCAATCCCGTGCTCATCCATTACTTGGTCATCGCTACCTCTGCGACCGAGAATGCCTCCGTGTACTTTTGGATGTAAGGTTTTTACGCGACCATCCATCATTTCTGGGAAGCCGGTATATTCAGATACTTCAGTTACTTCAATGCCGTTTTCCTGCAGGAGGCGATAGGTGCCGCCAGTGGAAAGTAGTTCGATGGCAAGTTCCCTCAGCTGCTTGGCAAATTCGACAATGCCGGTTTTGTCTGAAACGCTGATTAGGGCTCGGCGAACAGGGATAAGTTGCTTGTTACTCATGGGTGATACCTAAAGATATTATGGGAGTCTGGCTTGGTTTAACGATTTCTGGCTGGCTAGACCTGACAGACTCAGCGGTCGTTAACAACAGAAAAAGGGGTGATGAAGGCACCCCTTTTTTTTGAACGTTTTTGTAATGAATATTAATGCCCGCCTGTAAGACGGGGGGGTATTACAACAAACCGTACTGCTTAAGCTTCTTGCGCAATGTGCCGCGATTCAGTCCGAGTAAAATGGAAGCTTTAGTTTGGTTGTTGCGAGTGTGTTGCATAACGGCTTCCAGAAGAGGTGCTTCTATTTCTGACAGTACCATTTGATAAACGTCGGTGACCTGCTGGCCATCAAGATGAGCAAAATAGTTGCTCAAGGCCATTGCGACGCTGTCTCGCAGAGTCTGCGCCTGTGCGTCAGTGGTTTGGGTTAGGTGCTGTTTCCCATCTTCGCTGAGGGGAATAGCTTCTGCGACGGCGGTTTCACTGGTAAAAGTATCTTGATTAGTCATGCTGCTTTTCCTTTTTCGTTCATCACATGTTTAAAGTAGTGTTGCAAACTGCTTAGTTGATCTTCTGGTGTTGCCAGGCGGTTAAACCGCTTTTTAAATGACTGCAACTGCCTATGGTCTTTCAGATACCAGGCAACGTGTTTACGCGCGATGCGCACTCCTGAATAGTCGCCATAAAAAGCGTACAACTGTGATATGTGCTCCAGTATTATCTGTTGCTGTTCAAATATGTTTGGTTTATCAAAACCAACTTTCTCCTTCTCACACGCTGGTGCATCGAAGAGATATTGATTGATCTCCCTGAATATCCAGGGGCGCCCCTGTGCGGCCCGTCCAATCATAACGCCTTCAGCGCCAGTGTATTCCAGCACCTGCTTAGCTTTCTCAGGGCTGTCGATATCGCCATTGGCGATAACCGGTATACTCACCTGTTGCTTCACTTCTGCAATGGTGTCGTACTCTGCCTCATCCTGATAGGAACAGGCTCTGGTTCTTCCATGCACTGTTAGGGCTGCTATGCCTGATTGCTCGGCGATGCGTGCGATGTTGACCGCGTTTTTAGTTTGTGCATCCCAGCCAGTGCGTATTTTTAATGTCACTGGAACATCTACTTTTGCAACGACAGCGGCCAAAATATTCGCCACTAAACTTTCGTTGCGTAGCAGCACCGCTCCAGCTGCTTTACGGCATACTTTTTTTGCAGGACAGCCCATATTGATGTCAATAATCTGGGCTCCGTTTTTTACTGCATGCTCAGCTGCGTTTGCCATTGGCACCGGTTCAGCACCCAAAATTTGAGTGCTTCGAGGTGATGTATCGTCGCTCTGGAGCAGCCTGTTTTGCGACTTGCGTGTATGCCAGAGCCTGCTGTTAGCACTTACCATTTCCGAAACCGTCATTCCGGCTCCCATGCGTCGGCATAATTGCCGAAAGGGTCGGTCTGTGATCCCGGACATTGGTGCGAGAATCACAGGGCTGTCGAGGTGGTAAGCCCCTATCCTTAACAACAGTTGATCACCTATAGTTTTGTCCAAACAGTCCACATTAAATGTCTTCCGAGCGAACAATTGGCTTTCTGTTACAGCTTATTACATTGTTATTGCGCCAGCTCGTCATGTATAAAATTCAGGCTGGCAATCCCTGGTCGAAGTTTAGTCGTTAAGCCAGGATTTGGTCGCTATGATACTCGTTCGTTGGGTCTTGTGAAAGACTTGCGGTTAATAAATTATCAGATTCTTAGTTAGTTTCCATCCAGTAAATCCTCTCTTTGGCGAGTTAGGGGAAGAGGAAAAGTTGCAACAATCCTTTCTAATTCTTCTTGAATCTCATCAGGCTTGCCGTTTCTCAGAAAAATGGAGAAGAAATTCTGGATGCTGGATGAGTGCTAACTAGATTGAGGAAAGTGTAGTTGTAATGCATAGTTGATAGCATTTTCGCCTGGATCTGCTATTTCAAGAGAGAGATGAATGGGGCTTTTTGATGGCATTGCAGTCACGCCGGTAAGTTCACCACGGAGGTATTCTGACGGATGAAAAATTCTACCGGCAACAATGTTACCCTGTAGATCAGTGAACACTAACTCAATGCTGGGGAACTTTTGCTGATAGATGGCGCGATTGGTTATTATTGCATCAACAACTAAAGCGTTTTTCGTTTTTGGGTGAGAGCGCACCAGAAGATTGCTTGCTTTGATCAATGTGTGGTCTTCCAGTTGAGGGATAGTGCAGCCTGATAAATGACAGAATCGTTCATACCAGGGACGGTATGGAGGCGTTTGGGCGAGCTTGTCAAAATTAAAATAAAAATACTGGCTGATAAGCATGATTATTGAGATAAAAATGCCCAGGCTCCAGAGGGAATTTGATAGCCAGTGCGAACGTTCATCAAAATGCAGTTCAACCGGTGCCGGCTCTATTTGTGTAAGAATTTGTTCGCGCTTGTACTTTTCGTCAACATTTAGGTTTTCATCACCAATCCAGGGTTCTGACTCGTCAGTTGCATATTCGGTTTTATTCCTGGAGGTCTTGTTATCGGCGAGAGGGACGCTTTTATTGCGAAGGGTGCTGTCTTGACTCGCTGTGGATTGTACTACGGGCCTGGGTGGTTGAGTGGTTTCGCTTTCGGCCTCTTCCAAGAGCTTTTGAGCCCAGTGTTCGTCCGTCTCCATGGTTTCGCTATTGAGCTGGTTCGCTTCATGGAGCAGCGGGTTTTCATCTTCATTCCAATTGTTCAGTTCAAGAAAGGAGTTGCTAAATTCAGAGGTATTTGCTGTTGGGGCAATGTCAGGTGTCGCGGCTTCGTTTGAATAAGGTTCCAAAGCTTCTGTTGCTGGGGGTGTTGTTGCCTGTGTTGCTGTTTGGTCTTCACTGATATGGTGACTCAAAGCCTGGAAAATATGCATGCAGGAGCCGCAGCGGACGGCACCGTTTGCCACCTGTAGTTGTTGCTGTGTTACCCGAAATGAAGTGCCGCAATTGGGGCACTGGGTAATAGTTTGGTCCATGCTGCTTGTTACCGTTCACCCGTATGTCAGCATCAAGTTTAGTCTGTTTTCAGGAAATTGTTCTATAGATCAGTTGACTATGTTGCTGGCGGGATGGCAATTTATGTTTCAGGTAGTGAACTCTATCATGGTTTTGTTCCAACCAGGCGAACCCACTCCTCTTCCTTTTCCGCTGGTAAAAATTCAAACCAGTGTTGGTATCGGCCGATTAACTGTGGGATTTGCTCCTCAAGGATTCCGGAAAGACACAGTTTTCCCTTTGCCGAAACGCATTGTGCAATAGTATCAGCAAGTTCGATCAGCGGGCCGGCCAGAATATTGGCAATGACAAGGTCGCTTGATGTGTCTGTTGGTAATTGTGAGGGCAATAGGATAGAAAGTTGTTGTTCTGTGATGTGATTGCGGCGAGCGTTTTCTCGTGTGGCCAGCAGTGCTTGCGGGTCGTTGTCTACTGCGATGACCTGTTTTGCACCCAGTAATACGGCGGCAATGGCCAGAATGCCAGAGCCGCAGCCGTAATCAATGACGCTTTTGCCATGAAGGTTCTGATCGTCAAGCCATTTGAGGCATAGAGCTGTAGTTGGGTGTGTTCCTGTACCAAAGGCGAGTCCTGGATCCAGAGCAATATTGATGGCATCCGGCTGTGGTGGTGGCGTCCAGCTGGGGCAGATCCACAGTCGCCTGCCAAACTGCATGGGATGATAGTTTTTCATCCATTCGCGCTCCCAGTCTTTGTCCTCCAGAATCTCATACCGGTGTGGAGGAAGCGGTTCTGGCACTGAGTTTTTAAGATTTTGTATGATTTCGTCGGTGTTGCACGTTGCATCGAATAAGCCGGACAAGCGGGTTTGATGCCAAAGCGGCGTTTCGCCGGGTGGTGGTTCAAATAAGGGCTGATCGGCGCGATCTTCAATAGTGACCGCTATTGCACCAGCTTCAAGCAAAGCATCTTCTAGTGCGGAGCAATTATGTGGGGTGCAATCGAGTCTTAGTTGTAACCAGGGCATATCTATGTGCTATATCTCAGAGCCTATAACTCCAGTTTGTTTTCCAGGTAATGAATATTGGTGCCGCCTTTGCGAAACTCGCCATCGCGGACCAGATCGCGTTGCAGTGGTACATTGGTCTTAATGCCTTCAACCACCAATTCGTCCAGTGCGTTCCGCATGCGGGTTAGTGCAGAATCGCGGTCGCGCCCGTAGGTAATAATTTTGGCAATCAGTGAATCGTAATAGGGTGGTACCTTATAGCCGCTGTAGAGGTGTGAATCAACACGAACGCCAAAACCACCGGGTGGGTGAAAGTGATTGACTGTGCCGGGGCAGGGCATAAAGTTCTTGGGGTCTTCCGCATTGATGCGACATTCAAAGGCATGTCCGCGAAAGATAATATCCTCCTGACTCAATGATAGTGGTTGGCCTGAGGCTATCAGCAATTGCTCTTTGAGAATATCAACACCTGTGATCATTTCTGTCACTGGGTGTTCCACCTGGACACGTGTGTTCATTTCAATAAAGTAAAATCGATTGTCTTCGTAGAGAAATTCAAATGTGCCAGCGCCACGATAACCAATTTCTTTGCAGGCATTGACGCAGGATTCAGCAACTTCACGACGAATATCTTCTGGAATATGTGGCGCAGGAGCCTCTTCCAGCACTTTTTGATGTCGGCGTTGCATGGAGCAGTCTCTGTCTCCCAGATGAATGGCGTTGCCGTAGGTGTCGGACAAAACCTGAATTTCAACATGCCTGGGATTTTGTAGGAATTTCTCCAAGTAGACAGTATCGTTTCCAAAAGCTGCTTTGGCTTCTGACTGCGTGACATAAATGGTGTTTAGTAATGCCGCTTCGCTGTTGACAACTCGCATGCCGCGACCACCGCCGCCAGCGGAAGCTTTGATGATAACCGGGTAGCCAATGTCTCTTGCGATCTGAAGCGTGCGGTCATTATCATCTGTAATGGGGCCGTCTGAGCCGGGGACAGTCGGTACACCGGCTTTGCGCATGGATTCAATTGCTGAGACTTTATCTCCCATCAAGCGGATAACATCCGGGGTGGGGCCAATAAAGGTAAAGCCACTGTTTTCTACTTGTTCAGCAAAGTCTGCATTTTCTGCCAGAAAGCCGTAACCAGGATGTATGCCGACAGCATCGGTTATTTCACAGGCGCTGATAATGGCCGGTATGTTTAAGTAGCTTTGGGATGAAGGGTTGGAGCCAATGCAAACGGATTCATCGGCCAGGCGAACATGCATCAGGTCACGGTCAGCGACCGAATGGACTGCTACGGTCTTAATAGCGAGCTCTTTACAGGCACGCAGAATCCTCAACGCAATTTCGCCGCGATTGGCAATGACTACTTTTTCCAGCATGTGCATCGCTTCCTATTTCGTGTGTTTGGCCAATGGCCGAATCATGAGTCGGTTGCAAGATAGTAGTGACTTAGACGATGGTCATCAGTGCTTGGTCAAACTCCAGGGGCTGGCCGTCTTCTACTAGAATGGCGCCAATAACACCTGTTTTATCGGCTTCAATCTGATTCATCATTTTCATCGCTTCGATGATGCATAGAGTGTCACCCACCTTGACTTTCTGGCCTACTTCCGCAAAGGGTTGGGCGCCGGGTGATGCTGATTTGTAGAAGGTGCCAACCATGGGTGATTTAACAACATGGCCTTCGAGTGTCGGTTTGCTGGGAGTGCTCGCGGCAGGTGCTGCTTCAGTGGTTGGTGCTGGTGCTGGTGTTGGAGCTGGTGCAGGCGCCATGGGCGCAGCGGCAATATATTTATTGCTGTTGCGGCTGATGCGCACAGATTCTTCGCCTTCTTTGATTTCCAGTTCATCAATATTGGATTCTTCTAATAGCTCGATCAGTTTTTTAACTTTACGAATATCCATGTTGGTTTCCGTTGGTCTTTAATGAGAAGGGTCTGCAAGCCAGTTGAAAGCAGCCTGCAAGGCCAGGTGGTAGCTGTTAGCGCCAAAGCCGCTGATAACACCTTGGGCAATATCTGAAAAATAAGAGTGCTGTCGAAATGATTCACGTTTGTGAACGTTTGACAAGTGCAGTTCTATAAACGGGATGTTGACAGCAAGAAGGGCGTCTCGTATTGCAACGCTGGTATGTGTAAAAGCCGCTGGATTGATCAGTATAAATTGTACGCCTTCGCGTTGCGCATCGTGGATGCGTTCGATCAGCTCGTATTCTGCATTACTTTGCAGAGTGAGGAGATGATGTCCAGCAGTTTGCGCCGACTCGGCCAGTTCGTGATTGATATCATCCAAAGTGACATGGCCATAAACCTCTGGTTCTCTATTACCAAGCAGGTTCAGGTTGGGACCATGGAGGATAAGAATGGTGGCCATGATATTAGGAGCTCTCTTTTTGTCTTTGCTTTTACTTTTGCTTTTTATTATTGCAATTGATGCGCAATTAATGATCCAGCCCAAGAGGCAACATAATTACTAGCCAATGACTATAGATAAAAATGCTAGTAACTGCTAACGAAACGGCGCTAGAACTTAATTAACGCCTAATTTAACTTCAATTTAATGAAATATCAATGCAATTAGCCGTCACTTTATGAAATTTGTCTGACCTAATAACTCGGTGTTTCGGCAGTCTCTAGAGTTTTTTGAGACTTATTAGCCGAAATTCAGCTAAGAAAATATGGCAAATATCGCTTAAAAACACCATTGAGTTATAAAAAAGACTCGTTTAATTTAAATTTAAAGAATTTTGTTTCTCAAAAAGTTAGTTGGCACTTATGTTTTTATCTTTTTTTAAAAAGAATCCCGGGTTTTGCTATTTCTAGTTATTAACGAGTTGTTTTCAGTATTTTCGGTGCTATTGCAACCTTAGTTAGAAGGAAGCGGTTTTCACAATTGAGTGTTTAGAGCAGACAGTACAATATCGGGCGTGAGTATTTGTGGGAGAATTTGAGCGGGTTTTGATGAGTCGCGAGGAAACAATAGGTAGAGCGGAATGCCGCTACGCTTGTACTGATGCAGCAATTCGGTGATGGCAGGGTCATAATTGGTCCAGTCAGCTTTGATATAGTGCACACCGTTTTCGAGGAACGAAGATTGAATGTCATCGCGACTGAGTACCAATTGTTCATTTGCCAGACAGGTAATACACCAGTCTGCGGTGACATCAATAAAAACGGGTTCGCCAGCTTGGCGGTATTGGGCCAAAGCCTCGGCGGAATAGGGTTGCCAACTCTGGTTGGAAGAGAGCGATTGTGACGCTTTCTCAGCTGAGTAATGTGATTGTAAAGAGGAAGAGCTCAATAAAGTGAAAGCGCAGGCTGTGGCGATTAAGCTGAGTGCCGTCTTGATATGACGCCAGCGTGATGTGCTGACCCGTTCGTGCCAAAGATAGATTGCAAGAGCGATGAGTACGCAGCCGAGCAAGACAATCGCCATGCCGTTACTGCCGACCTGGTTGCCGATAACCCACAGTAACCAGACACAGGTGGCATACAGTGGAAAGGCCATGAAGCGTTTGAAGCTGTCCATCCACGGGCCGGGTTTGGGCATAAATTTGGCGAGGGAGGGCAGTTCAGCAAGAAGCAGAAAGGGGGATGCCATACCAAAACCCAGGGCGGCAAAGATGCTTAATGCGATCGCGGTTGGCTGTGTCATTGCGTACCCAAGGGCCGTTCCCATAAAGGGTGCAGTGCAGGGACTGGCCACTACGACTGCCAGTACGCCGGTAAAGAAAGTGCCTGAGTAACCACTCTGCTGCGTTAATGAGCCTCCCAAGCCCATAAAACGGCTGCCAACCTCTAATAATCCAGACAAGGCCAAGCCCATGGTGAAAAAAAGATAGGTCAGTATGGCAACGAACCAGGGGGATTGAAGGTGAAAGCCCCAGCCAATAGCTTGTCCGCCCGCCCGTAACGCCAGCAGAAGTGCAGCTACTCCAACAAAGCTGACGATGACGCCAATGGTATACACCAGGCCATGCATTCGCGCATGTGTTTTGTGAGGGTCCTTGCCGGTGAAGCTCATTACTTTCAGTGTCAACACTGGAAAAACGCAGGGCATTAGATTCAGAATCAATCCGCCTGCGGCAGCCAGTATCAGAATCGCGAACAAACCGTAGGTCTGTTGGTCGTCGGCTTCTGCAGAGATCGATTGGCTTGCTGGTTTTCTGACGGGTGTGGTTTCGATGGCAGTCAGATCGATCCGATTGATAGTGAAACTTTGTTGATAGGGTGGATAACACAGGCCGGCATCCGCACAACCCTGGGAACTGACCTTTAAAGACAAAGGCTTTTTACCGGCTGATAGGGGTAAGGTTGCCATAACCTGATGGTAAAAAACTTCTACCTCGCCAAAATACTCATCGGTTTTTTGTTTGCCTTTTGGCAGTGAGGCATCAATGGAAAGATGTTCTCCGTTTTCGGATACGGCAAACTTAAAGCGGTGCCCATAGAGGTAATATTCATCTGCTATCTGCCATAGCAAAACTAACCGCTCATTTTCCACTTCTACCCGTAACTGATATGCTTCTTCAACGGGTAGAAACTCATCTTCGGGGCTATTACCTGAAAAAAGGGAATTTGCTGAGTTTGAGCGACTAGAGCTACTTTCAGCGGAAGAGTTGAAAGGGGCAGCGGAAAATGCTGATTGTGAACTGATTAGCGTTAAGATAGTGAGCAGTAACGTTAAAATGGCAGGTTTGAACAATGGGTATACCTACTAATAAGCCGATAAATTTGTTGTGATTTGGACCATTATGGCGTGAAAAATTCCATCTATACAAAATAAGGGTAGTCTGGATGAAAACTCCTGCGTTGTCAGCCTTCAAAAGGCCAAGCACGATAAAATTCCATGGTCGATTGACAAAGCCTTATTGTCTGCGGTTATTGCTTGCCATGAGTTTGTTGGGGCTGGTTTTTTTCTTTGCTGGTTGTGTACAGCAGTCAGCTGAAAAAACGGCTGATGGGTCGCAGTCTCGAACCAGTGAAGGCGATTTGCCCGAAAAACAAGCAGCATTAATTGCACAGTTGCTGTATGAGGGTGAAGTTGCATTGAAACGTAATCGACTGACTACGCCTGAGTACGATAATGCCTATGACCGGTATCGTCAGGTGTTGCGACTTGATCCGTACAATGAGCCTGCAAGCCTTGGTGTCAAGCGTATAGGACGGCGGTATTTGAAACTGGCTCAAAAAGCCAATAAGGATGGAGATTGGGAAAAAGCGATGCGCTATGTGAAAATAGCGGCGCAGGTTGATCCCAATTATCCTGCGATTCGTCATATGCAGTCATACCTTGAGTCGCTCAGCCAGGCACAAAAAAACGTCATTTATTTGAATATGGATGATCTGAAATTGCGAAATGTCAAGATCAAAACCGTATTGGAGGGGCTTGCAAAGAAAGCGAAGGAGTTAAATTCCCGTATCTTGATTGTGGCTCCTTCGGATGCATTGGGACGCTGGATCTACCAACAGATGCGTTCAGCGGTTGCTGGGCATCGTTTGCGGGGCAATATTGAATATGCACAACAGGCGAAGGTTGTTCTGATGGACCTGCAACTTTGAGATGGGGTTGAGGTATTATCGGTGATATAGTGAAGTGTCTTTCTGGTGCTTGTTCGGTTGTGGGATTAGAAGGTATACCGGCTTTGTCGGTGAATGTACAGAGAAGTAAAATGGTGGCAGGCTTAGCTACTTTTGATCGCGGACAATATATGACAAATAATGAATTGAGATAGAGGGGCACATAGTGAGTTGGCAAAATTGGAAGCAGAAATTACTTCTGGGGTTTGATGGAAGCGGGAATGGCTCACAGGATAAAAAGCCAGGTCGGCTAGCGCTAATAATTGCGCTACTTGTGCTGTTACTTATGTTTCCGCTAGCTTGGTATTTTAGCGCCGAGCCGGAGTTATTTTCGGTGATTGATAATGCGCGCCGCTTGTCTGCTGTTAATCAGCAGGATGTTGTAGTTGGTTCACACACAACAGCCACCTTGATTACGATTGCTGATACCTTGCTTAAAAAGAACGGTGGTTTTCTTAGTAACGATATCTTGCCTCCCATGGTGTTACTGGACAATATTCCTGCCTGGGAGTTTGGCGTGTTAGTTCAGGTTCGGGATTTGTCGCGAGCTTTGCGTGATATGATGAGCCGCTCACAGTCTCAATCAACGGAAGATACTGATCTGATGCGTGCCGAATCGCGGTTTAATATTGCGCCTAGCAACTGGATGGTCCCAGCAGCAGAATCAGAATACAAGGCTGGAATTAACTATCTGAAATCCTACCTGAAGCGCTTGGCTGATGAGGATAAATCAGACGCGCAATTTTATGCTCGTGCCGATAATTTACGTTATTGGTTGGGTACGGCAAATTCTCGTCTCGGCAGTCTATCCAAACGTTTGGGGGCGAGTGTTGGGCAGCAAAGGCGAAATATCGATTTGGCCGGTGATAGTGCAGCGACTCAGTCTACACCTGCGCCGACGGAAATTGCCGTTAAAACTCCCTGGATGAAAATTGATGATGTGTTTTACGAGGCGCGTGGAGCTTGTTGGGCGCTTATTCACATTTTAAAGGCAGTGGATCAAGACTTTGCTGATGTGCTACAGAAAAAGAATGCTCGAGAGAGTCTACAGCAGATTATTCGGGAACTGGAGGCAACACAGCAGGCAGTGTATAGCCCGATTGTTCTCAATGGTAGTGGATTTGGTGTGCTAGCGAACCATTCTTTGGTTATGGCTTCCTATATTTCCAGAGCCAACGCAGCGTTGATTGATCTGCGTGATTTATTGTCCAAAGGCTAATACCATAAAAATAAGGAGTTTGAAAATAAGGGTCTTGGAAATAAGGGGCTTGGAAATAATAGTTGTTTTGGAAATTCAAATTGGTAGTTAAATGGGTCAAAATAAAATAAATACTGCATTGGTTTTATTAGGAGGAACTAAAGTGCTGCGTTATGTGTTAGTGGTCTTGCTGTGCTGGATTGTTGTCGGTTGTGCCTTTAGCCCGCAAATTGTCACTGTGACGCCAGTCATCAAAGTGGAGAAGCATGCCGGTATGGGCATGGGGCGGGCTATTAGTATACAAGTCAAGGATAGACGTGAACGTAATTCGCTGGGTACTTTGGGTGGCGTCTATGGCGAGAGCAGTACAATAACACTGGGCAATAATATAGAAAAGTCAGTCGTTGCAAGTGTCAGTGGTGCTCTGGTGCAAATGGGGTATGTGCTCGACGGAGCTGATCCTGGCGCTTTACAGTTAATTATTTACATTGACGAACTGGTTTATTCCAGCCCTGAAGTGGTTTATTCAAACAAAGTTGATATGAAAGCCAGTTTGAGTGTTGAGGTGATCTCTTCTGGGCGAAAATTTTCCACGGCGTATCGCACCAAATCAGAAAAGCGTTTTGCCATGCATCCCAATGCGAAAACCAATCAGCAATTGATCAGCCAATTGGTATCGGATACCTTGCAGCGCATGTTTGATGACTTGGGTTTCCTTGGTTTTATTTCGTCTTGAGGGCGGTTTAGGGGTTCGCTGTCAGTGAATGTGTCATTATGCGTCGTAACGTAGGCGGGTGCCCAGTTTGACTGACATGCGAATTTCTTCGGCCCGCAGTTCCTTAGGGAACAAGCAGCCGGATAGCTTTGCTTCAGCCAGGCTGGCACCTTCCAGGTTTGTATTGCTAAAATCGAGGCCTCGCAAGTCTGCACCTCTAAAGTAGGCGTTGCGAAGGTCCAATCCGTCGACATCCATTTCCCGTAGGTCTAGGCCTCGATAGTTTTTACCTGTTAAAACGCTGGTGTCAGAGGAGGTTTTTTGCTTATTAAACTCCGCTATGTTCTCTTCGCGTAACAAAACGTATAGGGGGTCATCGCTGATTTCAGGCCACATGTTTGGCATGCCTCGCAGTTCTTAAGTTGATTTGATTGTACAAGTATAGAGAGATTTCTACTGGTTTGGCGAGTCGTTGGGCAGAAGTTACTTTTGTAAAAGTAGTGAACTTAAAAATTGCTCAACTGATAGTGTGGGATTACGTGATTGCAGATTCTGGAGTAATGTGTCCTGGGAGCCAAAACGGACGTCATCATAACAGTCCCCATTAACCCTATTTATGTTATTGATATAGGCATTAGCGCTGTCGTCATGTTGGCGTATGATTAACGCAGCTTTTTGAGATGGATTACCTGATTCTGCTGTTGTTATGGCAGATGTTTCGGCTGAGGTGGCTTCAGATTCTTGCTTATTTTCTGCAGGTGTATGTTGTCGTTGCAGCACTTGGTGCAATTTATCTCCCAGATCATGCCATTCACCTCTGTGTTGACCCTGTGTTACCGTCATTGTACGTTCCAATAACATTTTTGGGCTAATCGGCAGCTGATGAAATCGGGCGATGTAGTCTTCAGTTAATTGTTTGATCAACGCTTCCAATTGGCTCTGGGAATATTGTTGAGAGTCAAATGGGGCGATGTCTGCAGCCGAGGGTAAGCGAGAGCGCTGGGGTTGTTTTTCTTCCTTGCTGTTGCTGGTTTTGGAGGTAGGCACAGGATTACTATCGCTGTTATCGAGTTTGACGTCATTCTGTTTAGCTAAATGGCGGGTGGGTTTTTCAGAACCGAGTTGTTCCCAATATTCACTAAAGCTGAGTTTATTCTCTTGACCGGGCCATTGCCGCTCAACACTTTCTGCTAGACGGCTGAAGCAACGACTTGTTGGGTCAGAATTGGGATAAAGTGCAACGGGGTGTTGAAGCGATACGGCAGCCTTCATGCTGTCATCTTCGGGTAAAAAGCTGAGGTATTTTAAATCCAGCTCCAAATATTTTCTGCTGGCTCTTGTCAGCCTCTGGAACACTTTCCGAGCCTGGTCCGCATCGCGGCATCGATTGATAATCACCTGAATAGGCTGAGTGTGTCCTTGGCGCTTAAGGACTTTGATTAATGAAAAGGCATCGGTTAGTGACGTGGGTTCTGGAGTGACCACGACTACGGCAAGATGGCTGGCGCGGATAAAATGTAATACGCTCTGAGCGATTCCGGCTGCAGTATCTATCAATATATAGTCGAAATGTGATTCTAGTTTTGATAGTGCATCGAACAGTTTCACTTGTTGTTCGGTTGACAGGTTGGCACATTCGCTGATTCCACTGGCTCCCGGAATCACTCGAATATCATGAGCAGCTGGCAGCAGAATATCACTGATCTGCTTTTCGCCTCTGATAACGTGTTCAATGGTGTAATCTGGACTGATGTTCAGCATGATATTGATATTTGCCAAGCCGGTGTCTGCATCAAAAATGCAGACTTTACGCCCCTGTTTGGCCAGTGAGATTGCCAGGTTCACGGTTATACTGGATTTTCCAACGCCACCTTTTCCACTGGTGATGGCCATGCTTCGGGCTTTGCGTTGAATTCGGAGGTGAGTTTTAGCGGGTAAAGCGTTGTCCATGATGTTATAGTTCTCAGTCAGCAGGTTATATCTATAACTGCAGGGAATTTGGCTTAATATGAAGGCCGGTTTAGAAAAAAACTATTATCCAGCGCACATTGTGCGTCAATATACCATGAATTTGCATGAAATTAAGTTGGTTGTTTGATGCTCAGAAATAGATGTGTTTAGATGGGGTTGTTTGGTAGTCAAAAAATAATAATAACGAGCGCTAGCGCTACTGCTGTATCGCGTTGAGGTCGTTTGGATGGGATACGACATTCTTTGGGGTGAAACACTGCCATGTATGCCGCAGGTGCTGCAGCGTACCCTCGGTGCGTGCCTGAAAGAACCAGCTGATATCAGCCAGATTATTCATTGGGTAAAACAAGATGCGGTCATTTTATCCTATGTCATGAACGCCTGTTATCAGGATGCAAAAGCTAATTCATCACCTGTTGAAACGCTCGATCAGTATTTGCAGCACAAAGGGATTGATGATTTTCGTGCACAACTTTTACAATTTGCGACTCGACAAATCAGCCTGCGTTTTACTGAAACGGATTGGCAGCAATTCAAACAGCAGTGGACAAGATCTGTATACAGTGCCCGAATTGCCAAATCATTGGCTATATTGATTAGTTACGAAAGGCCAGACGATTGTTATCAAGCCGCTTTGTTACAGGATGTTGGGCAGCTCATTCAAAATAATCGTTACCACGATATTTATCAATCCGTGTTACAAGCCGCTCATGATGATCGGGGACTTATACAGCTGGAGCGGGAGCGGCTGGCCGATGACCATTGTAATCTTGCCGGGCAAAGCCTGGATGAGAATGCATGGCCTGTAGAAATCTCTGATGCCATCCGCTTTCATCATGAACCTTTAGACGATATTCGTGATGCACAAACTATTGTCAAAATCGTTAATATTGCCAGCCTATTAAGTGCTGATTTGCCCAAAGAATCATCTGCTGTATTCGATGTTGTTGCGACTATTCTCGGAATTCAGAGTCCCTTGCTGCAAGAGCTGTTGGTTCAATTGAACAATGAAGTGACACAGTTAATGACGGACTTACAGCTGGCTCCCATGCAGGAGGAAACAAGCGAACTGCATACGGATTGGCAGCAAGAGTTGAAGTCGCAGCAACAGTTGGCACAATGCATTGCTGATCATATGCGGTATCAGGAAATTGTTAATCAGCTGCTGGCCGTCAATAACGAAACCCAATTGCAGCAGCAATGGTTGCAGGGATTGTGCGATTTATATCAGTGCAATAAAGGGCTTTTGTTCGTTCTGCAAAGTGAACACAATTGTCTTGAGTGTATTCCTCCAGACGAACAGCAGGTGCGGTTTTCCATTGCTGCTGAAGCAGGGCGCAGTCTGGTGAGTGATTGCTATTGTAAGGCAACGCGGTTGTCCTATGTTGCAGATCAGCCGACTGAACATCATTTGTCTGTCGTTGATCGCCAGATACTGCGCTATCTAGGAAGTGAATCTGTTCGTTATATTCCACTATTAATTCAGGGGATTTGTATCGCTGTTGCGGTCATGCCGGTAGAGCACAGAGTATCGTCTCGTCCGGTACAGGCTTCGTTGGCAGAATTGGCGGAGGAAAGTAATCAATTATCGTCTTTTGCCAGCAGTCTTTCGGCAAAAATCCCCATAATAAGACAGCGTTTGGCTAATACAACACAGCATCGGCAGATTTTGCAGCAGCAATTTCAGCAGCGTATTCGAGAGGCCTTACATGAAATCAATAATCCGCTAACTATCGTCAGCAATTATCTGCACACCATTCGCTTTAAGAGACCGGAAGATGAGGAGGTGCAGGAGGATGTGGAAAAAATTACTCAGGAGTTGCAGCGTGCATCCACTTTGCTGGAAAAATTAAAAACACCTGTCGAGCAGGCTAGTGATGAGAAGGAGCCAAGAGAAGATCTTGTGCAGATCGTCAATATAACTACGGATTTGATTGAGCGTAGTTTGTTGTCAAATCGAGATATAACCCTGCAGGTGGATTGTGACACCGCATTGTCAGGCGCTCAAATACCCCAGCTACCTTTACAGCAGATTTTAACCAATTTGTTAAAAAATGCTGCCGAAGCGCTACCGCCCGGTGGTAAGATACGCATCGGCGTCAAATCTGTCTGCAGTGGAGAGATCAAGAATTGCGCAATGCTTGAGGTCAGCGATGATGGCCCGGGATTGCCTGAAAAAGTGAAAAAGAACCTGTTTCAACAGGTGGCTTCCAGCAAGCCGGGACATGCTGGATTGGGATTGCAAATAGTCAAGCAGTTGGTTGATGAGCTGCAAGGTATGGTGTTTTGTCGTAGTTCTAGTGCAGGGACGCATTTTCAGATTATATTACCATTAAATTAGCAGCCTAATAATTAATAAAGTTGAAAACCGAATGGGTGAAACCATGGCTGAAATGCGCAACACGCGGCAGATGGGTGAGACAATTGATGGTGTCCACATTCTGATTGTGGATGACGAATTGCACATGTTAAAAAGCCTTAAAGCTGTGATGCAGCATTATGGCTTTGAAGTGGATACTGCACTGGGTGGACAAGCTGCAATCGAAAAGCTGACAGCATCACACTATCATATTTTGTTGTTGGATCTGAAAATGCCCGGTGTGGATGGTCACGCTGTGATGGAATACATGAGAGAACGACAAATGGATACCTTAACCATTGTCGTTAGTGGTGAAACATCTTATCGGGAGATGAGCAGGGCATTACGCAATGGTGGTTATGATTACCTGAAAAAACCCTATGCGCCGGAAGAGTTAATCGCGACGGTTAATAATGCGATTCGAAAATGCCGATTGGAATCTTCCAATAAGCTGATGCAGCATAAACTTCAGCAATCAGAACAGTTGCATCGATTTATCGTTAACAACAGCCCTGATATCATATTTATGTTGGATGAAGAGGGCCGTTTCAGTTTCATCAATTCCAAGGTGGAGCGCTTGCTGAGTGTTAGCATTGAGGAGCTATCAGGTCAGCATATTTCCAATATTATTGATAATGAAGATGTTGAGCGTGCCAATTTCTTTTTCAAGCATATCGATTTTCAAAGTGACATGGCTCGAAGTATTGAGTTGGCGTTAAAAAACCGCACCAATCTAAAGAGTAAGCGTTACTTTGAACTGTCTGTTTGGCCAGTTAATGAAGAGGGGAACGATGTGCCGCCAGCTGGCACCAAGCGATTCCGACTTTATGGGACTGCGCGTGATGTTACCGAGCGTCGTGAGGCAGAAGCCTTTATTAATTTTCAAGCCTATCATGATTTGCTTACTCGCTTGCCTAATCGTGCTTTGTTTAAAGACAGATTGAATATGGCAGTGGAGCAGGCCAAGCGCAATAAAACCCGGCTTGCAATCATGTTTCTCGATTTGGATCGATTCAAAATAGTCAATGATTCGCTGGGGCACAGTGTTGGTGATCGTCTTTTGCAGGCTGTCAGTTTGCGTCTTACCCGCTGTTTGCGCCGAGGCGATACCTTGTCACGTTTTGGCGGAGATGAATTTACTTTATTGTTGCCTGAAGTGACTGATGAACGTGCTACCGAAGGTATTGCACAAAAAATAATTAAGGCACTAAAACAACCTTTTCGACTGGGTGAGCATGAAATATATGTCGGCGTCAGTATTGGTATTGTGATGTACCCGGGCGGTGGTGCGGATATCGATTCGTTGATACAAAATGCCGATATAGCGATGTACCAGGTGAAGGATTCTGGCAAAGACAGTTATGCGTTTTATCAACCAGAAATGAATGCAGCAACCGCCAATCGACTGCATTTTGAGCGTGATATCCGTCGTGCTTTGGAAAACGATGAGTTTATAGTGCACTATCAGCCGCAGATAGATGCCAGCACCGGAAAAGTTTCTGGTGTTGAGGCGCTGATACGATGGCAGCATCCGACGCGCGGTTTTATCATGCCGGCTGATTTTATACCCATTGCAGAGGAAACTCGCCTTATTATGGATATTGATCAGTGGATATTGCGACATGCTTGTAGAGATTTGAAGTCCTGGTATGAGGCTGGATTGCCCAAGGTGCAGTTAGCGGTCAATTTCTCTCCCCTGCTTGTGGAGCAAAGTGATTTTGTTGAAATGTTGATTGCGACGTTGGATGAGTTCGATATTCCCAGGGATAAATTTGAATTGGAAATCACAGAGAATGTGATTCTCAGTGACTTGGAGCATATTGTTGAAAAATTAGTGCGTTTGAATAATGAAGGTATCACTATCGCTATTGATGATTTTGGCACGGGCTACTCTTCGCTGAGTTATTTGCAGAAATTTCCCATTAATACTTTGAAAATCGATCAGAGTTTTGTGCAGAATATCAAGACTGAGTTTGATGAAGTGTGTATCGTCAATGCGATTGTGTCGATGGCGCATGGTTTGAAACTGAATATTGTTGCTGAGGGCGTTGAGACGGAATGTCAATTAAACTATTTGCGGGGATTAGGTTGTCATCAGTTTCAGGGTTATCTTTTCGGTCGGGCGGTGCCTGCTGCAGAGATGGAACGCAATTTTCGCAGTAATAAGGTGGTTAGTTTGGAGCCCATGTAAGGGCCACGAAAACAAGAAATTTTCCGAGGCCCAAGCCTGCTTTTTAGTGGGCTTTTTTTAACATCAGGACAGGACTGTCTCGAGTATTTCCTTATGTTTGTCGGCGGCCAGACGCGGACCAAAACTGGATACGACAGTAGCGGCAGCAAGACTGGCAAGTTTGCCTGCTGTTGGGAAATCATGTCCCTGACTGATCGCATACAAAAAGGCACCGGCAAACATGTCTCCAGCTCCGTTAGTGTCAATGGCTTTGACTTTGCAGGGGTCAATATTGGTTAGCTGCGAGCCATCCCAGACAATCGCACCGCGAGCACCGAGTGTGATGGCGAACGTGTTGGCGATGGATTTGATTTTTTCCACGGCTGTATCCAAATCATTTGTCTGGGCCCATCCCAACGCCTCGTCTTCATTGCAGAACAATAAATCTACGCCTTCACCGATCATTTCCGCCAGGCCGTCTCTGAAAAATTCGACCATGCCTGGATCAGACAAGCTGATGGCTGTTTTTACTCCATGCTGTTTTGCATATTCTGTTGCTTTGATTGCCGCTTGGCGACCCGTAGGTGAGGTAACGAGATAACCTTCAAAATAGAGGTATTTTGATTGTTTTAAGGCATCAAGGTTGAGTTCTTTGGGGCAGAGGGTTTCGCTGATGCCTAAAAAGGTATTCATAGTGCGTTCGGCGTCTGGCGTGATCATAACCAGGCATTTGCCGGTGATACCTTCTTCCTTTTCGCTGTGGAAATTTGAATCCACCCCTGCATTTCGTAAATCGTCCAGGTAAAAATGGCCGTTATCGTCATTGGCCACCTTGCAGGAATAAAAGGCATTGCCGCCAAAATAACTGGTGGCAATAATGCTATTGGCCGCTGAACCACCGCTGGCCTTTTTGGAGGCAATCAGGTGGCCGCGTAATATGTCCATTAACTCGTGCTGACGTGGTTCATCAACCAGGGTCATCAGACCCTTGCCGATGCCAGAAGATTGCAGAAACTCGTCTTCTACTTCAATTTCTGTATCAACCAGGGCGGCACCGATACCGTATACATCGTATTTCTTCATCGTTTGTTATCCAGAGCTGGCTAGTAAAAAAGGATCTATTATCGTGTTTATCGTGGGAATTGCAATGTGTCTATCAGCATGGCCTTATGTTACCCTCTGGCGCCTTGGAAATACGGGGCCTGCCAGCAATGGCTGCAAAATCGAAAAAGCGCAAAACAGCATCGCCCAGCAAAAAAAACACCAAGCGTAAATCACAGGGTGGCGGTCGGTTTTGGCTGCGGTTTTTCGTGGTTACTGTCGTTCTATTGTTTGGTGCGTTAGTGTATCTGGATGCCTGGGTGCAAATGGCTTTTTCTGGGAAAAAGTGGGCAATACCTGCCAAGGTTTATGCTCGGCCACTTGAGTTATACACCGGTCTGCCACTGTCGCAAGAAGACCTGAGTGCTGAACTCAAAGCGCTGGGTTATCGGTTTAACCGTAGTGGTTCCCCTAATAGTGTTGAGCGCAGTGCAGACACCTTTCGCCTGTTTACCCGTGGGTTTCAATTTTGGGATGG
Organism: Gammaproteobacteria bacterium; assembly: GCA_003353945.1. GTDB lineage: Bacteria > Pseudomonadota > Gammaproteobacteria > Pseudomonadales > PIVM01 > PIVM01. Next base: position 64,914 of record PIVM01000004.1, read on the forward strand.
AACAGAATCTGCTCGAGAGCTCGAGGTGCGATTTTATCGAGATCAGGTTGAGGCTGTTTATGATCGCGATGGACAGCCTATAAACATTGCACGCCTGGAGCCTCTTCAGATTGGCGGCATCTACCCTGCACATAATGAAGACCGCTTACTGGTGCGTCTTGATCAATTGCCGGTCGGTTTAAGACAGGCATTGTTGGCGGTGGAAGATAAACATTTCTACGAGCATAACGGTATCTCTGTCTTATCAATGCTGCGAGCGATGTGGGTGAATGTGCGCGCAGGTCGTTGGGTGCAGGGTGGCAGCACATTGACGCAGCAGTTGGTGAAAAATTTTTTCCTGACGCGTGAACGAACATTGTTGCGAAAAGGCGTCGAAGTCATTATGGCGCTATTGCTTGAATTCCATTACGACAAGAACGAAATCTTTGAGGCCTATGTCAATGAGGTTTATTTGGCACAATCTGGACCACGGGCGATACATGGATTTGGCTTGGCCAGTCAGTATTATTTCAATACACCGGTAGAAAATCTGCGCTTGGCGCAGTATGCCTTACTGGTTGCCCTGGTTAAAGGGCCTTCCTATTACGATCCCTGGCGTCATCCCGAGCGAGCCTTGAAAAGACGCAATCTGGTGATCGAGCAGATGGCCGATCAGGGCTTGGTGAGTGCAGAGGAGGCGCGAAAGGGGAAAAGTCAGACGCTGGGGATTGGCAAGCGCACATCGCGTTCGCGGCGCAATTACCCGGCCTACCTGGATTTGGTCAGGCGGCAATTACGACGTGATTACCGTGAACAGGATCTCAATTCCACCGGGCTGCAAATTTTCACTAATTTTGACCCGCTTGTTCAGTGGCGCGCCGAGCAGAGTTTAAACCGTGTGGTGAACAGTCTGGAAAAAGGCTATGAACTTCCGTCCGAGGGGCCTGAACGATTGCAGGGTGCAGTGGTGGTAACCGGCATTGAAAATGGTGAAGTGTTGGCGGTGGTGGGTGATAGGGAACCGCGCTATGCCGGTTTTAATCGGGCGCTGGACGCACGCAGGCCTGTGGGTTCATTGATCAAACCGGCAGTTTATCTCACTGCGTTGGAGAGCCCGCAGCAATATACACTGGCAACGTTATTGGATGATGCGCCGGTCTCGGTGCAGGGCGCGGATGGCTCCTTGTGGGAGCCGCAAAATTTTGATAAGAAGGCGCACGGAGAGATCCCATTACACATTGCATTGGCGCAATCTTATAACCAAGCAACGGCGCGTCTTGGAATGACGATAGGCTTGGATAATGTTATTGACACCTTGGCGCGATTGGGCGTTGATCAAGAGTTGCAGGCGGTTCCCTCACTATTGCTGGGCGCTGTGGAAATGTCGCCGCTTGAAGTGTCTGTGATGTATCAAACCATTGCCGCGTCAGGATTTCATAGCCCTCTGCGCGCTATTCGAGAAGTGATGGACGGCCAGGCACAACCATTGCGACGCTATCCACTAGAGGTGGAGCAAAAGTTTACTGGCGATGTGATTCATTTATTGCAATATGGCTTGCTTGAGGTAATGCGAGAGGGTACTGGTCGCTCCGTGTACAATGGCATGCCTGCAACATTGAATGTTGCAGGCAAAACAGGCACCTCGGATGAGCAACGCGACAGTTGGTTTGCCGGCTTTGGTGGTGATCACCTGGCAGTTGCCTGGGTGGGGCGTGATGACAATGGAGAAACACCTTTGACGGGCAGTAGTGGTGCTCTGCCAGTTTGGCGGCGATTGATTGCTGGTCTTAATGAGCGCAGTGTTGTTTTTAGTCGGCCCGCCGGTGTTGAATACCATTGGATCGATGATAAAACGGGCTTGTTAAGCAAAGAAGCATGTCAAGGCGCTCGCTATTTACCTTTTATTGCTGGCTCTCAGCCGATACAACAGGCTCCTTGTAACAAAAGACGTGGTAGGATCGTTGACTGGCTGCGGTATTGGTTTCAAAATTGATTTTTTGGCAGAACAAATCATAAAGCGATATGAATATGACCTGGCGGATCATCAACGGGATTTTCAGTCTTGCAATCGTGCTGCTGTTGTCGGCTTGTGGAACCGCGATAACCGTGCCAAGTGACGATGCAGGCATTGAGCAGGCGATACCAGTAAATCCTATGGTAGTTCCGCCCATTACAGAAAAGCGGCGTAGTGAAAATCCTGCGGTCGTAGCCCTGTTGGCAGAGGCAAAGCAGGCTGATAACCGGGGAGATATATCCTCAGCTATTGCTCAAGTTGAAAGAGCGCTGCGTATAGATTCACGTAATCCTGCAGCCTATTATCAGATGGCATCCTATCGGCTGAAGGACGGCAAGGCGGCCGAAGCCATCCAGCTGGCTAACAAGGCGCTGCATTTTGAGCCCGATTCCAGCACATTAGTGGTTAAATTGTGGGAGTTGGTAGCGCTGTGTCATGAGGCAATGGGAAACCCTGATGCTGCGTTAAGGGCGAGAAAGAAGGCCGAATCATTACGCTGAGCTTGAGCCAAATACCGTCCCCCGTTAAAGGCTTTGTATACGTAGCAAAACGATTTTATGAGCCGAGTTGGGGAAATGCATGGAAGACACATTTCAGTGTGGATGATCATGATGGCATGCCGGGCCATGAGCTTAAATTTGATCATGACATCACCATTTTAGCACCAGAAATTTGGGCACGGCTAAGCCAGGGAGCGGTTGGTGAATTGTTCCAGCGACGCCTATTGCGAACAACTGATGGGAGCAATAGGGCGTGATCCGGGTGTTGATTGCTTAGGTTGATATTGCAGAGGCTAAAAAAAGCGCTGTTGCTTGGCAACTGGCGCTTTTTTATTAAAGGAAGATTGTTTTCTCAATTGGCGCGTAAAGTGCAGATTCACGTAAAGTTCAAATTAGAAACGAAAGCGGACGCCCAGATCATATAGGTTAAGATCTGTCTGCAGATCACTTATTAGATCCAGCGTGTCAATATTTTGGAACGTTTGCCAGCTAAAGGTGATGTCCATAAAATTGACAACCGGGTAAGCCAAACCAACCTGATAGTATAGGCCAGTACCGTTGTTGTCCAACTCTTTATCGGTTGGGTCATTTGAAGATATTTCTGATCTAACGCCAAAGACGCCGAGTTTAGCAAACACATTGATAGTGTCGGTAAACTTACCTTCCAGTGTTATGCCAAGATGTGCACCGGCAAAATCGATGCTATCATCATCGGGGTTTTCGCCTTCAAATTCGAAGGCGCCCAAATCGGTATAGCCTAGCTCCATACCGAACCAATCATTAAACATATAACCCGCATAAATCTGCCCGTTGACGTCGTCATCCAGACCGATTTTTTCCATATCAACAGAAGAGTAGCCTGCCTGTATGCCGGCATAAAAGTTATGTTCAGCCGCCGCAATGGGTGAAATAAAAAATAATAACAAGGCAAAGAGGGTTGGTCGGGTAGACGCATGCATTTGACAGCTCCAGCGTGTTTTCATCATGATGACATCCATTGCTTTTTCAATTTAAAAAGTATTATAACGATGTTGTAGTGTTTTCTGCCTTGGATGGCAGGTCGCAGATCGCGGTTTCCTGGAAAAAGTCCGGATTTTCGGGTTCAGGCGGCGGAAACAGCGTGCAGTTTTCACTGTGATTAAAGGTAAAAACAGTATCCGTTTCGCCAACTTCGGTTAAGGTATCGGTTATCGAGCGAACCTCACCACAGCCCTTGATAATAACGGTGTACTCGGTATCAAGTGTTTCTGTCGGACCTCCTGGTGCCGCACCGAAATAATTCACATCAACGCGATAGGTTCCGTCTGAAATATTGCTGGTGTAGAAAATATTTTCAGCGCCAAAGCCGTCTCTATCATCAACATCCAATTTGCCATCCCCAGCAGGATTTGTTCCCACAATCTCGGCATACCAGATGAGGTTGTCGTTGGGTTCATAGACGAGCATATCAATATCATTGGCCTGGTCCCAAATCAACGTAAACTGCAAGGGGCCGGTACCAAAGGATTGCGGGTTGATATTAACAGAACTTATGGTATGGACCCAGTAGTTGATATCATCCTGATGGGCCAGTGTCGTGCTTAAATCGGGGGCATCGTCGGCACTGTCAACGAGATACAGTTTGATTTCTATTGGAAAGCCGGTGTTGGGTTCGGCATAGCTCCAACTGGAATCAATCGCTGGGATAGTCCCGTTATTTCGCGGGGCGCGAAAAGTCAATGAAAAGGAACCCGTTGTTGAATTGACCGGTATAGCACGGTAATCGCTTTGGTCGTCAATTTTAACAAAGGCAACGGCGACCCGCTTGCCGGTCTCAAGGGAAGTGCTTATATCGACTTCGAGTTTTGCATCTGGAAACATAATGATTTGTTCAGTCACGCTTAGTGTATTGGTGATTTCGGCAGGTGCCAGGATGTTGCCACTGAAAATCTGCTGGTTGTCTATGCTGAAAGTACTGTTAAATGCCGTAATACTGTCAACAGAATTGCTTACCGATTCAGGCCAGGGTTCTGGTGGCGGCGGTGTTCTTGTGCTGGTTGTGCAAGCCTGTTCATAATCATTGGGAGAGCCAATATTTTCTGAGCATCCCAACAAGGCAGACACTACTACGAGTGTTGTTAACGCCGAGCTTGTGTTAAATCTAGCCATTGTTATGTCTCGCTACACCTGTGGATTCGCCGTAGTTGCATGATGTTATGCATGAAATTATTTAAAATTGCAGTTTGAAACCAATTTGGTACAAATTAAGTTCAGTGTCTTCAACCTTGTAATAGTTTTGCCAGGATAAGGTAATAGCAGTACTGGAATGAATAGACTTGGAAAAACCCGCAGCATAGGTTATTCCGGTATTGGAGATGTCGTTACTACTTGCGCAGTTGCTGCAGGTTCGCTCTACCTTTGCATCGTATACGCCGATTTTTGCGAACACATCCAGGCCAGGTATGGCAAAATCACCGATCAGGTCGATGGTTAGGTGAGTGGCATCGACTTCTATGCTTGAGTTTCCGTGTTCAACGTCAAAGGTGCCAAACTTGGTAGCGCCTATTTCAATACCTATCCAGTCGGTAAAATTGTAGCCAATATACGCCTGCGAGCTGCTGTCATCTTTAAGTTCATCCCATTCCACATCGGAGTAACCGGCATTTGCGCCTATAAAGATGCCCAAATCTGCTTGTGCTGCTGAAGTCCAATACAAGCCGACGAGTAAACCAAATGCGAGTAACCCTCTTGTAACTATGGTTTGGATCGCATAATTCATGTGGGGCTCCACAAGTAAAAAAATTTATTAATTTTAGGAGCTTAGCAGGTGAATTTAAAACCCGCAAAATGAATGGTGCTCTGTTATGCAAAAAAGCCGAATTGTGTGTCGATGGTCACAAAGTGCTTTACCGTCTTAGGTTCTAATCAGCTCTTGGATTAATTGCAATGTTGCAAGTGGGGAGTCAGGCTCTTAGCATGTCAGTTTCGTGCATACAGTGAGAGTAGTATATGGCGCAACTCAAAGCAGCTGAGCAACTGATTAAACGCTATCGACCACGTAAAGTGCCCGGGCGTCGCTTTTTACGCCGTTCTGCGGTGTGTTTGATTGTTCGGGAAGAGGCTTCTGTGGGGCTGTCTGTATTGATGATCAAGCGGGCGGAGAAGAAAGGTGACCCGTGGTCCGGTCATATGGCATTTCCCGGTGGGCGAATGGACCGGGAGGATGATACGATTCTAACGGCTGCGTTACGTGAATTACACGAGGAGGTGGGAATTGATGGTAAATCACACTGTCAATACTTGGGTCGATTGTCAGACTTGGTTACTAAAGCGCATGTGTTGCCTCGTCCCATGGTCGTAACCCCTTTTATTTTCAAGGCAGAGATGCAGCTGCCCTTCACATTGAACGAGGAAGTGGACGAAGTGATCTGGATTCCTTTACGTTTTCTCGCAAACTTGCTTAACCGTGAGGAGATGACGTGGAAAGTGGCAGGTGTATCTGTGCAGCTGCCCTGCTATTTTTACCGTGGCAGACGTGTCTGGGGCCTATCACTGGCGATGCTGGATGAGTTGCTGAAGCTGCTTGACAGCCAACTCGCATTATTCAATACATGATGTCTAGGATTATCAAAATTGGGTAACTAGCCCGCAGAAATAAAGAATGGTCCTAAAAAGAGGGAGGATTATGATCCGGGGTCAGTTCTTTTTATCTTCTGCAGTGGCAAGAGAAACCTCATAAACGCCAGCTTCTCTTGATGCATCAGCAACGCCGGCGTAAGTTTCTGCGTTGGCATTTTTATGGGCTTGGATAATAACGGGGGCTTGTGGGCGTTCCGCATGCAGCTGCTCCACATTTGCGCGTACTGAGCGAATATCGATACGGCGCTCCTCCAGCCAGATTTCATTGTTTGCTGTAATTTGAAAAACAATACTTGCGGTATCGCTGGGATCCGATTGCTGATTGGATTCGGGGCGATTGATTTCAATGCCAGACTCTTTGACAAACGATGCCGTGACAATGAAGAAAATCAACATGATAAATACCACGTCGAGCATGGGCGTCAGATCAATTTCCGATTCTTCAGTGGCTTGATGGCGTGGTAGCCTGGACATAAGTACCTTACATGAAAATTAAAGATAAAATGAAATAATAGTTAATACTCTGTGGTTGGTGCAAGTGAAAGAAGGAAAATAGCGGAAAGATAGGTGTTATTTCAGCTTAGTTTGTCAAAGGTCCGGCGTACGTGCGGATCCAGAGAGGATTAAAAATGATAGCTCAGTTCCATATAGGGACCATCCGCACGTAGGTCTGCATCCTGTTTCTGCAGGTCGGTCAGATCAATATCGATAAGACGATAGCCCAGCGCCATACCAGAGCCGCGGCCCAATTCATAACGGATAAACGTATTAAAATCGATAACGCGGTCGCCGTTGTACTGGATCAGATGTGTTTCAGCTTCGGTGCTTAGCCCTTTGATAGTGAGCGGGTAATTTAGTCGTACTAATAATAGCGGAGCGGTTTGATTGATCTTTAGCCGTGAGGTAGCGTTGAGGAGTGGCTGACGCATTTCAACAAAACCGTCAAAATTACGCAGGGTTAATCCAATATCCAGGGAAAAGGCATCATAGTTACGAGTGTAGAATCCGCTAATGTCACTGTGTGTCAAATCAACTTCAGACTCCACTTCAGCCGTTACATTGTCGAACCGACCGCTGAATTCAACCCCTTGAAAATAAAAGCTTGTTGTCAAAATCGTACTGCTTTTCGCCTGCATGGATGAATGAGCCAAGCGTAGATGGGGTAAATTATTGTGATTGTGTTTCAGAATGAAATAAATACTTTGCTGAACTTCGCGTTGCATACCCAGGTCATCGCGTACATCCGTGGGTTCAAACAGCGTGATTCTATTTCCGGCTGCATCAATTTTGTAATTTATGGTGGTGAAATCACCGGTGTAAGCGGTATTCCAGACATAGCCACCAATAAGAATATCAACCTTATCCAGAGCTTGTACATTTGCGCCGAGAAAAAGGCTCATGGTTATTAGCAATAACCACTGATTCATGTTCATAATAAGTCCGAATCATTATTAAGTAAGACAGGACCCATAATAAGCGGCGTGTAAGGGATGTGCAACGAAAGGTGCTGATGTAAGATCCCTCTCCCCTGCTTTTTGGGGAGAGGATTAGGGAGAAGGGGCTTTTAAAAATGATAGGTCAAGCCGGCGTAGGCGCCATCAATGGTTAACTCCGAATCAAGATCGTCAACATCATCTAATTCCAGGGTAAAGTTACGATAGCCAACGGCTACGCCCAACCCAAAAGCAAATTCGTAGTTGATGGAGGCGTTCAAATCCAGCAGGCTGTTGCCGCCAAAACCGACAAAATTACCGTCCACACTAATGCCCAGGCCCGTTAGCGGTAAATCAAATTGCGCTTTGGTATAGATCATAGGCAGCTTGGCATCAAGATTGATAGACGCATTGTCGGCTGTGACAGTGTTGTTGATTTCAATTGATCCATCAAATATGCGTGCAGTTAAGCCCAGGTCCAAAGATACCCAGTTATCCAGCAATTCATAATACAGCGTGATATCGGTATGAGAGAAATCCACGTCTGAATCGATATTGGCACCGGGATCAAAGGGGATGTCGTCAAAGCTAAAGCCTAGCCCTGATGCACTTAGCGTGTTTATCCCGCTGATCTCAATTGCTGTCTGCTGGATTTTGATATTAGGTAACATCGGCACCGGGTGTTCGACTGCGACGTAGATCACAGTATTAGCTTCATTGTCAAAACCCAGATCATTTTCTATATCAATGTCGGCATCACCATTCGAGTTGATATCCCCTGAAAATGCGCTTTGCCAGGCGTGGGCTCCTGCATACAGGCCAAAAATGGTATCGGCCTGGACTGTGGCGGTCGCACACAGCAAGCCTACACTGCTCGCAATGATGAGTTTTTTCATTATGCTGCCTCGTTTATCTCAATAATTGCATTACAGTGTAGCAAAGGCTCGCGATGCTGCTGTGATGGTGCTCTCAATCATTTGATCATCATGTGCGCTGCTGACAAAACCGGCCTCATAAGCTGAAGGGGCCAAATACACGCCTTCTTTTAGCATGGCATGGTAAAAATGTTGGAAGCGGTCAATATCACAGGCAGTTACTTGCGTGTAGCGAGTGATTTTTTCTTCTTCAGTAAAAAAGAAACCGAACATGCCGCCGGCCTGGTTGGTGCTGAAGGGGATGCCAGCTTCTTTAGCCGCTTGTGTAAAACCCCCTAACAGTTTTTCTACTTTCTTGCCTAAGGCTTCATAAAAACCGGGTGCAGAGACCGCTTCCAGCATGGCCAAGCCAGCAGCCATTGCAATCGGGTTACCCGATAGCGTGCCTGCTTGATAAACCGGGCCGGTGGGTGCTATTTTTTCCATAATGTCTCGGCGTCCGCCAAACGCGCCGACTGGCATGCCGCCGCCAATCACTTTACCCAGCGTAGTTAAATCAGGGGTGATGCCAAAATGCTGCTGGGCTCCACCACAAGAGACTCGAAAGCCGGTCATCACTTCGTCAAAAATTAAGACTGTACCGTACTTGTCACAGATATCACGCAGACCTTGTAAAAAGCCAGGAACAGGTGGAATGCAGTTCATATTGCCTGCAACCGGCTCAACAATAATGCAGGCGACTTGTTCGCCAATATCAGCAAAGGCGGTTTTTACGCTGTCAATATCGTTGTAAGTAAGAGTGATGGTTTGTTCGGCCAGGGCGGCTGGAACTCCGGGGGAGTTAGGCTCTCCCATGGTCAATGCACCAGAGCCGGCTTTGACCAGTAGTGAGTCGGCATGGCCGTGGTAGCAGCCTTCGAATTTCACAATTTTGTCTCGTCCGGTAAAGCCTCGGGCCAGGCGTATCGCACTCATGGTGGCTTCTGTACCCGAACTGACCATACGCACCATTTCTATACTGGGTACGAGTGAGCAAACTTTTTCTGCCATATCAATTTCTAATTCAGTCGGTGCACCAAAACTGAGGCCGTTGGGCAAATGTTTTTTTACAGCAGCAATCACATCCGAGTTTGCATGGCCAGTTATCATAGGTCCCCAGGAGCCTACGTAATCAATATAGCGATTGCCGTCAGCGTCATAGAGGTATGCACCTTCGCCTTTTTCAAAAAACACCGGTGTGCCACCCACACCGTTAAAGGCGCGGACAGGGGAATTTACTCCGCCGGGAATGACGGTTTTAGCACGGTCGAAGAGTATTTCTGAACGGGACATGAATTCGCCTCAAACTGGGGTTATAAAAAATAAAAAAGAAGAGCACTATTATGGTGGTTAAGTCAGCAGAAGGCCACTGCTCGAAAACAATTATTGACGCCTAACACCGTGGATATACTTCTTCAGGCCAATGTCAGTCTTTACACCAGAATATCCGATTGGGAAGCAAATTTCCCATTCCCAGACGACGGCCATTATCCAGCGCTTGCCAAGTAAATTTCTGGCCTTGTTCAACGGCATCCAAGATGGAGTCCTGATGTGCGAGATAAGCAGCAATGCTGGCTGACAACGTGCTGCCAGCGCCCACAAAGCGATGTGAAATCAACGGCCACTGGTAGGATTTGACCAGACCTGATGACGAATACAGTGAATTGGTGATTTGCCGGGCCTTGTCCGGTGAGCCTGAAATAAAAACCTGGTTACAACCTCGCTCGCACAGCACCTGAGCACAGGCTTGAAGGCTGTCAGCTTCGGCAGCCAATAAATGAATTTGTTCGTTGTTTAACACTGCAATATGGGACTGGGGAATTAATAACTCGCGCGTGGCCTCAATCAAGGCATTTTCATCGTCACTGCCGGTTTGTAAAACCGGATCGAGAATAACGGGTACATGGGGATAATCGGTCAGAATAGTGTGCACGGCCTCAATATTATCCACGCTACCCAGCATGCCCACTTTGATGACATTCACCGCAATATCTTCGAGTACGGCGCGTGCCTGCTGAATGATGATTGGGCTGTCTATATCCCAGGCATCCTTGATAGTCAACGTATCGCGAGCAGTGACTGACGTAATAATGGGCATGCAATGGCAGCCGAGGCTGCTAATGGTTTCAATATCTGCTGAGATGCCACTGCCCCCAGTGGGGTCGAGCCCCGAGAAACAGATGACAACCGGAGTGCTGGTCTTTTTTTGGGTCATGGTCTCTATGCAATCCTTGAAGTTTGTTCATGGCCTAGTTATAGACTAAGGCGTTAGATTGGTTTGCTCATAAATAACATTATTGCAACGAATAAGAAAACAATACCTTCTTAATCCAAAGCCCTATTCTCGGACAGGCTCCTAGGCATTGTTTTCAATAATGCTTAGTACCAGATCGCGATTATGATTGCCATAGCTGGATATCGTTTGTCTGATCAAATCTGGATCTCGGGCCAGCACACCCTTTAATATGCCTTCAAAAAACTGTTGGCTTTGTTCAATTTCTTCCCGGTGTTTGCTTAAAGCCAGGTTGAAAGTGCGTTCGACGGCTGGTTGCAGGTTTTCGATAATTTCTCTCAGGTAGGGATTGGCAACCAGCGGATCAGCCATTTGCATAATTTGAAAACTGCTCTCGACGTAAAGAGCTACATCTTTTTCATGGACTTGCTGTTGCATGGAGGCCAGTGCATCCATAAAGGGTTGTATTTCTGTTTCATCTTGCCATGCGTTAGCGACCTTAACGGCAACCAAAGAATAGAGGTCGATCACCATTTCATAGAGAGCACGGACATGATGCGGTGTGATTTCAGTGACTACGGCGCCGCGTCTGGGAATGATATTGATCAAATACCGCCGTTCCAGCAACAACAAGGCTTCGCGAACAGACCCGCGGCTGACTTCCAGTTCGCTAGCAATTTTTTGCTCCTGAATACGCTCTTTGGGAGCCAGCTCGCCATTGATGATTTTTTCTGCTAGATATTGAGCAATTTTTTCGGTCAAGCTGTCGGGAGCGTTAAATGTCATTCCAATGCCCTGAAAATGAAAGAGTTTTTAATTTTAGCATATCTGCACAAAAATGGCTTGAGACACCGGTGGATGTCAGGGAATTAAAGTTTTGTAGATGAATGCCTTTCATTATTGTTGAAAATTGATTTATTGTCTTACGATCTGGTAAAAATACTTTGAAAAAAGCGTATGTTAGTGGGATGTATCGCGATGATATTGTCGCCATTTATGCTGTCCGAGTGGAAGAAAGCAAGGAATAATTGGGAAGCTCCTTTTATATTGAGAGCGAGTATTGAGAGCGAGTCAACTCTGAAAATTCGAACTGTGGTTGGTGCTTAAGGCTGCGAAATAAGGACCTTAAGAGGAAGTCGTGCTTGGACCCTCATCTTGCAAAAGCAGCTCGACGGAGCGTGAAATCACATCTTTACAATGACTTAACGGTAGGCGTTGGCTGCTCAAACCGATCATCAGTGAGAAGAATATGTGCCCAAGAATTTCGCCCAGTTCCCGTAAATCAATAGGATAGTCATTGCCCAGAGCTGCTTTTATATAAGGCACCATAATCATTTGTTGCCAGTAATCGGGTGAGTTGGTGCTGGGATCGTCTGAGATCATGGCCTGGACACCGGCTGATGCCAGGTTGATATTTTCGGTGGTTGAGTCCAGCATTCGATGGAAAACAAAAATCAGGCGTTCTTCGGGAGTCTCTCCGGGAGGTGGATTTTCCGCCAGTTCCTCAATAATGGCCATGCTCTGGCGGGCATTGATTTCAGTAATCAGGTGGTCCTTTGAGTGAAAATAACGGTATACGGTTGCCAGGCCGACATCAGCCTGGGCAGCCACATCGCGCATTGTCACAGCCACATAACCACCTTCGGTAGCCAGGTGATAAGCGGCATCATAGAGCCTGTCACGGCGTTGTTGCTGTAAAGTGGTTAGTCGACGATGACTTCCCATTAGCTGAGGGGGATTGCTAAAAGCAGGTTTTCCGGTAGTCATACTGCCTCACTATGCTGTTTACCTATTTATTGTAATCCATGTTTGGAATACATGTTTGGAATACATGATAAGTCAGAGCAGTAATGATTATGGCGGATTATGGCTTCGGAAAATATTTTTTTTCAGCCTTTATGCCAGGCCCACCTACACTAGGCCCATCATCTCAACAATCCCATGGCTGTGCCCAGCAGTATATCCGCCGTCGGCCACAATGGTCTGGCCGGTCACGAAAGAGGCGTCATTCGATGCGAGAAAAAAGGCCACTCCGGCAATTTCTTCTGGTTCGCCAAAGCGTGACAACTTGGTGCATTTTTGGATATCGGTCTTAACGTCTGCCATAAAGTCCTGGTCAATGATCGATCGAAACAAAGGAGTATTAATAAAGCCGGGGCAGATGGCATTGCAGCGAATACCCATGCGACCGTAATCAATGGCAACATTTTTTGAGAGTAGTACAACGCCGCCTTTTGATGCATTGTAAGCGCTGCCGCCTTCGGTTCCCACGATACCTTCGATGCTGGCAATAGTAATGATGCTACCGCTGCGCTGGTTCATCATGGTTGGTAACACCGATTTAATCGAGAGAAAGCTGCCTTTGAGGTTGATATCGATAACGCGGTCCCAGCTTTCTTCTTCCAGCATATTCACCGGGCCGGCTTCAGCGATGCCTGCTGCTGTGATTATGCTATCGATGCGTCCAAATTTTTCCACTGTTTCATCTGCCACCTGCTGCTGGGCGAGCGCATCAGTAACATCAATTTGGTGAAATGCACAACCTGGAGCCAAGTCTGCCACTTCTAGCCATTCATCGTTGGTTTGAATATCAACGCCGATAACATTGGCTCCTTCTGCTGCAAAGCGTTTTGCGCAAGCCAGGCCAATACCTGACGCGGCCCCAGTGATAATAGTGACTTGGTTTTCTAGTCGTTTCATAAATTATTGCCCTTGAAGAATCCGTTTGAGATTACTTTATCCTTAATGGCAGCTATTTGCGAATCCGTAAATTGTCTTAGGCGATCGAGAAATTATTCAGGAATTAGACCGGCAAGGGAGCTTGCAGTCGTAGGTGATGTCTAGGATTATCACTGTCCCGATTATACCGCGATTACATCGATCGCCCTATTCGCGGATTTTCTGCTGTGACAATAGGATTGCTTTGAGCTCCTCTATTTTGCTATCCAGATCTTCCAGCGTCATTTCTTCATGTGTTTCTTTGCGAATACGTGCGCTTTCCTGTTCAAGTACGTTTACCACAATACCGATGACCATATTTAAAAATGCAAAGGCTGTAAAAAATATAAAGGTCAGATAATAAAACCAGCTCAATGGGTAAACCTCCATTGTTTCATACATAACATCGGTCCAGTCCTCGAATGTCATTACACGGAACAGGGTTAACAGCGAAATGGAAATATCGCCCCATAGAACAGGATTGATCGTTTCAAACAGCGTTGAACCGATGGCGGCATAGATATAAAAAATAATAAACATCAGGAGTACGACATAACCGAGTTGCGGCATAGCCTTGAGCAATGAATTGAGCAGCAAGCGCAGCTCAGGGATGATGGAGACCATTCGCAAGACTCTGAAGACCCGGATAAGCCGTCCTACCAGGGCCATGTCGCTATTGTCCAGCGGGATCATGCTGACGATTACGATGATCGAGTCGAACAGGTTCCAGGGTTGAGTAAAAAAATGAGTCTTTTTTTCTTCGCCAAGGAACCGGATAATGATTTCAGTTAAAAAGATGCCTGTTATGACCCAGTCCAACCAGCGAATAATCTGAAGTGCTACGGGTGAAATTTCGTAGGTTTTGAGGCCAATAACCAGTGCGGAAAAGACAATAATAAAGATGACAAATAGCTCGAAAATCTTGTTGCTTCGAATAGTGAGAAAGGTTTGCTGAAGAATTTTAGTATCCATAATGCCCTGATATTGAAAAATTTTGCTCAAAAAAAGCGAAATTGTACCCCATTAAGCGGGTATCTTGCGATGGAGTTCATGTTTTGTTTATAACTCTTTAAAACAAAAGGCATATCAATAGGAGTGCTGATTGAGTGTACTACACTGATACAAAATGGTGGAAAGTAGGTCGTTATTGCATCAGGAAATGGTAGTGGTACCGTATTTATTAGTGAGGCAAGGTCGATGTCTATAATACAGCCCGATCACGATGAAGATTTTGATGAGGATATTATTGATATCTTTGTTGAAGAAGCGCAAGAGGTGATCGAGGAGGTAAATGAGCATTTTCCTCGATGGTTGGAAGATCCGGGAGATCTCACATCCTTGCATGAAATTTGTCGCGCATTTCATACCCTAAAGGGTAGTGGGCGGATGGTCAGGGCTGCAGATGTCAGCGAACTCGCTTGGGCAATCGAAAGCCTGTTAAACCGTGTGGTTGATGGGACTTTGCCGTTGACGGATACGGTTTTTGATCTAATTGATAATGTTAGAGATACGGTTCCTGTATTGGTCGAAGCATTCCGTAATCGACAGTCGGCCTGTGTTGCGGGAGTTGACGTTGATATCCTGGTCAACCAGGCCAATGCGTTGGAGCGAGGACTGCTAGCTCCGAGTGTATCGACAGCATCCGAGGATGTGCCAGTTCTGTCTGTCGAGAAAGATCAGCTTTCGTCGGCTATTCCGGGTCACGATACTCTGGTGATCGAAGGTATAAACTCCAAAATCTCTTTGCTTGTTGAAAATACGGATGCGCTTTCTGAGGAGTTCGACAAATTGCGCGAAACGATCGACAACGTGCAAGCCGATGTCTCCGCGACGGCCAGCGAATCAGAGCTGCGGGCGTTATTCGATAAATTAAGCGGTACGCAAAAAGAGTTGCAGGATTTGAAGTTTTTTGTCAAAGCCAACGGCGAACAGAAAGCGGGTGACCTTCAGCAGCTTGAGCAGCGTGTTGAGTCACGACTCAGTAGCAATTCCGAAAATCGGCAGAAACTCAGTGAACAATTGCAGCAAGATTTGCAATCCGTACGTGAGGAAATGGGTCGGATTAACGATCGAGTAGCGCTTTGGTCGTTTGGTGCTGCCATTAGTTGCAGTATTGTGACAGCGGTGGTGATGTATTTGATTCTCTAGTGCTGAGTCCTTAGGCGCTGTACTTCAAGGCATTGATAAAAAAATGTTCTAGCTCGCGGCGAACGTTTTCTTTTGAGTGCTGCGGATTGGGGTACTGCAAATAGGAAAGGGCGATACGGCCGATCCACATCATGATGTCTTCAAGAAGCAATTGCGGATTGATGCTGCGTTGTCTTAGCGCTTCAATATAAGGTGCCTGAAACGCATCCAGCCAGATTTTTTGTACATTACTGGATGTGAAATAAAAATAACTTGCTCTGATGCCAACGGTATCGCTGGTTTGTATTTTGTAAAACGGCTCTTCAGGAATATGCTCGATCATATACAGCAAGCACTCAATGATAAAGTCGGTAAAGGGTTGCTCGCCTGATATATCCTTGATCATCCGGTTGATGCAATCACAGGCATGCTGTTCAACTGCCGCCTCTAAAATCTCATTCTTCGATTTAAAATAATGGTAGACCGTGCGTCGTGTGATATTGGCAGTCCTGGCGATTTCATCAATCGTTGTGGAATTCATACCCTGACGTTCGAAGCACTGCATTGCTGCATTGAGTATTGCTCGTCGACCTTCGTCCTGTTGTACCCAGCGAGTATTGCTGCCCCAGCGATTGCCTTTGGTGGATGAAGGTGATTGTTGTGTCATAACCGATTGTTTTCCGTAGGCGTTGGCGCGTGTCTGAGAAGTGTTAAAGTACAAGCCGGTTAATGTACAAGGGAAGTGCTCTTAGCTTCCGTCGCTATCTCAAATTGAATCATAATATTATATTCACATATTGCAAAGGTAAGTAAAAATATATTGCACTAAAATGCCCATAATGTGTATTATCGCTCGTAATCAAGGGTGCATACTGCACTCTGGCACAAACCTGCCATTCACCACGCAACCGGTTTTGTTGTTGAGCTATTGCCGAGGTGCATGTTGGATTTCACTCTCGATTCCAGGAGCGGGTGTGTGTAACTGCACTTGATTTATTTTAAAGGGGATTCTCAAATGAGTGATGAAACAACACATCCGGCCATTCAAGCTAATATCAATTCCGTTGATTTGGCAATGAAAGGCGATCGTGAAGGATGGCTTGCCTTGTATGATGATAATGCAGTAGTGCAGGATCCCGTGGGTGTCTCTCCTTTCGATTCTGCGGGTAAGGGACACATTGGGAAGGAAGCAATAGCAAAATTCTGGGATACAGTGATTGGACCTGCAAACCTTACGATCACGGTTCATAACCGGATACCCAGTGGAAAAAACAATGTTGCTGTGCGGCAAACTGCTGTCAACGATATGGGTAACGGCATCAAAACCAGCATTGAGATGATTGCTACTTATGACCTAAATGACGAAGGAAAAATCACTAGGATGTCTGCTTTTTGGGATTGGGACGCCTTGGAAGCACAATTGAAAGGATTAGGTCTGATGTAAGTCAGCTTAGGTGGTTTCCAGTTACTTTATAACCGGTGGTTACAGTGGCACCAAGAAAAATCAACAACACTGACCGCTTGAGGCAATGTCATGCGATTTACTTTGAATATCACCATGCTCGATCCCGCGCAGTATATTCCACTGGCACAGGCAGCGGAAAAGGCCGGGTTTTATGCTGTTAGCGTACCGGATAGCATTTTTTATCCGAAAGAGGCGATAGGGGAGTATCCCTATCACGAAGGGCGGGAATTTCTTGAAGACAAGGCCTTTGTTGATCCCTTTGTTGCTATCGCAGCGATGGCGGCGGCAACAACGACGCTGCATTTTAGCTCCTTTGTGTTGAAGATGGCGATTCGAGAACCATTGCTGGTGGCTAAGATGGCACTGTCTGCTGCCGTGATGAGCAATAACCGTTTTACCTTGGGTGCAGGCATCAGTCCGTGGATCGATGACTTTACATATTGCAATACGCCGTGGCAGGGGCGCGGAAAACGACTGGATGAAATGATCGAAATATTTAAAGGTCTGCAAAGTGGAGAGTATTTTGAATTCCATGGCGAACATTTTGATTTTCCTTTATTGAAAATGTGTCCGGTGCCTTCTCAGCCGATCAAGCTAACCGTAGGAGGTCATGCACCTGCTGCGCTGCGTAGAGCTGCGCGCTTGGGGGATGGTTGGGTATCAGCCAATCTGAGGCGGGAAGAAATGAAAGGCCTGATTACTCTTCTCAATAATTTTCGTAAAGAATACGGCAGTGATAAACGTGATGACTATATTGTTCAGGGTATGCTGAGCGATATCGAAATGTTTTCACTTGATGGCTATAAAGAAGCGCAAGAGATGGGTATGACGGATGTTACTGTTGTACCTTGGGGTGTGTATGAAATGGAAGAAGTGACACTGCAGCAGCGCCTGGATTATATTCAACGATTTGCCGATGAGGTTATTAACCGGTTTTAACAAATGTATAAGAGCTGCAATATATAGCTCTTATACAATAGATGGCTTTTATGCAATGTCGAGCAGAGGTTTGGATATGTAAAACCCCTGAATGTAATCTACACCGCACTCGTGAATCAGCTTAAGCAGCTCACGGTTTTCGACATATTCGGCAACAGTTTTTTTGCCCATGGCGTGTGCGATTTGATTGATTGCCATAATCACTTCCCTATCAGTAGCGTCATTGGCGATTCCTTGGGTGAAGAGCCCATCAATTTTTATTAAATCAACGTTCAGATGTTTTAAATGGCCGAAAGAACAAAAGCCGCTGCCGAAATCATCCAGTGCAAACTGGCAGCCCAATTTGCGCAGATCGACAATAAGCTGTTGTGCTACTTTTAGGTTTGAAATCACGCAGGACTCAGTGACTTCAAAAACAAGTCGGGACGGATCGACGTTGTGCTGCTTGATTTGTTTGGCAATATAATCGACCAGTGCGGGGTCGCTGATGGTCTGGCCGCACAGGTTAATCGTTAGCGTGATGTTGTGGCGACTAACCGACGTTTGACTTAAATACTTGATAGCATTTTCAATGACCCAACGGTCAATTTCAGGCATTAAATTAAAGCGTTCTGCCGTAGGTAAAAAGGCGCCAGGCAGGATGAGATTGCCATCTTTTCCCGGCATGCGTATCAGGACTTCGTAGTGAATGCGGCTTTCCCCCAGGCTTGACTTTAACATCGGCCAGAGCGCTTCTTCATGTTCGATCAGTTCGCTGTTCATTACGGGTTGAATGGGCACGATGGGTTGGAAGCACAATACGAAAGTATCATTTTTCAAACATTCGTTCAGGCGGTGAGTCCAGCCCAGTTCCATATCCATGACTTGACGATCGTCATCAACGGGTGAATAGACATGAGTCTGGTTGCGTCCGGTTTCTTTTGCCTTATGACAGGCAAGATCGGCATCGGCCATCACGTCGCTTACGGAATTAGAATTATTATCGATTAGTGAAACACCGATGGATGCGTTAATTGTATAGTTTTTTCCACTGTAGCTGAATTGATAGCGAGCGAGTATCTGGCGAAAGGAATCTGCAACGGACAAAATGAATTTCTTTTCTATGTTTCGCAAAATAATGGCAAATTCATCACCGCCCAACCGGGCCAGTAAATCAGAATCACGGACTCGGGATTGCAGTTGTTGGCTGATTTCAATCAATAGCTGGTCACCGGCTGCATGGCCGGCCGTGTCATTGATATATTTGAATTGATCCAGATCGATAAACAAAAGTGCGCTGGTCTCATGGCTGCGTTGCAGACGTTTTACTTCCAGGGATAGCTCTTCCTCAAAATAACGTCTGTTCAGCAGTTTGGTCATGGAGTCATGATTGGCCTGCCAGCGTAGCTCTTCTTCCATCTGTTTGCGTTCTGAAATGTCGCGAAAAGCCACTACGGTGCCTTCTTTGCTGCCTTCGACAGTGAGAGGGTAGACATTGCATTCTACCAGTAATGGCTGCCTGTCTTTTGTCCAAAAAGTAGCTTGCCAGTTAATGAGCCTTTCGCCGGATCGATACGCTTTACTGAGATAACAGCTTTCATCGGGATTATGAGCACCGTCGGCATGCGCATAGTGGAACAGTTTGTGAGGCTTATTAGCCACGAAATCGAGATCGGTCAGCCCAAGTATGCGTTTTGCAGAGGCATTCATAAAGCTGATCTTGCCTTCATTGTTGACGCCATAGACTCCATCGCCGACTGAGCCGAGAATCCCCCGTAAGTACTGCCTTTCTTTTTCGATGGCCTGTTTTGTTATCACTGCCCGGCACATTGAGTTTACGCGGGTGAGAAACAGGGCTTTCGATTCATTTTTAAACATACACTCCGTGGCGCCGGCATTCAGGGCAGTCTTGATAATCTTGTCCATGTAAGTGCCGGTGTAGATAGAGGAGATGATGTGTGATGTCTTTGGGTGATCGCGCAGCTGTCGGCACAGTTCATCGCCCGTTGCATCTGGCATGAAATAATCAATGATGGCTAAATCATAATGATTGTTTAAAGCCATTGCCATACCTTCATCAACGGAGGCAGCAATATCAGTATGATAGCCATGTTTGCTTAATAGCTTGTAGACAGAGCAGCGAAGCGATTTACAATCATCCACAAACAGTATTTTGATATTATGCTTTTTAAGCGGATTGCAGCGAGTGTTCGAATAAGCTTGTTGTGACGGGGATATGTGTTTTTCGTTTGCAATATATGTTTGTAAACTGGAACCTATTTTGCGGTAGTCCTGCCAAAGAAAGTGATTTGTATTTTTTCGTTGCGCTACCCAGTTGAATGTGTTTGCTTCCTTTTCTTCGGATAAGACGAGCACGAGCCTGCCCGAAAAAGTCTGTGAACTTAATAGTGATAGCAAATCATCCGCAGCAGAATTTGAGTAGGGCGACCATCCAATAATAACAGCAAAGTACTGATCGCTATGTTGAATGAGTTGATCAAATCCTTCGTCAAATGTGGATGCTTCTGCGACCTGAATGCCGTTTTGTAGTAACAGTTGATGTAACATGCGTCGCATTGTGGCTGATTGTTCAATCAGTAGAACGCGGTGGGGCGAATGTAGGTCGTTGGCCATGTCTTGTATAGCGATGGGCATAAGAACATTTTCTTTGTTATAAGCAACTGCAATTAATCTAATAAAAGATATATGCTTTTATCTACGTTCAAATATAGATTACTTCGCATTTTGGTTGTGATGAAGGACAATGTTCTGGCGCGTTAGCAGGTGCTCGGATTGGCCCTGGCTAAGCCGTTGAAATGCACCCTATTAAATTGGATGATGAGAAAATAGGTATCGTGCTGTTAACGTGTTAGAAATATGTCAGAAGAAGTGTTTTTTTGTAATGCCAATTAAAATGCCATGGACAAATGTTCGCGATCATTAAGATCTTGACTCTGGTCTAGGGTTAAGGGCTACACTAATGATATCTGTGTGCTGATTGAGAAGCTGTTTTTTTGTGTAGCTGTAGCTTATGATAAGCACTGCTTCCGATAGGGGGTTCGTTGGGTTGTTATGACATTGAACATGAATACATTGCGATACTTGCCGTATAGAGGCTGGCTTGTGATTGCCACCTTAGTGGTGTGGTGGTCTGTTGGCAGTATGGCCCTGTGTTCTGTTTTTGATGTTTTTAGTTACAGTCAAGCCCATTCGCATGCTCAGCATGGCATGATGGGTGGCCAGCAAATGATGCAACACAATGAACATCATGCAGTGGTGTCCTACCCATTGATGCTCATGGATAATAATGCGGTGTCGCCAGATGAACGGCTATGCTGTGACGAGTTGCAGCAGGGCAGCTATACAGGGAAGTCTTCATCTGTACTTTTTCTGGCTGTGTTTCTTGCGTGGACGTCGAGTTGGTATGAGCCTGTTATTACCGTCTATACCGCAACCCAGCAGGTGGAGTCTGTCGTTTTTTCCCCTCCCATTTTTCTGCTTATCTGTTCATTTCTGAAATAGCGTTCTGCTTTGCTCGATAGAGGACTCACGCTTATGGTCTTGTGCGTGCTGTCTGCTAGTGATTGTCCTATTAAGACGTCCTATCTAAGACATTGAGGAAGCAAAATGAGTGTTATTTGTAAAATCAGGCTAATAAACAGTACGTCACTACTGATGTTGGTCTTGGGTTGCAGTGTTGAGAGCATGGCCCAGCCAGTATTGTCGCTTGAAAAAGCGGTCAGTTTGGCATTGGCGCGTGATGCGGGCCTCAGGCAATACCGTGCGGCTACAGAGGCGGCCAGTGAGAACTCGATTGCAACAGGCCAACTACCAGACCCTGTGCTGCGATTTGGCGCAAAAAACCTGCCGACAAATACCTTTTCCATTGACCAGGAAGCGATGACACAGCTGAGTGTTGGCATAATGCAGCAATTTCCGGCTGGTGATAGCCTGGCTCTGCAAGCGCAGATACAGGCGCTGGAAGCGGATAGTTGGCGTGAACGTACAGCATTGCAACGGTTACACGTTATTAATCAAACCCGGCAGCGTTGGTTTGACGTCTATTATTGGCAGCAGGCTGCACAAATTTTGCAGGGAGACCGACAGCTGTTTGACCAGCTGCTGCAGATCACGCATTCGCTTTACTCTGTTGGGCGAAAGCAGCAACAAGATGTTCTACGTGCCGAGCTGGAAATCAGTCTGCTCAAAGAAAAGCTCATTGAAGCGCAGTTGCAACTGCGTGAATCGCAGGCGTTGTTGGGTCGCTGGGTGGATCAGGATGCCATACCTATGTTGTTGCCAGACGAAGAGGAATGGTTGCCTCCTCTTCTTGATATTCCGAATTCTTCCCATCAGATGGCACAACAAGTGGCGAACCATCCGCTGTTAGTCAGTCAGCAGCGTCTGATGAAGCAGAGTGAACATGCCGTGCAACTTGCTCAGCAAAGTTATAAACCACGGTGGGGTATTAGTGCAGACTATGGTTGGCGTGATGGGGAAGATCCCAGTGGCGATGATCGGGCGGATATGTTCAGCGTTATGGTCAATGTGCAATTGCCTCTGTTTACCGCTAAGCGTCAAGACAAGGCTGTGTCTTCAAAACGTTATGCGCGTGCAGCAGAACAGGAAAAATACCTTGACCTGTTGCGAGCTCAAACCAGCAGAGTATTAGCAATGCATGCCAAGTGGCGGCAGTTAAGTGCTCGAAAGAAGTTGTTTGATGACACATTGTTGTTCCAATCGACAGCACAGGCTGATGCGACACTGAACGCCTATCAATCTGATGCGACGGATTTTGCCGACTTGATGCGGGCCTATCTAAGTGATCAGCGAACCAAACTGGACTATCAGCGCCTGGTTGCCAATGAACAGAAGACGCTGGCACAACTGCATTTTCTGTACGGTTTTGATAATGCTCACGAACCAAGCGATAGACAAATCAGTAGACAAACTAGGACTGACCAGAGAATTCAAGAGATTACACCATGAATAACGTCAAACTGTTGATAATCGGACTGCTGGCCTTTTTTGCAGGTGGAATAGCAGTGTATATGATGATGCCGTCAATAACACAAGGCGCGGCACAGGAAAAGGCAACTGCAAAGGCAGCGAAGCCCTTGTATTGGGTCGCACCAATGGATCCCAATTACAAACGCGATCAACCGGGGAAATCCCCAATGGGCATGGATTTAATACCGGCT
Organism: Gammaproteobacteria bacterium; assembly: GCA_003353945.1. Taxonomy (GTDB): domain Bacteria; phylum Pseudomonadota; class Gammaproteobacteria; order Pseudomonadales; family PIVM01; genus PIVM01. The sequence continues at coordinate 88,034 of PIVM01000004.1, forward strand.
TACGAAGAAGCGAACTCGAAAGACGACGTCGGTGTTGTACGAATTTCTCCCGTGGTTGAGAATAATCTGGGCGTGAAACTTGCCAAAGTGATCCAGGAAGATTTGTCCCTACAAATTAGGACGGTGGGATTTATCGGTTTTAATGAAGATAGCGTTACCCATTTTCATAGCCGTGTTGATGGCTGGATTGAAAAGCTATCGGTGACAGCTGTGGGTGATCCGGTCGAAAAAGGACAAAAACTGTTTGAGTTGTATTCGCCGGAATTGGTCAATGCACAGGAAGAGTATCTCATCGCTTATCGGGGGCGTAATTCGCAACTTTTCAGTGCGGCCAAGCGCAAGCTTGAATCACTGGGCGTGGATGAAAAACAAATCACTGTTTTGCGCAAGGAAGGTAAAGTGAATCAGAGGCTCGCATTCTATGCTCAAAATAATGGTTATGTCGCTAATCTGAACGTGCGTGAAGGGAGTTTTCTCAAACCGGATAAGAACGTCATGTCTGTTGGGTCTCTTGACGGTGTTTGGGTCATAGCAGAAATATTTGAACGGCAGGCGGGTTGGGTGAAACCGGGGCAGACAGTGGAAATGACAACTGACAGCTATCCAGGTAAGACCTGGCGTGGTGTCGTTAGCTATCTTTATCCGGTACTTAACAGTCAGACTCGCACGCTAAAGGCGCGTATTGTATTTGAAAACCCTAACGAATTTCTTAAGCCCAATATGTTTACTGAGCTGCTAATTGAAGCAGGCCTGCAGCACCAAGCGTTTTCTGTGCCTCGAGACGCGGTTATTCGAAGTGGTAGTATGAGTCGAGTGGTGAAAGCCATGGGTAGTGGGCGTTTTAAGTCGGTGCTTGTAAAAACTGGGGTGGAAAGCGGGCAGCGCATAGAAATACTTAAAGGATTGCAGGTTGGTGATAACGTTGTTGTTTCAGCACAGTTTTTGATTGACTCTGAATCGAGTTTGAGTGGCGAATTAAGTCGTATGGAGGAGCCGGTAAAGAATGAGCAGAGCGATTATTTGCCTATTTCTGTTCGAGCATCTGATGATGCTTCTGCAAGCAGTTCCAAGCAGCATGACCTGTCTCATCAAAAGCAAACCAGGACGCGAGGTGTGATCAAGCAGGTTATGAGCGATATGCACATGTTGAATGTCACGCATGAGCCGATACCTGAATGGAAATGGCCTACGATGACAATGATGTTTGAAGTGTCTGAAAAGATTGATTTGCAGACACTTAAAGCGGGGCAGCAAATTAATTTCCAATTGCTGGAGACAGTGGATGGGGATTATATCGTGACGAAACTTTATGAGTCAGAAGGTCATAGTCAAGCAAATTAGATTACTGAAATGATTATACAAAACCAAGGTCAAAGGAGAATGTATTGTGAATTATCAAATGGCAAAGCAAATTATATCACGGGTACTTTTTTTCACTGTTGCAGCCAGTTATGTTCAGGCACAAAGTTCTGAACATGATATGCACAAAAAAGAGGCCGGTGCTATGCATCAGGAGCATCAGGAGCATCAGGGCATGCACGACGGCATGATGGAAAAATCGTCACAGCAAAAGATGCAGATGGTGAAAAGCAAAGGAATACTTAACAAAGTGATGCCTGAGCACCGCCACGTCAATATCAGTCATGAGCCTATTCCCGAGTTGAATTGGCCGAAAATGAAAATGAATTTTCAAACAGATAAGTCGGTAGATCTCAGTGGTTTGAAACCAGGGCAGAAAGTGATTTTTACTTTACAAGTAGATGAGCAGCAGAACTACTTAATAAAGGAAATGATGGTTGAGTAAGCGCTTCTCATTGGGGCTTGTGAAAACGCAGTAACGGGAAATTCTTATGATCACTTCATTGATTCGATGGTCCGTTGTCAATCGGTTTTTTATTGTTCTGGTAACATTGATTTTGTTGTCGGTAGGTATTTATGTCATAAAACAGACGCCGATTGACGCTATTCCTGATTTGTCTGATGTCCAGGTGATTATCAAAACCAGTTATCCCGGGCAAGCGCCCCAGGTTGTTGAGGATCAGGTGACTTACCCAATGGCGACAGCCATGTTGTCGGTACCCAAAGCAGTGACGGTAAGAGGGTATTCCTTCTTCGGTGATTCCTATGTCTATGTGATTTTTGAAGATGGTACTGATCTGTATTGGGCAAGATCGCGTGTGCTGGAGTACCTGAGCCAGGTCGCCGGTCGTTTGCCGGCACAGGCCAATCCTGAGTTAGGTCCGGATGCGACCGGTGTTGGCTGGGTGTATTCCTATGCGTTGGTAGATCGAAGTGGAAAGCACGATTTGGCGCAGCTGCGCAGTCTGCAAGACTGGTTCCTAAAATACGAGTTACAGACTGTTCCTGGTGTTTCTGAAATTGCTACGGTTGGCGGCATGGTGAAGCAGTATCAGGTTACGGTTGACCCAAATAAGCTACGTGCTTATGACATGCCTTTGGCGCATATCCGAATGGCGATTCAACGTGCTAACCAAGAGTCCGGCGCTTCGGTTATTGAAATGGCAGAAGCGGAATACATGGTACGTGCCAGCGGTTATCTGCAAAATCTAGAGGATATCAAAAAAATTCCTTTGGGCTTGAATCAGCAGGGCACGGCGATACAGTTGGGGAATATTGCATCGATTTCCTTGGGGCCGCAGATGCGACGGGGTATCGCTGAGCTAAATGGCGAAGGTGAAGTGGTTGGTGGTATCGTCGTTATGCGTTTTGGCGAAAATGCACAAAAAACCATAGAGGGCGTCAAGCAGAAATTGGAAGACCTCAAAGCCAGTTTGCCAGAAGGTGTTGAGATTGTAACGACCTATGATCGTTCTGCGCTGATTCAAAGGGCGGTGATGAATTTGTACGAAAAACTGCTGGAAGAATTTATTGTTGTCACACTTATCTGCGCAGTGTTTTTATTTCATTTTCGCTCTTCCCTGGTCGTGATCTTCAGTTTGCCGATGGGAATAATCTGCGCTTTTATTGTTATGTATGCTCAGGACATGAATGCGAATATTATGTCACTGGGTGGTATTGCTATTGCCATTGGTGCCATGGTAGATGGTGCGATTGTGATGATCGAAAACGTGCATAAACATATGGAAAGAGTGCACATCACGGATGAAAATCGATGGGATGTGATTGTACAAGCTGCGTCTGAGGTGGGGCCTGCTCTATTCTTTTCTTTACTGATTATCACCATGAGCTTCCTACCTGTTTTCACTTTGCAGGCACAGGAAGGAAAATTGTTTGCACCATTGGCTTTTACCAAAACCTACGCCATGGCGGCAGCGGCGGGCCTGTCGATTACCTTGGTGCCAGTTCTGATGGGTTATTGCATTCGTGGGAATATTCTTGCGGAGCATAGGAATCCACTGAACAGAATATTGACGGCTGCCTATCAGCCGATTATTCGCGGCGTGTTACATAAGCCAAAAACAGTATTGCTGATCGCTGTGCTGATGATGGCTGGAGGGCTATGGCCAGTCTCAAAAATTGGCAGTGAGTTTATGCCGCCGCTTGATGAAGGCGACTTAATGTATATGCCGACGACCTATGCGGGTGTGTCCATTGGAAAGGCGCGCCAATTATTACAGCAGACTGATAAGTTGATCCGCAGTGTGCCTGAAGTTCAATCGGTATTTGGAAAAGTAGGGCGAGCAGAAACGGCAACCGATCCAGCTCCTCTGACTATGATCGAGACGGTGATTCAGTTAAAGCCAAAAGGACAATGGCGTGAAGGCATGACGTCTGAAAAATTACGAGAAGAACTGGATTCACTGATACAATTTCCGGGATTAACCAATGCCTGGGTGATGCCAATCAAAACGCGCATTGATATGCTGGCTACCGGTATTAAGACGCCGGTAGGCATAAAGGTTGCGGGTCCTGATCTGGGCGAGATTGAAAAAATTGGTAAGCGACTCGAAGAGGTGCTGCCCCAGGTTGAAGGCACTGCCTCGGTTTATTCAGAGCGTGTTGCAGGTGGACGTTATGTCAAGGTGGATATCAATCGAGATAGAGCGGCGCGTTATGGACTCAATATTGCTGATGTGCAGGAAGTGGTCAGAACGGCGATTGGGGGTATGAATGTGACTGAAACGGTGGAGGGGCTGGAGCGCTATCCAGTCAATCTGCGCTATCCCCAGTCCTACCGAGATTCTGTTGAGCGCCTTAAATTATTGCCCGTGGTGACCGCCAGGAATGACCGCATTGCCTTGGCGGATGTGGCAAGCATCTATATTGATGATGGCCCACCAGCCATTAAAAGTGAAAATGCGCGTTTGAATGGCTGGACCTATATCGATATTGCAGGCCGTGACTTGGGTTCCTATGTTGCAGAAGCGCAGGCGGTTGTCGCCGCTCAGGTCGATTTGCCCGCGGGTTATTCATTGAATTGGTCCGGGCAATATGAATACATGGTGCGGGCGAAAGAGCGACTGACTGTCGTCATTCCACTAACGCTGACCATTATTGTCGTGCTTTTGTATCTCAACTTCAGAAATATTTTTGAGGTCGTGCTGATTATGGGTACCTTGCCCTTTGCGTTGATTGGCGGTATCTGGTTGATGTATGGCTTGGGTTACGATTTTTCTGTTGCTGTGGGCGTCGGCTTTATTGCGTTGGCGGGAGTGGCGGTTGAAATCGGTGTATTAATGTTGGTGTATCTTGATCAGGCTCATCAACGCTGGTTGTCAGAAATTTATAGCGCCCAACGCCAGTTGACTAAGGCTGATATCAAACAGTCTGTTATCGAGGGGGCAGGAAATAGGGTCAGACCTATCATGATGACCTTTTGTGCTATCGTTGTTGGACTGGTGCCCATTATGTTTGGCGCGGGTACTGGTTCGGAAGTAATGCAACGTATAGCCGGTCCAATGATAGGCGGCATGATTAGCACATTGGTTTTATCCTTATTGGTTATTCCTGTTGTCTATTATCTGTGGCGAGGACGTGGATTACCCGGATAAGTCGCGGGCCTGGCAACTGGCAAATATAATGGCCTTATCTTTCTTTTCGGCAACATGCGCCTGTGTCAGCGTGTAGTGTCTAGCCGCTTTTTTATCGTTGTCTGTTATTTTTATGCCAAAGCGATCCGTATTCACTTCTGTTTTGTAAAGGTAAAGCAGGTCTTGCGGTGCCTCTAGCAATGTCTGCACTTCAGCTAAGTATTTGTCGGGGTTTGTGTGGCACAAATTTACCTTTTTCCCCATTTTTTGTAACTCTTCAGTTCTTCTCTTAATTTTTGCGTTCAACTGAGAGCGAATGCAAGCAACAATTCTGTCAAACATCCATTTTCTAAGCGCATTTTGCAGGTCCATCTCGGATAAGGAAAAGGCAAGCAATTGCCGATTGTCCAGGTTGACATGGGTTTGGCGTACATCAGAGCGTAGCATGTTGCCTTCTATGGTAGATCTGAATACGGATTTTTCAGTTAGGTTGGCAGACAATAACAGATAGACTTTGTCATTATCCTTGTGGTCAGGTGATTTTAAAAAGTGCTTGACAGTTCGGCTGCGCTTGAAAAAAAGCTGCATGTTATCTCGATTGGTGAAAAATGCATCGATTACAGGTTGCTCGGCATAGTGCAATCTATCAAAGTGTACGATAGGGGGGGAAACCTCAGTGAGGCAATCAATGTAGTCACCTAACTTAACAGCACTGCTGCGCAATCGCTTTTTATATCCAATAACAATTCGAACATTGGGATTTGTTCCGGTGATCAGCGCTTCTGTTGTATCTGCTATTTGGTCAGCGAGTTCACGTTTTTGTTGAATCTGTTGTTCTACATGAGTGACGAGAGTTGATATGTGGTCTAGTTGTTCCTGAAACAATTCGCGAAGCGACGAAGCTTCCGCACGACGTTTATTATTTATCCCACTTTTCATTTCACTTCCATTTATGTATTACTGATGACTGTTTCATTGTGGTTTTTTCTGCTGGTAGTGGTCTTCCCAATAGAAAACCTTGTGCGATGTCGCAGTGTAATTCACCCAAAACATGCAATTGTTTTTCGGTCTCTACACCTTCGGCAATTATCTTATGACCCAGATTATGCCCTAATGATATGATCGATGCAGCAATTGCGCGGTTTTGTTTGGATTCAGTCATGTCATGAATAAAGGATCGGTCTATTTTTAACACGTCAATAGGCAGGTTTTTCAAGTAATTCAAAGAGGCGTAGCCAGTGCCAAAATCATCCATGCACACCTTTATGCCAAATTGCTGGAATTTGCTTAGCATTCTGGATGCAGTCTCCACATTATCGATAATCATGTTTTCTGTGATTTCGATAGCCAGGGCTTTTGGTGATAACTCGTGTTGCTGCAGACAGCTCATAACGCTATGAAAAATATCCTGGTGTTGAAATTGCCTTGGTGACAGATTTACGGCCACTGAAAAGCCTGAAAAACCCTCTTTTTCCCAGCGTTTTAACTGTTTGCATACTTCTATGATTATCCAGTCCCCGAGCGGTAGAATCAAGCCGGTGCTTTCAGCAATTGGAATAAAAGTATCCGGCGTGATAAAACCATCGGGTGTCGGCCATCGAATGAGCGCTTCGAATCCAATGAGTTTTCCGTCTTTTATTTGAAACTCAGGTTGATAATATATTTCAAACGCCTTGTTTGCGACGGCTTGGCGTAACTTCATCTCAATGGACATTCGGTGTTTTGCCAAACGCTCAAGTGAGGCGGTGAAGAAATGGAAACGATTTCGTCCTTCGTCTTTAGCTTTGTACAATGCAATATCGGCATTTTTCAGGAGCATGCTTGTATCAAGCCCGTCATCAGGAAAAAGGGCAATTCCAATACTGGTTGTAATGTACAGTTCATGTTTTTTGTATTGGATCGGAGTGGCAAAAACGTTGAGTAGTTTATTAGCAATAAGCACCACGTCTTTGTGGCTGTCAATTTCCTCTAGCAGTACAACAAATTCATCACCGCCTATGCGCCCGACGGTATCCTCATCACGAACAGCTTCCTGCAGTCGCTTGGCTGCAACGATCAAAATGCAATCGCCTGCCTCGTGGCCAAGACTGTCATTGATTTTCTTAAAACCATCCAAATCAAGGTAAAAGAGCGCCATCCTGGTCTTGCGTCTAATCAACTTTCTTGTTGCTTGGTTTATGCGATCATTGAGCAGAACCCTGTTTGGCAATCCCGTCAGTGAATCATGGTGAGCTTGATGTGTAATACGTTCTTCCTGTTGGTATTTTTCTGATATATCTCTAAAACTCCAAATTAGACCGACCTGTTTATGTGGAGCTGCTTTGACTTCGATAACTCGTCCATTACGCAGCTTGTGTGTCATCGAAGACAGTTTACTGCTGTTTATGAAATGCTGTCGTTGTATTGCAAATTTATTGGGTGTTTTAAGTAAACATTCAATGCTGCAATACAGCTCATGCGAAGTTATATTTTCCATTTGGTTTGGACGCAGCCCACACAGATCGAGGAAATTGTTGTTGTAAATTGTCGGTTTTCCACTTGGGTCGATAACAAGAACTGCCTCCATGGATACTTCAAGTGTGGAGCGAAGCAGACTAAGTGCCCGTGTCAATTCCATTTCAGAGCAACGCAGATTTGCTAATTGCTTTTTTAGGTCCAGGTTGCGTTCAACCAGTTCTTGGGAGGTTATCTCGAGGGAGCGCTCGAGCAGTTTTCGATCTTCGTCTGATTGGCGGTATGCGTTGTCAATGGCGTCTAAAAATGATGCCAGTTGTTTCTGATGTTTCAGAGATTTGGCGAACTTTTTTAGTTGTCGTTGAAGAAGGCGATGCATGCTATCTTAATATTCTGAAAGGGTAGTGATTGTCATGGTTTGATTGTGTAGAACACACCTCGCTGCCGGTAATAACGGTGAAATTTCACCGTATGAATAAAACCCGGTAAGGCAAGGTTTGTCTCCCAATACTGAGCGCACACTTTCAACTTCTTCTTCGATCCGTTGTTTTAGTACCATTTTTCTGCCAACACAACTAATAAGGATGGCCAGCTCGGGATTGCTTGCCCGCATCGTCTCCAGGCAGTTTTCTGCTGCTTGTTGTGCTCCGTCAACCAAGTGATCAAAGTTGGCTTTCATCAGCCTTGCGTAGCATCCTTGTGGTATATCACCAGCAAATGTCACGCTTTGCTCATGTTCATCCACGGCGAGAATGGTTCTCACTAAACCGTCGGCAGGCACTCCCTCACCCCTAATGCTTAAAGGAAACAATAAGCCAGCAGAGGGCAAGTCAGAGGCATAATCACCTAAATAATTCTTATATAATTCCAATGCTGATTGGTTGTCCAGCTCATAAAGAACATTTTTTTGAGATTTTGTGACTTCTCTATCGGGTCCAAATGGATCCCATCCGCCGAGTGAGCCGTGTCCAATATGTATTTCATTGCCATAGAGACCGATGGCAATTACGCGGTTTGAATTAAATTCATCGTTACACCACTGCATTGTTTTTTCAAACCGATCGGCATCACCTGACAGGCCACCGGTGACCATGACGTGTTGTGGTAGTATGTTGTTAAAGCCTTCGACCAATTCTGATCCATTGACGTTAAGTCCTTCGGATAATATGAAAACATGCGCCAGATTCTTATCTAAAAGCGTTTTCGCAAGTGTTTGACCGATGAGCTTGCTATCTTCGGTACTGGCAATGGCTTCTATCGCAGCTCTGACTTGTGTGTTTTTCTGAAAAGAAATGCTCGTAATTGCAAGTGAGTTCTCATGTACTTCTTCTCCGGCAATTTCACCTGATGTAGAGCAGCCGCATATGACGGCATTGGGAAAAGTGTTTGCCACAGCGTCTCTAAGGCTGCCATCCATAATATGGCCAAAGGCCAGTACCCAATCAGCGTTGGGATCTTCAGATAGAGTCGGAGACCACTTGGAATTGGCCCATAAATACTGAGTGATTATCATGGTGATATCCTTCTTATTGGGCGTAAGTAGGAAGGTTTGAGCTTAATATATGAAGTGTAGACGACGAATATCTAAGCTGGCGTGCGATGAGGAAATTAGGAGTATGCTTTTTATATGCTTTTGTTGGTGAGTCTGCGATAGCCAATTGGGTTAATCGCTCTGCTGTCTTTTATAAAGCAGGAAAAAATCAGGGCATGCGACATAAAAATTTCTCGGCAAATTGATCTGCTGGCAACGGCATGCTGTAGAGAAAGCCTTGCACCATTTCACAGCCTTTTGCAGTTAACCAGTCCATTTGCTCCTGCTCTTCAACACCTTCAGCGATGACTTTGAGATTTAGGCTGTGGGCCATTTGGATAATTGCTTCCACAATCAGTGCATCATGTTCGTTTATGGTTAAACCACTGATAAATGACCGATCAATCTTTAAATGGTCCAACGAGATGCGCTTGAGGTAACTTAATGATGAATAGCCGGTTCCGAAATCATCCATTGCCAGCAATAAGCCAAGCTTGCGTAATTTTTCTGCTGTATCAATAACGCGCTCTGTGTTATCCAGTAGCAGTGATTCAGTGATCTCAAGCTCTAAAGAGTCGGCCTCAATATTCGTTCTGCGAATAATGGATTGCACTGTATTGGTGAAATCATGGTGTTTAAATTGCAGGACTGAGACATTGACTGCAATTGAAAACGAATGATCAAATTTGTCCTGCCAGGTCACGGCTTGTTGGCAGGCTTGTTCAAGTACCCAGTTGCCAATGTCAATAATAACGCCAGTTTCTTCTGCGATAGGGATAAAAACAGCAGGTGAAATGGGTTTGCTGTTTGGCCTTAGCCATCTTAGCAATGCTTCAGCGCCAACAACCTCACCGTTTGAACAATCAATCTTAGGTTGGTAATAAACCTCGAATTCTTCGTTAATTAGGGCATCTCGCAAAGCATTTTGTATTTCCAGGTGTTCCCGTGCATATTCTTGCATTGAGGAGTTAAAAAAGCGGTAGGTATTGCGACCGGCACGTTTCGCTGAATACATGGCTGTGTCGGCTTTCTGTAAAACGGCATTATAGTTATCGCCATCTTCAGGATAAAAGCTGATGCCCATGCTAAAGGATGTATGCAGCGTTTTGTTATCGACGCTGAAGGGCGCAGAAATGACGTCACGAATTTTATCGGCGATTTCTCCTGGTATATATCGGTGTTTAATGTTCGGCAATAAGATGAGAAATTCATCCCCGCCTTGACGGCTGATAGTATAGGAGTCAGGTACGGCTTTTAGCATGCGTTGCACGATATGCTTGAGTAATTGATCACCGGCGTCATGGCCGAGTGTGTCATTAATATTTTTAAAATTATCCAGATCAAGAAATATCAGTGCGACTAAGCGGTTGTGACGCTTGGCGTCGATGATGGCCTGGTCAAAACGGTCATGTAATAAGAGGCTGTTAGGTAGTTCGGTTAAGGTGTCGTGGTTGGCGAGATAGTAAATGGTTTCTTCTGCATTTTTCCAGTCGGTGATATCTCGGCTAATGCCAATATATCCCAATTGATCGCCCTCTGGGGAGTAATAGTGAGCGTTAATGGTGTCGATCAGCGCTCTCTTTCCGTCAGGGTAAACAACCCACTGTTCTCGTCGATTGCTGTGATCAGATGTTAAATTGTGAGATGTTTCAGTGGTCAGTCGTAACGTGCTTTGTAGCGAAGGATTATCAATATCAAGAACGCTTTTTCCGATCAGTTCATGGGATTTCATACCGGTAAATTTTTCAAAAGCGGGATTGCAGCCGAGAAAATTACCTTCAATGTCTTGAAAGTAGATTAGGTCTGGAATGGCATCAATCATCGCCTGCAGTAATTGGCGTTGCTGTTCGGCGTGCCACTGGGCTTCTTGTGTTTTTACGATTTCTGCCAAAGAGCGTTCAAAGGATATAGATCCGGCCAGGGCAATGGCAAATTTATCAATGACCTGTTCCAATTGCTGCAATTCGTGAGGAGAAAACGGGGTAGATGATCGGTAAAAGCGCAGGCGTCCGATATCACGCAAGCGGCAGGTGGCGTAATGACCTGTCTTGATATGACTTTCCAGTATCCACGATGCGAATTTTGTATTGCAGTCGCTTATTGTACGCGAAACCTCACCCTCATCCAGCATCAATCCTGGATGATTGAGTTCAACTTCCTGTTGTATTGTGTCTGCTGCAGGTAGGGCGTGGAATAATTGGTAGTGATTCAGATCCCGTTTTAGTGTTTCGCTTAACCAGACAGCACAATAATCCAGGGATTTCTTCTGCATCAAGGTGCTTAGGAAGTCGCAACATACGGCCTGAGGCTCTAATGAACGACCTACAGACAGCGATAACTCATAGAGTTGCTGTAGTTCCTGTGTTAACTGGTTATCTGTTGATCCCATTCAATTGATGCGCTTTTATCTTTTGTTTTAGAAGGGTGAGGGCTTGTGCAAAGTAAAAAAGCACAAAGCATTTCTAAGTATAGGAATTATTTAGTATTTCGCAAACATGAAGCAGTCGATGAATGATCGGTTAATAATAGGCTGTATGTCGCAGCGTGACTGTAGGGTATTTGTTTCCTTCTCTGTGCAGTTTGCTTGAAACAACAAAACCTGACTTAGAAAGTCAGGAGGAGGAAGGTGCTTACACTAACATAGTGGAGCCCTTTGTTGTCACTGCATAGGGTGGCGTCCCTTGGGTTAATGATGATGAAGGACCTGTAGAACTTGATGTCAAAAAGAAGGTGATGGAACGATTTGCCGAAAAAGTTATTCAGAAAAATGATCGTCGAAAAAATGTTTACATAAAAAAGCCGGGGCAACAAATGCTCTGGCTTTTTTATCGACAGTATCTCGCGCTGAAAAATGTGTTAAGCGAGAAGAAGTGCAGAAAAAAATGTGAAAGCAATTACCAGAATTGATTTGAACAAAAGTGAAGAAAATACGGATTTCATTGGTCACTCCCCCTGAAGTAATGCAGCACAATTAAAAATGCTCATGCTTTGTGGGTGTTAATTTTGTGCCCTGTTGTCAGTATAGGTGTGCTAAGAGTATTCACAAGCGGTTGACCGCAAGATTGCTCAATTGTCATTTTGTATTGCGCTAAGTGAGGAGTGGGGCACAATTTTATAACTATAAAAAGCGGCTAATGAAAATGGTTATTACTGTGTTGGCATTTTTATTAGGTTGATATATTTATTAGGAATTGATGATTGAAAATAATGTTTGAATTGTGCATATTTTCGTTTGATTGCCAGGCATAAAATTATTGTGCTGCGGCTGTCAGATGACAAAAGGTTAAACTGAATGGCAAAGCTGTTATTGCTTTTTTGATTGTTTTTTTCGTTTTTAGCCTACAATCGAATAACCACCATCTACGACCAGTGTTTGTCCAGTAATAAAACTGGCATGATTGCTGGCGAGGAATAGGGCACATTGCGCAATATCATTGGGCGTTCCCCAGCGTTTTAATGGAGTGCGCGCCATAATGGGCTCATTCATTTCTGGAATATCCTTCATAAAACCGGTCATGCGCGTATCGATCATGCCGGCGGCAATGGCGTTAACTCGTATCCCTTGGTCAGCCCAGGCCGTACCCAGTGTTTTGCTCATTTGCACTAATCCGGCTTTGGAAGCGCCGTAACCTGGCACCATGGGGATAGCGAAGAATGAGGTTAAGGAGGCGATGCTCATGATGCTGGCGCCGCCGTCAAGTGTGCTGGCGCTCAGTTGTGCTCGTAAGGCATTGCTGCAGTGATAGGCCGAAAACAAATTGATGCGGACGGCTTCTTCGAAGACTTCCGGTTCGTATTCATCCTTGCCGCCGGGCATGGTGGCGCCGGCATTATTGATTAGAATATCAAGTCGGTCGATGTTGTCGGCCAGTTTATAAATGGCGTCTCTATCCTGTACGAGCAACTGTTGATACTGAAATCGCGATAGGTCATTGTCATAGTCTTCTGGCGACGGCTTTGTGCCGGTAATTATCACTTCGGCACCGCTGTCGGCAAAGGCTGAGGCAATGCCGAAACCAATGCCGTTGCTGCCGCCAGTGACGAATACACGGGATCCGTTGTAGTCATAGCTTGCTTTATTTTGAGCTTGGTTCATTAATCTTTCCTTCTTTGCTAATCTGCTTATACATCTTACTCAGGCACGATAGGAAATGTTTGAAAATAAAATTCAAAGCGTTTACGAAGTTGCTCGGGATCAATATCGAAATCCCGTTGAAGATGATAAACCACTTGCCCGTGTTTGCCCCGCGGGTGATTATCAATAAATGACTGCAGTTCTGTTTTAGCCTGTTCGGTAAAAGGCAAATCGGCTTTGGCATAAATGTTTTCGATCATGCCCATGTCATCGGCCATAAACTGGTGAAAAGGAACGTCGATGCTGCATTCTGGCGCAACTGCATTGCGATCACGCACACAGGCGCGTAACAGGTGTTCTATGCGATCACTCCAATAATCGATCAGTGCTTTTGTTTCGACCCGCCTGCGGTTGATGCGTTGACCATAGGCTAACATCGTTACCGTTGACTGGATAACAGCGACGGGATCACGATGTGTCATTACAACGGTGGCATCGGGGAATACCTGCTTTAGTGCGCGTAACTGTTCAAGGTGCTGTGGACATTTCAATACCCATCGCGACGGACGGTCCGTTTGCCGTTGTTGCCAAAGCAAAATTTTAAGCACATTTTTCATGTATTCATAATGGGTTGTCTGATCTGTGGCGTAGTAGTGATCGCGCCAGCGGGGCGACATGCATAGCCATTCGAAATTATACGAAGCAAAATCCGGCCCCATCAGTTCCAGTTCTTCATGGATGTGGTCGGGATTCATTGGGTGCATGGCGGCCAGATGAGGTGTGACTTGCTGCATCATCTGCCATTGTTCGGCACAGCGTTGATAACGAGGGTCTTCTGTCGTTCTGTCGCTTACGGTATCTCCCGGTAAGGGGATGGGTTCGTAGGATTCCCATAGTGGCAGTGAGCGCAAACGGCTGTCCGCAGCCATCAGGTTAAGCAGATGAGTCGTGCCGGAGCGGGGAAGACCGGCAACGATAATCGGTTTTTCGATTGGAATATCGAGAATTTCAGGGTGTTTTTTTAAAGTGTTTTGAATTAATAAACGACTGCTGGCAAAGGTAACGAGTTTGGCATGAAGACTCATTCGGCCAATCCCAGTAATCATCGTATCGTTATTCCATTCACTCGTTAACAGCTCAAGCCTTTCGTAAAAATCATCTTCACCAAAGTCACTCATTCCTGTTTTGCTGCGTGCTTCTGTCAGTATGGAGTCTGCGCTGAGCTCAACGGAAACTGCTTCGCCAAAAGCCAACACGCCTTTTTGTTCTTCTGTCAGCACAGGTTCTTTCAGGTCATCAATATGAATGGCATGGCTCATAGTGGTTTATCTCTTTCTACCGTCACTAATATGATGACTAGGATGATGAATTGATCCTTTGTTCCAGTTGTTCAATTTGATACTTGAGCCAGCCGGTTTCCCAAAAATTGGTACTTTTAGAGCGATCTAATAGCGCGTAATGAGTATTCAGGGCGAGTTGTAAGGCGTCTTTATGTAGAGGATCTTTTGCTAAGGCAACTTCAGCCAGATGCAGTGCGGCTTCTGGGTTATCAACAGTCAATTTGCTACTGCCTAAATTGACAACTCGTTCAATCCCAGCTAGCTCTGCCAGTTCGGCATAGATATCTCTGGATTGCGTTGGGTACAGCTCAGTGGTGGATTGAGCTTTGAACCAGCCCATATAACTTTCCCAGATCGTACGCACAGCCCAGCTGATCTTGCCGTAGCCCTCGCCAACCCGGTATTGCTCTGGTATGCGGATATCCCGCATCAGTGTGTAGATATCGACTCCAGCATTCATCCCTTTGAGGGTTTCGCTATGAACGTATTGCACAGCGCCTTCAAGGCGGCTCAGGCTTTCACGAATCAATGCCTTGCCAACGATGGGTTCAAAATGGCCGGTAATCATTATGTCCGGTTCAAGTGATCGGATACGGGCCAGGGTATCGAGATAAGGATTGAGATATCGATATTTATCGCCGCGTACGGTATTGATATTGGGGAAATGCGGGAATAATGGTCCGAAGGTATTACCGCTGAATAAAATCTTATGCTGGGGCAGCCAGACGACACAGCTGTCGACGGTTTCTCCCCCTGGGCATGCCAGCAACTCAAACTCCATGCCACCGAGTGTAAATTGATAGGAATCTTCAAATAGAATATCCGGCACGGGTTCATCCTGCACAAAAACCTCGGGGTGTTCTTCGGCTAAGGCGAGTCCCTTTTCAAGCGTTTTTTGAAACCAGATAAAGGCTTGAGATATGCGAATATCCCGGATACGAGCATCATCGTGCTGGCAGCTTGCGTTATTGGCTTGTGCGACTAATTGTGTGCCTGATTCGCGAAACTGACCAACACCTCCCAGGTGATCGACATGCCCCTGTGTTAACAGAATATAGGGTGTGGGGCCGGGATGCACGGCATCAAATACCTGTTTATGCGTCAGTGCTTCGAAACCAAGTCCGGTATTGATAATCACTCGCCCCTGCGTGGTCAGCACCATATACGAGTTGGACGTGCCCTGTGACATGTAAATAAAGTCGTTGATGGCGATGGCCTGGTCCTGCTGAGCGGTTTCCATGTTCTCAAAGCCTGGGCGATTAGCGATTAAATCGTCAACGGTCTTTATTTGCCTGTCTGTTGAAAGCTGCATTATGGCCTCAGTAATGTGTCGCAGTGAGGCTTCTAATTTAAGGTGGTGGTATTAATTAGTCAACTGCTTATATTGCTGTTAATAATCAAGTTTGATTGTCTGTCATTGCTGGTTCATTGCATTAGGATCTCGAAAAATGTATTTTTTCCGCAGCCCTTATTACCACGGCCCAAAAAAAATGGGGTAGCAGTTTGCCTTATAGCAGTACAGCAACTTCCAGGTCATCATGCCCCTGTTTTGTGTAGAGTTCCGTGTAGACAGCCACCTCTGAGCCACGATGGCGGCGTATCGTTAAGTCAACACTACTGTTTCCGTAACGCATCCCCTTTATCTGTATGCTGCCGATGTAATCGGGTAGACGAGGCCGGTGAAAGCATATGTGGGGTGTTTGTGGAGAAAAACTCAGTCCAAGACAGGCTTGCAGCAACATGAACACCGCACCGCTGGCCCATGCCTGGGGCGCACAAGCGACAGGGTAGAGGGTGGGTGCTTGCCCCTGCAGACGATCAAAACCACAGAATAACTCGGGCAGGCGGTGCAGATCGAAAAATGTCGCGGCATTGAACATGCCTGTGAGCAGTGTTAATGATTCGTCCCTGAAACCGTAGCGGGCCAGTCCGGCCGATGCCAGTGCGGTATCGTGTGGCCAAACGGAACCGTTGTGGTATGACATGGGATTATAACGGGTTTCACCGGCAAACACGGTGCGCACACCCCAGCCACTAAAACCGTGTGGTCCTACCAGACCTTCGGCGATACGAGCAACACGCTCTGGTTTGGCGATGCCGCAGTACAACACATGACCCGGATTCGAGCTGCGTATCGCGCAGGGACGCTTGTCTTTATCGAGTGCCAGTGCATAGGTGCCGATGCTCTCCACCCAGAAAGCGTGTTCGAAAGCATCACGTAGAGTGTCCTGACGTGCAGACCATAACGTCGCCTGTTGTGTGTGGCCCAGCATCTCGGCTAGCTCGGCACCCAACACATAGGCCTCATAGGCATAAGCCTGCACTTCACACAAGGCGATGGGCGCTTCAGCAGCCAGGCCGTTCGCATGGAAGATCGAATCATCAGAATCTTTCCAGCCTTGCTGCACCAAACCCGATGAGCCATGGCGGGCGTATTCAACGAAGCCATCGCCGTCTATATCACCATAATCTGCAATCCAGGCAATAGCGCGCTCAATATTTGGCCACAGCTTTTCGATGAAAGCACGATCTCCTGTTCGTTGATAGTAGCGACCCGCAAGCATCACGAACAAGGGGGTGGCGTCCACGGTACCGTAATAGCGCCGAAAAGGCACTTCCCCCAGAGCGGCCATTTCTCCTTCGCGCAGTTCATGAAGGATTTTGCCAGGTTCAGCTTCACAAGTTGGGTCTTCGGTTTCTGCCTGATTGGCTGCAAGAAAAGCGAGCACACCTCGGGCCAGCTCAGGGTGGACCCAAAGGGACTGAAGGGCCGTGATCAGACCGTCTCGACCAAACGGAGTTGCGAACCAGGGTACGCCTGCAAACGGATAAGGGCCGTTGCGGGTGTCGGCAATTAACATCTGTAAATCGGCGTTGGATCGATTCAGCCAATCATTAAACTGTTCGTTGTCAGTGCAAACTTCTGCGCGTTCAGCGCTGTGTATTTCCACTGCGCGATTCAACTCCGTGATCGCCTCAGCATGACTGTTGAGACAGAAGTAGGCCTTGCCACTGGCACAGGAAACCGCTGCCTCCAGCTCGAATTGTTGACCCGGCGGGAGGGAAACACTGAAGCTGGCGGATTCTGTCGACAGGCCATCGGGTACCACGTTGAATCCGATTTTGGTCCTGCGAGTGATCCTATCAAGACCTCGATAAGCAAGCACGACAGCGTTGTCACCAACCTCCGGTGCCAACACATCTCCTCGACGGTGGCGTTGTATGCCTCGCACCTCGAAAATATCACTGAAGTCAGCCGCAAAAAAAATTGTCAGGTCAAAGTCGAGTTGCTGATCGTGATAGTTGACCAGTCGCAGGTGCTCATGCAGGGCGCGGTCGTGTACGGCGATATCCCGGTGCAGATGTAATGTGCCTTTTGGCAGCCAAAGTTGGTCTGTTTTTAAGATATCTGGGGCGGTTTGATCAACGGCCAATTTGCTGTTGTCCAGCTTGACAGTGGAGTTAAGCAGCATAGGTGTACGCCCTGCCACCGTCAGTTCCCACTGGGATAAGTGGCGAGTACCAAGTGAATAAAGCCCTTGTTCACCCACACCCATGCGCCCAACTTCTCCATGGCGATCAAAGACGGCGAAGGTGTCTTCATGATTCAATACACGGGTACGGTCATCCGTTCTTGCCGATGTGGCTGGAATGAACCACTGGCTGTTGATTTGGATTGCATCATCCATTGGGGCGGTGCTCTTCTGTTATCGTAGCTTGATTATATCTATGGATAGGTGATTCATGGATTTCGTTCTGATCAAAACCGCTTGAGTCATCCCAAGGCTCTTCTTCAAGTGGGGCGATGGGTGCGTGTTGCGCTTCAGCATCCTTTGTATGTCGATTACCTGAATACTGTCCTTGCCACCGCTCGGCTTTGTTGATCATCCGGTGGTAGACTTCGAGATAGCGCTCTGCCATGCGCTGGGCTGAAAAGCGGGCTTCGAAGTAACGACGGCAGGCGAGGCGGTCGATTTCCTTGATTTGACCCACTGCTGCCACAGCAGCATCCACGTTTGAAACGATATAGCCCGTGGTTCCGTCTTTCATCACTTCGGGTACCGAGCCACGCTGGTAGGCTACTATGGGTGTGCCGCAAGCCATAGACTCAATCATCACCAATCCAAATGGTTCGGGCCAGGCAATGGGTAGCAGTAGAGCCCAAGCGCCGCCCAAGAGTTTGTTTTTTCCGCGTTCATCGACTTCGCCAACATATTCGATTAGCGGATGACTGAGGCGGGGGCGGATGCGCTCGTCAAAATAGGCCTGGTCCATTGGATCTAACTTCGCCGCCATTTTAAGTGGCATGCCTACCCGTTGGGCGATGTCCATCGCAGTCTCGGGTCCTTTGTTGGGAGAGAAGCGACCGAGAAAGACCAGATAGTCACCTGAGCGAGCTTGGAAATCATAGAGTTCGGTCGGTATGCCGTTATAGACGGTTCCCACCCAGTGTGCCATTGGAAGTGGCGCTCGCTGCATGTTGGAAATTGAAACGACCGGCATTTCGTGAAACTCAGAGAAGACAGCCTGCAAGTCTGGTAGGTCCAGTCGACAGTGCAGTGTGGTAACTTGCGTAGCGTTGATATGGCGCCATAACGGAAAGTGATAAAAGTCAGTATGGAAATGAATAATATCAAAGTCATCGGCCTCGCGCGCCACTGCAGCAAGTTGCAGTATATGCCAGGCCATTGGATCACGGTCTTTCGTTGCTAATCTTAATGCTTCAGTGACACACGGGCGCAACTCGGCACAGGTCTGTGAGTCGCCGCTGGCGAAAAGAGTCACCTTATGGCCATGGCGAACGAGTTCATCTGTTAGGTAATGAATGACGCGCTCCGTGCCGCCGTATGTTTTCGGGGGAACGCTCTCGATTAACGGCGCAACTTGTGCAATCTTCATTGTTCACACCTCCTCTGTTTCCAGGATGTCCATGTTCACTTAGAGCGTTGTTTTGATGTGCGCGCCTTTGTACGGCTTGGTCATCCCTTGTGAAAAAGTTTCACGTTACGGAACAGTGGCGGCATATCCTTTTTGTCAGATTTTAATAATACTCTTAATGGAAATGGGAATCAGGTTATTTTTTTCAAGTGTCTCTCAAGTGTCTCTCAAGTGTCTCTCAAGCACTCCTCTCGGATGTTACTCAATTATAAGTTAACATGCACAAGCTCACTGGATAGTGATAATCGTGTGATACTGTAAAAAACCGAAGCGCAATGGCAGATGCCGGAATTAAAATAATTGCCTTTAAGTGAAAACGAAATAAATACAAAAACGAAATGTATGACTGTCTAGATGGCCATCTAACTCACGGCGATCCATGCCATGGTGTGTAAAGGTTAATATTCAATTAAAGTTAGTGCGAAAAGAGATAAGCAAAATTACTGATTACTTACACGGGATGCTAAGATTTATTTGAGAGGGATACTCAATTGTCGTAGGCAAATTCGTCAGAGTACGCACAATGAGAGTGTGATCAATTACTATTTTGTTATTAGTTAACTCTTATGTTTCAGGAATATATCCAAAAAAGCACAAAGAAAGTGCTTTATATACTGGAAATTGCTGTGGGAGAGCTGGTTGCTCATAAGCAAAATGAACTCACTCCGGATTTTATCTTGTTGGCACTTTTGTCGCAGAATGATTCTGAGGCTATTCATGTCCTCGAAAAATTAGTTGATGATACGGTTGATACGCTGTCTCAAATTCGCAGTCAAGTTTACAATATTTATGAAAAAAAAGCCCCGGTGCTTGCGAGCCAGGTTGTCGGCTCACAAGAGACAACCAATTTATTTCAAGTAGCCTACAAAGAAGCAAAATCTCTTGGCGATGAATATATTTCCACTGGGACCCTGTTTTTGGCTTTTTTTGATATATCCGTTGGGGAAGCTTCAGAATATTTACCCAGTGTGGGACTTAACCGTGAAAAAGTACTCCAGAAGTTAAAGGAGCTCCGGGGAGGGCGCTTAATTAACAGTGAGCAAGCAGAAACTGAAGGTGATATTCTGGCCAAGTATACCCGTGATTTGACTGCTCTTGCGCGAAAGGAGGAGCTTGATCCGGTCATTGGTCGAGAGGATGAGCTTAGCCAGCTTATCCAAACGTTATCGCGCAGGAAGAAAAATAATCCAGCCCTAATTGGGGAGGCGGGTGTTGGAAAAACGGTCATTGTTGAGCTGCTCGCTCAAAAAATTGCAAGTGCAGACGTGCCGGATACTCTGCTAAATAAAAGACTTCTCTCATTGGAAATGGGAGAGATTGTTGCTGGCGCCTCTATGCGTGGAGAATTTGAGGAACGGCTAAAGTCAGTCAGAGATGCTGTTATTGAGGCTAAGGGTGGTGTTATCCTTTTTATTGATGAGCTGCATACCGTCGTGGGAGCCGGAGCAGGCTCCGGCGGCATTGATGCGCCTAGTTTACTTAAGACAGCGTTGTCGCAAGGCACGTTGCAGATAATAGGTGCAACCACCTCCGATGAATATAGACGCAATATTGAGGCGGACAAAGCCTTGGAGAGGCGTTTCCATCCCATTCTTGTGCGCGAGCCAAGTGTCGAAGATACGATTAAGATAATAGACGGCCTTGTGCCGCGCTATGAAAAACACCATCACATCCGCTATGAGAAGACTGCACTTGAGGGGGCTGTTAAGCTGTCTGAACGCTATATTACGGATCGTCGATTCCCTGATAAGGCGGTAGATCTTTTGGATGAGGCGGGTGCTCGAAAACATATCCAGCTTATCTCAATTCCACAAAACGTTAAAGATATAGAACGCCGGTCTCAAAAGTTAAATGCTGATAAAACGGATGCTTTTAACAATCGAGACTTTCAAACTGTGGCGAGTTTGCAAATGAACTTGCTTAAGATTGATGAAGAGTTACAAGAGGCTAGAAAACAATGGGACTCTGAGCGCAGTACGCTTAATAGTACGGTATCAGAGGAAGATATTGCTGAAGTCGTTTCCCATTGGACAGGAATTCCGGTGGCGCGCATGGTCGAATCTGAGGCTGAGAAGCTTGTGCGGATGGAAGAGAAACTACACAAAAGAATTATTGGGCAAGACAGCGCTGTACGGTCAGTTTCTGATGCGCTTCGCCGGAATCGCGCAGGCATCGGTTCACCGAAGCGACCCATCGGCACGTTTCTTTTTCTTGGCCCCACCGGAGTTGGTAAGACTGAACTGGCCAGGGCGTTAGCGACATTTTTATTGGATGATGAATCGCGGATTATTAGATTGGATATGTCGGAGTATATGGAACGACATGAAGTGTCGAAGATGATAGGAGCGCCGCCCGGATATATCGGCTATGGAGAGGGTGGGCAATTAACTGAAAATGTAAGGAGAAATCCTTACACTGTCGTCTTACTGGATGAGATGGAAAAGGCGCATCCTGATGTTTTCAATATGTTGTTGCAAATATTAGAAGATGGGCAATTGACGGACGCGCAAGGTCGGATGATCTCGTTTCGCAACACGATTATCATTGGTACATCAAATTTGGGTACTGATATACTTTCCCCGGAAAAACGCCCGATTGGTTTTATCAAGTCGCAAATGCCAGACTATAACGAAGCGAAAAATATCGTAATGGGAGAGGTTAAAAAATTCTTTAAACCGGAGTTTTTAAATAGATTAGATGACGTTATTGTTTTCCATTATTTAGAAGAAGAACATGTGCGACAGATAGCTGATTTGTTTGTGGATGAGTTAGCAGAACGAATGGCTCAACGGGGGATTTATATAGAAGTTTCCCATGATGTGGTTGATAAACTCGCTCACGATGGATTTAATCCTGTCTATGGTGCTCGCCCGCTACGCCGAGAGGTAGAGAAGAAAATAGAAAATCCTTTAGCAATGAAAATAGTCAAAGGGGAATGTCCAGAGGGGTGTGTGATTGCGGTTGAGTTAAAGGATAATGAAATTGTCTTCGGTGTAAATGGTAACAGCCGGTAGGATGTTGACGGATTTGCTAACAGGGATAGAGTTAGTGGCTTTACATGTATCTATCCTTACTATTTTTTAAAACCAGTGACCCAGGAGGGGGATGCCATTTTTTTGCGAGACTCCCCTCCTGCACGCAGTGGAGGGGCGGTTCAGCATCTATGGCTTGTGGCGGGTCTGTGTAATTTCCGCGGCCCTAATGCCGAAGATACAAATTCAACAATTCTGGACTGATGGTTTGTAATCGCTTGCGTGCATCAAGTTCGCAGAAATCACGGTGACGCGCCTGCAGTAGTGTCGTCATGGCCAGGCTGGCTGGATGGCTTAAGGCCGGGATCTTGTTTAGGTGGTGAATGAGGCCAGGTTCGCGTAACAAAACAAAGGCGGGGAACATCTTGATAGACCAATCGTCATTGCTTTCCAAAAACTGTTGCCAGAGTTCTGTAATGACTTGGTCGCGGCTTGCTTCTATGGCATCTTCGGCCGGTTCAGGAAATTTTTCAGAAAGAAAACACCATAAAAGCAAGGTGTTTTCTTTTTGCTTTAACGCTGTTGTGCATTCAATGAGTGAAACGATAAGTTCGGGCTGTTCGTAGCACTGTATTTCTGCGCGCAAGCAGCAGGCTGCTTCTTGCCAGTCGGGTATTTTTCGTAGTGTGTAATTGCAGTGCAGCTTAGGTTGATTGGGGTCAAAGGGTTGAGCTTCCAGGTTTTTTGCCAAGCGTCGCCAGGCCAGGGCGATATAATCGCGTGCTGAGCCACGCAGCAGCTCTTCTGCTAAGCCACACACTTCCTGTTCCAGTCCGTCCAGTTCGTTCAACAAGGAATCCGGTGGGATAGTGGCTTGGTTTTGCATGTGCCAACCGTAATTGAGTAGGTCCTGATAGGCGCCAAGCTGTGGATGAGTATTGTTGGCTTTGCTCAGCTGCAGCAATTGCTCTTCTGCCTGTTCCCACTGGTGGTCGCTAAGCGCATCGATCAGTAGGTTCTCTGCCACCACGGCAGAATTATCCATAAACAGATCGGGTTGCATTAAGTCCTGTGGGCGTTGCCAGCATTGCGTTAGTTGCTGGTGCAAAGTGCTATCGCTAGTGCTTTGCAATTTTAGGGGTGTTGGCAAATCCCAACTGTAATAATCCTGTGAGGAGGCAGTGAGTTTGAGGGCTTTGGCGTGTTGTTCAGTTTGATCGGTGAGTGCGGCAATAGCCTTGTCATCCAGCGCTATCTTGTCCAATAGTGTGGGGAGCTTTCCCCTTCGCCAGGCTTCGTATTCGCTGTAGGGCAGCAGGTTTTGTTCCAACAACCAATCCAGCAGACTGAATTTGCCCTTGTGATTAAGATGATGCTCCATGGTCGCCAGGTCTAGCATGATGCGGTGTCTTCCTCTTTAATCAGGTTCAATAGATCGCCCAGGCCAATGCTGAACTGTTCGCTCTCGTGTTGTGCCTGATGATTGACGGATTCACTGAGTATCGCTTTGCGCTCTTGTAATTGTGCTATTTTCTCTTCTATCGTGTTTTCGACAATCAGCTTATAAACGAATACCTGTTTATCCTGTCCGATGCGGTGTGCGCGATCCGTGGCTTGGCGTTCAGCAGCACTATTCCACCAGGGGTCGTAGTGGATAACCGTGTCGGCACGGGTAAGATTCAGGCCGACGCCTCCGGCTTTGAGGCTGATGAGAAATACTGGCGCATCACCCGCCTGGAACGCATCAACGGCTTGCTGACGATTTTTTGTGGCACCCGTCAGCATTAGGTAAGGGATATCCATTTTCTGTAGTTCGTTGGCCAATAAATCCAGCATGGATGTGAATTGTGAAATCAGCAAAACAGCGCGTTTTTCTGCAACGAGCTCCTCAATCATCTGCATGCAGAGCTCTCGTTTCGCTGATGCAATATTTTCGCCGAGTAGTTGAGGATCGCAGCAAGCTTGTCGCAGCTTGAGTAATGCCGCCAGTACCTGGATGTGTTGTTGCCCTTCACCATTGTGTTGCGAAAATTTGTCCTGTAATTCCCACCAGCTTTTTGATTTGAGTTCCTCGTAAAAAGCGTATTGTTCATCCCCCATTACAATGGACGGAATAATTTCAGTTTTAGCCGGTAAATCCTTGGCAACCTCATTCTTTGTTCGGCGCAGCATAAGGGGGGCAACTCGTCCTAGCAGTTGCTGCAAGCGTTGTTGGTTGCCGTACTGTTCAATCGGTTTGCGAAAGTGTCGTTTAAAATCGCCCGTACTGCCAAGGCATCCAGGCATTAGGAAATCGAAAATCGACCACAGTTCTCCCAGATGGTTTTCCACGGGTGTGCCGGACAGGCAAAGACGATGTTGGCTGTGGATTTGTCGGACGGATTGACTAACGCGGGTATGTGAGTTTTTGATCATTTGTGCTTCATCCAGCACCAGCCAGCTGAAACTATACTGTTGCCAAAGATCAATGTCTCTGGCCGCCAGGGCGTAACTGGTGATCACCAGATCATGCTGTGTAATGGTTTCCCATAGCAAATGGCGTTGTTGTCCGTGCATAATCTGACAGGTCATTGTTGGTGTAAAACGACGAATTTCATTGGACCAGTTATGTATCAAGCTGGTGGGAGCAATAATTAACACGGGTTCTTGGAGCTGGCCAAGTTGCTTTTCAAGAAACAGGTGAGCAAGCGTTTGCAGCGTTTTCCCCAAACCCATGTCATCTGCCAGCAGACCGTTGCTCTGGTGTTTTTTGATATGTTGCAACCAGCAAACGCCGTGCTGTTGGTAGTGGCGAAGCTCGGCATTTAAGCCGTCCAGAGAAAGTGTTTGAAGTGCAGGCATTTGCCGCAGATCAAGGGCATTGTCGAGTAACTCGGTGTCCCCTGTCCATTGCGTGTTTTCGGGTTGATTGTCATGTAGTTGGGCCAAACGGCCCAGCTGACTTATGGGAAGCTGCTGATCATTGTTTTTTAATAGGCCATGTAGTTCTTCCGTTAAAGCACCTATCTGTTTGATTGGCAACAAGAGCAGGCATCCATCGCCCAGCGCCAGGGTATGGTGATCACTGCCCTCCTGAGTGGCCAGCAAATCGAGCTTTGAGAGCAGATCAAGTAGCTCAACATTTCGATCCTCAAGATGCAGTTGAATCGATAGCTTCCAGTGCTGATCATCCAAGTGTTTTACATCGAATAACCATTTTTCGGGTATGACATAGTGGTGGCGGAAACCGCTTTCAATAACAAAGCGGAAGCCGTGGTTTTGCAAGTGTTCTCGGGCCTGCGTTAGCAGCACCTGCCAACTGTTGTCCTCGTCTGCGATCCAGCAGAGCGAATGGGAGCTTGGAGAAAATCCGCCGAGATGGTTTAGCAGCTCCGCACAGAGTTCACGTTCGCGTTCTTTTTCTCGTATCAGGCAGCGCAGTACTGAACCATCCCAATAGCTGGTTGGCGCACTGTTCTCCATCTCAGTGATTGTGGTGCAAAATTGATCGCTGCAGTAACGAAATTCCAGGGAGAGCAAATCCGGGCCGCGTTTTGCTGGCGTTGCATGCAATCTAAGAATGGGTATCAATTGTGCGCTATAGTTTTGCGGCGATGGCTCAAGGGGAAGGGGTAAATGTAGAGCTTGCCACCGCTCTTGGTTGAGGGAGATAAATTCGCTGACATCATAAAGGCTTACTGCGTGTTGGCAACGACGTAGTTCGCCGATTGCATCGCTTGACAGCGTACCGCTTCCTCGGTGAATGGACTGCGTTTTACTCTGTAAGACAAAGGGAATATTTGAGATAAAAAACAGCTGCAGTGACGAGTCGTTCTGCCATCGGAGAATTTGAGCGCCATAAGCATCGAAATGCCAGAACGGCTTAATTTGATGATCTTCACCTTGATGCACAGATAGCCAGTTTCCTTGGGGTTGTTCTATAAAGCAACGGCCAGTCTCCAACAATCGTGCGAGAAAAACCGAGCTGCATTTTGCAATGGAGTAGATGGATGGGGAGGCTTGATACTGGGTTAAAGGGCCTTTGTTCGGTCGGTCTTGCAAGAGTTGTTGTATCAGGGCTATGTCATGAATGCCCAGAAAAGCGGGCGGTGTTTTCAAATGTGATGCTTGAATCTCATAGGGTTGTTCTTGGTTTTTCAGCTGTCCGTGCTCAAATTCAGCCAAGTACAGCTGCAGATGGGCATTGTTTGAATTTTGGCCAACGTGAAGCAGATAACAGAGCTTAAGCCCATGTTTGTCATGAGATTGTTGACGAAGTTGGTTTAAAAAACGCATAGGCTGCTTTGGTATACAAAACAGCGGAGTATATCAAAATATGGTTGGCCGGAAGAAATTTCAGGCAATAAAAAGCCGGGCTAATGCCCGGCTTCTTAATTTAAACACTCCTTGTTTAGCTCAAATCCGTATGAGCCATGTACTTCCTTGGTACGGGTTCCATTATCCAGATTGTCGAAGTGGATGGAATGGGAAATATTAGTAAAAGAGTGTAAGAGATTTCTTACATAAGCAGTTCGAATTACAGGTGAAAAATCGGGAAAGTACTTCTACATTCACATCATCCCGGCCAGAATAGGCTCATTTATCATAAGCTCAGCATGTATTTTGCCTTATTCAATAGTTCAATAGCTCATGTGGGATTTCTAAGAGGGTATAGCAAATATTGATGATTTTCAATGAGTTAATTGTGACAAGGTAGGGGCAGTAGGATCGGGAAATAGGATCGGGAAATAGGATCGGGAAATAGGTTATTGCTCTTGTTAACGCTTCTTGCGATGATGTGTTTTTTCAATCATGCTAAAGATTGATTGTCTTGATTAATCATAATTGGGCTATACAATTGCCTGTTGATATATTGGGCACATCAAGTCTCCTAGCTGATAGTGAAACTCAAGGCGAGGATATCTGCGCCGAAGCGTAACGAGAAGAAGATATGCTTTGATGTTACGAATAGGTTCATAGCTGGCAATGATGTTGGCAATGGTAAAAAGGGGAGCTCCTGCTCAAATACCATCTAACTTTCATTACGTATTATAAGTTTGAAATGACAAATTTTTCTTCAACAGCAGCCCATTTAAATCCTGGCCAACAACAACTGTTTATTATTGATATTTTTCGCCTTGTTGGTCTTTTGCTTCTTATTCCTGCGAGTACTCGCCTATTAATAGGCTTATTTTTTATATTTTGGATGCCGCTCACGTTGATTTTCGGTTTTTTTGTGGTAATCAATGGAATGTGTTGTCTCTACTGGTTGACCTTTGTACTACCTCTAGCACCAGAACGAAAGTTACCAAGGTATATTATTTATAGTCTTGTTGCATTTGTTATTGTGTACTTGTATGTATTTATAGCATATGACTTGGCTTATCATCAGATTGGGCCAGTGGTTTTTATTCCTATCGCTATCCTTTGTCATGTGCTGTTTTTCAAAAGATATGCGGAAACACTACAAGCATTCCGGACTGAGCTGAAGGCTCGGCAGAAAAACAGCAACTACTTTGACAAAATTCTCCGATTTCTTATTCGGATATGGCTGTGCGTAGCGGGAATTCTTGTTGTTGTCGCGATAGTAGGTTGCTACATTGGCAATGGCATGCTGGCGGTAGAGGCTCTATTTGCACCAAATAATTATGTAAATTGGACTCTTGCCTTTATAGTGATGTCACCCGCACTGTTATATGTGTTGAGAACACACTACGTTGCACTCACTCTGAAATGCAAAACATAGAAGACCTCTTTTAGCTGAAGGTTTTTTCTAGCAGAAGGTTCTTCTTTTTAGCTGAGGGCTCTTCTCTCTAGCTGAGGGCTCTTTTCTTTGGCTGAGGGCTCTTTTCTAGTGAAAAGCACGTTGGCTAAGTAAAGCTGGCAATGTTGCGGGCTTCAGACTGCGGGAAACTCAATTTTTCGATGCGATTACTAATGCTATGGCGCAAAAAGTTGCGGGGGAATAGCTGGGCTTGGTGCTAAAAGAGGCACATATTTCAAGCAAACAAATTACTGCTATACGCGAAATTCGTTCACGATACTCTGCAGTTGATTTGCCTGCTCTGAGAGTGCACTTGCTGCATTGGCTGTTGCTTTGG
The DNA here is from genome assembly GCA_003353945.1 of Gammaproteobacteria bacterium. GTDB lineage: Bacteria > Pseudomonadota > Gammaproteobacteria > Pseudomonadales > PIVM01 > PIVM01. The sequence continues at coordinate 116,376 of PIVM01000004.1, forward strand.
CTTCATTAGCTGTGTTGTCCGATACATCGTTGATGCGCGAAATATTGATACTCACTTCTTCTGCAACAGCACTTTGCTCCTCTGCTGAGCTGGCAACAAGAATATTCATTTCATTAATAGCATTAACTGCCTCAAGAATGGAATTCAGAGATTCTCCTGTTGTTCTTGATTGAGTCGCTGAGCTAAGAGCGCGTTCTCTAGAGCGCTCCATTACTTCAACTGCCTGCTTGGCACCCGTCAGCAGGCGATTGATAATATCACTGATATCCTTAGTGGATTGACCGGTCCTGGCAGCCAAGGTGCGCACTTCATCGGCAACAACAGCAAAGCCCCGGCCCTGCTCCCCTGCGCGGGCTGCCTCAATGGCTGCATTGAGTGCCAGCAAATTCGTTTGTTCTGCTATGGAAAGAATATCTTGCGAGGCAGATGATATCTGCTGAATCTCTCCAGCCAGGTTTTGGATAACCTGGCGAGCACTTTCAATTTCATTAGTTAAATCGGTGATAACGACAACATTTTTTTGAACAACTTGTTGGCCATTTTGAGATTCCCTGTCTGCCTGATCTGTGGATTTAGAAGCTTCATGGGCGTTCTTAGCTACTTCATGGGCCGTTTGTGCCATCTCGGTGACAGCCGCTGCAACCTGATGAATTTCAGATTGCTGATCCAATATGCCCGTTTTGGTGCGAAGGGCAATTTCGCCAACTTCATCCGTTCGTTCAGTAACACCCTTGGCCAGGTTGGCTAGCACTTTAACCATCAGTTGCAGGTGAGTAATAAATGCATTGAACTGATTGACCAGCTCGCCCACCTCATCCTTTGCGCTAGTGCTGAGCCTTACTGTCAGGTCCCCCTTGCCTGTTGCCATGCTGGACAGGTTTTTAATGATGAGGTTGATATTTGTGGTAATGGAATTAGATATTAACCAAGCGGTAGCAATCAATACAAAGATAACGACCATACCTATAGTGATACCGGTAACCACTGCGTTGAGACTTTCATCTTTGGCCTGCTGTAAGCCGAGAGCAAAATCGTTGTAGGCTTTGTCACGAAAACTTTGTAAATCCTGAGTAAAGGAGGAGTAGAGGCTGTTCATTTTCTGGGCTGATTGTGCTAGTTGCTCAAATCCAGCCGAACCATCCATCATTGCCCGAGCCAGTCCCTCTGAACTGTCCATATACTGTTCGAAACTTTCAGTCAGTGCCGACATTTCATCGGCATAACCAGGCTCTAAAGTGGCAATTTCTTCCAGCATTTCATTCAATGCCTCCTGCTCTGCTTTCGCCTTAGCAATTAGTTCCAGTTCATTTTCGCCAATAGCAGTTTGCATATTGCTCTTTGCCGCTGACAATCTCAGCCAGGATTTGCCAATCCGGTCCAAAATAGGAAAGTTAACCTGCTGAATTTTGCTTAGACGCTGGTCGTTCAAGTTGGCGGTGCTGTAAGTGTGAGCTAAATAGGAAAGAAATCCTATCGCTCCGATAAGTGCGATACTGAGAATTTTGTGACGAAGTGATAATGCGGCGAAACTGACCATGTAATTACCCTACTGACAGGTATGATTCCCTATTGATTTTTTTGCTGCCTCATTATTGTTTAGTTAATACTTCTGGGCTATTCAAGTAATTTTTGCAAAAAGCGGAAAGTATTTTTCGTTAGCGGTATTCTGAGATACTGTGAAATTATAGTGCATGCATGTTCATTCTGATTAATGTCGATGATTTCCAGTTGAGTCTACAGCATGTGTTTCCTTAACTAGTACTTGATGATTTTTCCTTATGAGACCCCATTGCGGAGTGCATAGGCATTCGAAACGCTTTTCGAGCTTTTCGGTTGTAACTATCTAATATTTCGGGTGTTATATTGGTATATGACTTAACTTTACCGCCATTTTTTTGCATAAAATACTGAGTATCGTCGATCCGTGCAAAACTGACAATAGTAGAGCTCATAGCCCCCTGCTTGGTACTACCAAAAACAAAAAATGCTTCTTTCGCTGCGATCCAGCGGTCACTGTAGCTTCCCCGCTCTCTTTTACCAAAGTACTGAACGTAGGCCTGAGCAATTTTATTTCCGTATTCTGGACTGTTCTGTGTTCTGAAGAACTCCCTGGCATCACAAAAAAATGTATATCGCCATTTCTCATAATCAACTGACCTTTAGGACCTGGCTGATCCTGCAGGATCATTATTGAAGGCGATCAATAGAGCCAAAATGTTTGATGCTGCCATTTTTTGACAGCGCCAACCTATTATTTCCGCGGCCCTAAGTCGCGACTCAACTTCTGCTAATAGATCACTTGCCATTAAGACGGCAACACGCTCTTCTTGCAGTCTTTTCAACGTCAGGTAGAACTCATTGATGCTGGTTGACAAAAATCTGATTGTTTCTTTCTCAGATACGCTACCGTCCTTCATTATTGTTCCTTCAATAATATATGTATGGGATGGAATAATCGAGCATCCAGTTAACAGTAAAATAATAGAAAAAGGCAATGTTTTCATGCTCAATCCAAAGAGGTCACTGATAATTATAAAGATACAAATTGACTATATTATCGGGATAAATATGCCGTATCTACAGAGCGAACAGCCGGATATTAGCATGTCTTCAGATGCTAGGCTTATGCCTACCGAGGGTCGCGGAAATTTTTTCAGTCTTAGCTCCCAGTCTAGTGCAGCGTCTCATTGATTCTTCCCTCGTAATTGGCAATTCAAAGCGCTATAAATAGAGCTTATAATGAAGCCTTGTAGGGTTTTTGTTTCCAAGCATCTAGATGATATATAAACA